>DASPTE010000147.1:0-7332 GCA_035623585.1 Steroidobacteraceae bacterium | reverse complement strand
GTTTCATCTCACCGACACCACCACCCGGCCCGTGTCGCGTGCGGATCTCGAAGGCCCGCCCGCGCTCATGTTCTTCGGCTTCACCCATTGTCCGGATGTCTGCCCGACGACGCTCCTCAAGCTCGCGCAGATCAAAAAGCGCGCAGCGTCCGCGCCGCTGCGGGTGCTGTTCGTGAGCGTCGACCCCGAGCGCGACACGCCCGCCGTTCTCGGCCTTTACGTGCACGCCTTCGATCCCGCGTTCGAGGGAATCACCGGCGATCCGCAGGCTATTGCCGCCCTCGCGCGCAGCGTCGGCGTCGCCACGAACCGCATCGAGCTCCCGGGCGGGGACTACACGATGGATCACTCCGCGGTACTCTTCCTGCTCGATGGCCGTGCACGTATCTGCGCGGTCTTTACCCCACCCTTCGACGTCGCGGCGATTACGACTGACATCGAGCGGGCCCGCCCCTACCTCAAGGCGGGCAAGGCGCCATCCGCGACATGAGCCACGCGACTGAGGGCGGGTGATGGGACGACTCTTTGTTGCGCTTCAGTACCTGCTGCCCCAGCACGCGCTTTCACGGGCTGCATACTGGCTCACCCGCAGCCGTGTGCGGCCTCTCAAGAACGCGCTCATCGGCGGTTTTATGGGCCGCTATCAGCCCGACATGACGGATGCCGAGCAGCCCGATCCGCTCGAGTTTCCGACCTTCAACGCGTTCTTCACCCGCGCACTGCGCACCGATGCGCGCCCGATCGACCCCGATCCCGCAGCGCTCGTCTCCCCGGTCGATGGCAGGGTGAGTCAGGTCGGACGGCTCGAGGGCCCCTGGCTCGTGCAGGCGAAGGGACATGCTTATACGGCCGATGAGCTCCTGGCCGCGGAACCCGCCGCCCGCTTTGCGGGTGGCGCGTTCGCGACTCTTTATCTGGCACCCACGAACTACCACCGGGTACACATGCCACTCGCCGGCACGCTGCGCAGCGCATCGTACGTGCCCGGAGAGCGCTTCAGCGTCAATGCCACGACCGCCGCGGGCGTGCCGCGTCTTTACGCACGCAACGAGCGGCTCGTGTGTCTTTTCGAGCAGGGTGCGCTCAGCTTCGCTGTGGTGCTGGTCGGGGCGCTCTTCGTCGGCAGCCTCTCCACGGTCTGGCACGGGGAGCTCGCACCGCGCAACCCGCGCAACCGCACGCCGCTCGCGCTCACGCCCGCTGCGGGCGAGCTTGAGAAGGGTGCGGAGTTCGGCCGCTTCAATATGGGCTCGACGGTCATCGTGTTGTTGCCGCCTGGAACGAGCGAGTGGCTCCCCGCACTTGGGGCGGGCAACCCGGTGCGCGTCGGACAGCCGCTCGCGCGACTCCTGTGACGGCGCGCGCGGCGGACTGGCGGCCAACCGCCTCGCTCGAGGGGCTGCGCGCGCGTGCCACGGCGCTCGCGCGCGCGCGCGAGTTCTTCGCCGCCCGCGGGGTGCTCGAGGTAGATACGCCCCTCCTTATCAATGCTCCGGTGAGCGAGGTGCAGCTGCATTCGGCGCGGGTGCAGCTCGAGGAAGGCGCCCACCGACCGCCCGAGAGTGCGCTGCAGCTCTACCTGCACACTTCTCCCGAGTATGCGATGAAGCGACTGCTTGCGGCCGGGAGCGGCGACATCTACCAGATCTGCCACGTCGTGCGCGGCGGCGAACGCTCCGCTCTCCATAACCCCGAATTCACACTCATCGAGTGGTATCGGCGCGGTTATTCGCTCGAGACGCTCATGGACGAAGTCGAAGCACTGGTGCGGGCGCTACTCGGCGAGTGGGGTGCCGGCCGCTCGAGTGAGCGGGTGAGTTATCGCGAGGTCTTCCAACGCGAGCTCGGGCTCGATCCCTTCACCGCAAGCACCGCGCTGCTCGAGCGCGCGGCGCAGCCCCTCGGCTTTCGCGCTGCGGGGACGGCCGAGCGCGACGTCTGGCTCGAGCTTCTGATGGGCGCTCTCGTTGGCCCACGCCTCGGCCGCGGCGCGCTGACCTTCCTGCATGGGTATCCCGCGACCCAGGCGGCGCTCGCGTGTCTCGACCCAAAGGATCCGCGTGCCGCGCGGCGCTTCGAACTCTATGTCGAGGGCATCGAGCTCGCGAACGGTTTTGAGGAACTCACCGAGGCTGGCGAGCAGCGCTCGCGCTTCGAGCGCGACAACGCCGCGCGTCGACGCCTTGGTTTGCCGCTCGCTCCGATCGATGAGCGGCTGCTCGCGGCGCTCGAAGCAGGTCTCCCCCAGTGCGCCGGCGTGGCACTTGGTTTTGATCGCACGCTCATGCTTGCATCCGGCGCCAAACACATCGACGAGGTGCTCGCGTTCCCCACGGCGCGCGCCTGAGGTGCCGCGCGCGCCCTAGAGCCTCAATAAGTGCTGAGGGCGCGCGCCCAGGATCGGCTCAAAGGAGATGCTCTTATCGAAGCTCACGAACCGCCCGCCGTGGGCGACCGCGAGCGCGAGGAGATAGAGATCCGTGAGCTGGCTCGAAGTCAGGATTCGCGTGGGATCGGCAATGCGCGCATCGAGCAAGCTCACATCGTCCGGCCAAAACTCGTGAGTACTGTTGCGCGAGGCGTCGGCAAGCCGCCGGATTACGGCTTCAACTGGCAGAGCGTTCGGGTAGGAAGGATTGGCCATGATGCGAACGCAGCCATTCTGAGTCAGGGGGCAGGAGGCCCAGCCGCCGCGGCCGTGCTTCGCGAACCAACTGATCGCCGGCTCATGCAGCGTGTGATCGGCATCGAGCAGCGCAATCAACACGTTGACATCGAGGAGGGAGCGCATCAGGCGTCATCTTCCTCGCGCAGATTGTCAATCAACTCGTTGGTGACGATGCCGCCGCGGCGCGCAAAGGGCTTGAGACCATAGACCGCGCGCGGCTCCTTGACCGCTGCGGAGTCGGACGCGCCGGGTGCGTGCGAAGTCGTTAACGCGCGGCGCGCGAGCTCGGAGATCACCTCACCCGTGGTCTTCTTGTCCCGCCGCGCACGCTCCTTGGCCGCCTGCAGCACGTCATCGGCAATGTCGAGTGTGGTGCGCATGCATCAGATGCTATCGCATCACGCATCTGATGTCTATTGGAAAATAAGCCCGCCTCGTCCATGCCGTGCCCGCTATGACCCACCTCACCTCCCGCTACGCCTTCCACGACAAGCCGGCCGACTACGCCCATCTTGCGCGTGAGCTTGCGGCGCTGCTTGCGGGGGAGTCCGATCTGATCGCCAACGCGGCGAATACGGCGGCGCTCCTCTTTGAGGCGCTGCCCGAGGTCAACTGGGCCGGCTTCTACTTTCTGCGCGGCGCCGAGCTCGTGGTCGGACCCTTCCAGGGCAAGCCCGCCTGCGTGCGCATCGCGCTCGGTCGCGGTGTCTGCGGAACGGCCGCTGCCGAGAGGCGCACCCTCGTCGTTCCCGACGTGCACGCGTTCGCAGGACACATTGCCTGTGATCCCGCATCGCGCGCGGAGATTGTGGTGCCGCTGCTCTCGGGCGCAGAGCTCCTTGGCGTGCTCGATATCGATAGTCCCCGTGCCGGACGCTTCGATCAGGCAGACGCCCGGGGGCTCGAAGCGCTCATGGCGCTTTTCGTCTCCCACAGTGCCGCAATCGCCTGCGGCTCACCCGAGCGATGAGCGCCGCCCGGCCTTCCTCCCGCGGTCTCGCCGCGGTATGCGCAGCGTTCACCATCTGGGGCCTCTTTCCCGTCTACTTTCACCCTCTGAGCGTCGTCCCCGCGATCCAGGTCGTCGCGCACCGCTTCGTATGGTCATGCCTTTTTCTCATGCTCTGGATGTTCGCCCGCGGGGAGCTCGGCCGCCTCGCGACGATCTTTGCGACGCCGGCGCTTCTTTCGCGCCTTGCGCTCACCGCGTTCCTGATCAGCACCAACTGGTTGGTGTACGTGTGGGCCGTGACGCACGGGCACATCGTCGAGACGAGTCTCGGCTACTACATCAATCCGCTCGTTAACGTTGCGCTCGGGGTGTTCGTATTACGCGAGCGGCTGAATGGGGCGCAGTGGACCGCGATCGCACTCGCGGCGCTCGCCGTGACCTACCTCGCGCTGCTCGCGGGCCGGCCGCCGTGGATCGCGTTCACCGTCGCGCTGTGCTTTTCGCTATACGGTCTCTTGCGCAAGGTGATGAGCGTCGATGCGCTCCCGGGGCTCGCGACCGAGACGCTGCTCGTCACGCCACTCGCCCTCGCGTATCTCATCGGCTGTGAAACGCACGGCAGCGCCGTGTTCACCGCGGCGGGCGCGCCGGTCGCCCTGCTTCTCATCGGCAGCGGGCTCGTCACGGCGGTACCACTCTTCCTCTTCGCCCATGGGGCCCGGTTGATCGCGTATTCGACCGTCGGGGTGCTGCAGTACCTCGCGCCGTGCCTGCAGCTCGCCTCGGGCGTGCTCCTCTATCACGAGAGTTACACCCGCGCGATGGCGCTCGGGTACGCGGTGCTCTGGATGGGGCTATTGATCTTCGCGGCCGACGGGTTCTTTCGGGCGCGGCGCGCGGTCGTCTCAGGGGCGGCGGCTGCCGCGCCCGCCGCCGCGATGGAGCGCGATAGCTGAGTTATTGTTTGCCGCGCGAGATGTATTCGCCCGTGCGCGTGTCGATACGGATCACTTCACCTTCGTTGATGAAGAGCGGCACGCGTACCACGGCGCCCGTCTCAAGCGTCGCTGGCTTCTGACCGCCGGTCGCGGTATCACCGCGCAAGCCCGGATCGGTGGACACGATTTTCAACTCGATGTGCGCGGGTGGCGTGACCACAAGCGGCACATTGTTCCAGAGCGTCACGATGCACACCACGCCCTCCTTGAGCCACTGCGCGTTCTCGCCGATCGCCGACTTCCCGGCCGTGTACTGCTCGAAGTTCTCCGGCACCATGAAGTGCCAGAAATCGCCGTCCTGATAGAGGTATTGCATCTCCATGTCGACGACGTCGGCCGCTTCCAGCGATTCCCCCGACTTGAAGGTGCGCTCGATGGTTCGCCCGGTCTTCAGGTTCCGCACCTTGATGCGGTTGAACGCCTGTCCCTTGCCCGGCTTCACGAACTCGTTTTCGATCACGGTGTAGGGGTCGCCGTCGAGCAGGACCTTGAGACCGCCGCGGATCTCGCTCGTGGTGTAGCTGGCCATGATGGTTCTCGCGTGTGCGGGGCTCAGCCTGCCGAGCCCCCTGCAAAGGGCCGCGTATGATAGCGGCATCACCCCACCCCCGCCAGTTTGGCCCCCGGGTGCGAAGCGCGTCGCACCCCTGCCGCGGCCGATTCCGCGAGGTCGCTCACGCGGGGGCGCAATCTCGCGGTGCTAGAATCCCCGGCGCTCCCGCGCACGCGTGTTCTCCGGAGAGCGTAGTGACCGAACAGAGCGCCGTTCCGCTCATCGTGCTGAGCGCAGCACGTGACCCCGTCGAAGCCATCAACAGCATCCTGCGGCGGGCGGGACACTCGGTGCATTGCACCTGGATTCCGGCGCTGCGCGATCTTGGCGATGCGCTCACGCAGCTCAATCCGGAACTGCTGCTGCACGTGGCCGGAAGCTTCGACGAGCTCGCTGCCTCGATCCGGGTGCGCGACCAGGTCGCCCCCATGGTGCCGGTGCTCCTGCTCGTCGCCGAGGTGGACGAGAAGCGCATCGCGGAGGCCATCGCGGTCGGGGCGCGCGATGCGGTCACGCTCGTCAATCCCGAGCGGCTCCAGGCGGTCGTGCTGCGCGAGCTGCGCGTATTTCGCGTCGAGCGCCAGCTCGACACCACGCAGAAATCCGCCCACGACGCGCGCAGTGCGCTCGACAACGTGCTGCACGCGTCCAATGACGCCATCATCCAGGTGCAGGAGGGCATCGTCGTCGAGGCGAATCCCGCCTGGCACGAACTCTACGGCGTCGAGGATGGCATCGCCGATCAGCCGGTGATGGATCTCTTTGAGGAGTCGACGCATGCGGCGCTGCGCGGGGCGCTCGCCGCGTGTCTGCAGGGCCGCTGGCAGAATCACGCGCTGCGCGGCAACGCACTCCTCGCCGACGGCACGGTGCTGCCCCTTGAGATGACGCTCGCGCTCGGGGATCGCGAGGGCGACCCCTGCGTGCGCCTCATCGTGCCCTCGCGCCCGCGCGAGGAGCGCCGCCCCGCGCCCCGGCCCGCCCCCGCGGTGCGCCCCGAGCCCGGCGGCGGCATGCTCAGGCGCCCCGAACTCCTCGAGGCGCTCGGGTCGCGGCTCGCCACCCCGGCAGCGGGCGGTATGCGCTGCCTTGCGCTCATCAAGCTCGACAAGTTCGCGGCCCTCGAGCGCGTCGTAGGGGCGAGCGCGAGCGAGGAGGTCCTGATCGAGATCGGCAGACTCATCAAGGAGAGCCTGCATCCGAAGGAGCTCGCCGGGCGCTTCGGCGGCGTCAGATTCCTCGTGCTCCTCGAGCGTGGCAACGAGCAGGACATAAGCGCCTGGAGCGAGCGCTTGCTCGCGCGCGTTGCGAAGCACGTCATGCGGGTGCGCGACAAGTCGGTGGCGATCACCTGCACCATCGGGCTCTCGGTCGTGCCCCCGGGCGCGGCGAAACTCGATGCGGTGGTCGCCGATGCGCTCGAGTGCTCGCATCAGGGCGTGGCCCGCGGCGGCAATCAGAGCGTCATGTCGGATCGCGCGGACAACGACAGCCGCGTGGCGCAGTACGACAAGATCTGGGTCTCGCACATCAAAGCGGCGCTCATGGAGAACCGCTTCCGCCTCGTGCAGCAACCGATCGCGAGCCTCCAGGGCGAGGACCCGCGTATGTTCGATGTGCTGGTGCGCATGATCGATCAGCAAGGGCGGGAGGTGTTGCCGTCCGAGTTCATGGCGGCCGCGGCGCGCAATGACCTCATGAAGAACATCGACCGCTGGGTGGTCGGCGCCTCACTCTCGTTCGCGGCGCAGAAGAAGCCCGAGTGCCTGTTCGTGCGGCTCTCGAAGGACACCGCTCGCGATGGCGGCTTCAACGAGTGGCTCGACAATCATCTGCGCACGAGCCGCGCGGAGCCCAAGCGGCTGTGCTTCCAGGTGACCGAGGAGAGCGCGGCGAGTTACGTGCCGCAGGTGAAGGTGCTCGCCGGGGCGTTACGCGCGCGGCACTTCCGCTTTGCGCTCGAGGGCTTTGGCTCAGGGGGCAACAGTGCCGCGATGCTCACCTCCATGCCGCTCGATTTCGTCAAGATCGACGGCACCTTGGTCCAGGGACTCGCCGCCGATCCGCAGCTGCAGCTGCACGTGCGCAAGCTCGTGGACGCCGCGCGTGCTCATAACATCCAGACCATCGCCGAGCGCGTCGAGGACGCCAATACCATGGC
>DASPTE010000108.1:0-2685 GCA_035623585.1 Steroidobacteraceae bacterium | reverse complement strand
CAAAGGGGATGGTGTCGGTCGTCGCCGTCGCCACGAAGCCCGCAGGGAGCTTGTCCACGCGGTCGCCGTGACTCATCCACACATCGAGCAGCGGCTGGCCGGCGCTGTTGCGGCGATCCTCGAGCTCGTCGAGGAGCCGTGAGGCGCCGGTCACCGTGACCTGCGCGTAGCCGAATTCGCGCTCGCTCGAGGGGGTGACGCGTCCTCCGAGTTGCTGCGCCATGGTTTGCATCCCATAGCAGATGCCGAGCACGGGCACGCCGAGCTCGTACACGGCCGCGGGTGCCCGCGGTGCGCTCTTGTCGGTGACCGACTCGGGGCCGCCCGAGAGAATCACGCCTCCGGGTGCGAAGGCGCGCACCTCCTCAGCGCTGATGTCCCAGGGGCGAATCTCGCAATACACACCGAGCTCGCGCACTCGGCGGGCGATGAGCTGCGTGTACTGCGCGCCGAAATCGAGGATCAGAATCCCGTGCGCATGAATGTCGGCGTGCGGAGCGGCGGGGGCGGCGGCAGCCTCGTTAGCTCGGGGAACACTCGCCATGAGGGCGGCGCCTTCAGGACGCCCGGTAGTTGGGCGCCTCCTTGGTGATGCTGACATCGTGTACGTGCGACTCGCGCACACCGGCGTTGGTGATGCGCACGAAAGTCGGGCGGGTGCGCAGATCGGTGATGTTGCGGCTCCCCGTGTAGCCCATCGCGGCGCGCAGTCCGCCCGCGAGCTGCTGCAGGATCGTGACGACGCTGCCCTTGTAGGGTACGCGGCCCTCGACGCCCTCGGGCACGAGCTTCTCGAGTTCCGTGGCCGCATCCTGGGAGTAGCGGTCCGCGGAACCGTGGCGCTCGGCCATCGCCCCAAGCGAACCCATGCCGCGATAGGACTTGTAGGAGGCGCCCTGATAGAGCTCGACCTCGCCAGGGGATTCCTCGGTGCCGGCGAAGAGGCTGCCGATCATGACCGCGTGCGCGCCCGCTGCGATCGCCTTGGCGATGTCGCCCGAGAAGCGGATACCGCCATCAGAGATCACTGGGACATCCGCATCGCGCAGCGCCTCAGCGACGTTCGCGACCGCCGAGATCTGCGGTACGCCAACTCCCGCCACGACGCGCGTCGTGCAGATCGAGCCTGGACCGATACCGACCTTGACCGCATCGGCTCCGGCGGCGACGAGTGCGCGCGCCGCTTCCGCGGTGCCGATGTTGCCCGCGATCACCTGGGCATCGCCCCATTTCGCCTTGATGCGCTTTACCGTATCGGTGACGCCCTTCGAATGCCCGTGTGCGGTATCGACGACGACGAGATCGACGCCCGCATCACGCAGCGCCGCGACCCGGTCGATCGTGTCGGGAGTGGTGCCGACCGCCGCGCCGACGCGCAGCCGGCCGCCATCGTCCTTGCAGGCGCGCGGGAATTCGTTGGCTTTCTGAAAATCCTTGACCGTGATCATGCCGACGAGTTCGTGGGTGCCGTTGACGACGAGCAGCTTCTCGATGCGATGCTTGTGAAGCAGCGCCAGCACCTCTTCCTTCGGAGCGTCTTCGCGTACCGTGACGAGCCGCTCCTGCGGCGTCATGACCGAGGAGACCGGCGCCTCGAGGCGGTCCTCAAAGCGCAGGTCGCGATGCGTGACGATTCCAACCGCTTTCTTGCCGACCACGACCGGGACGCCCGAGATGCCGCGCGAGCGGGTGAGATCGATGACTTCGCGGACCGTCATGTTGGGGGATACCGTGATCGGGTCCTTGATGACACCGCTTTCGAACTTCTTGACGCGCCCCACCTCGCGCGCCTGCGCCTCGATGCTCATGCTCTTGTGAATGATGCCGATGCCTCCCTCCTGGGCGATCGTGATCGCGAGGCGGGCCTCGGTCACGGTGTCCATGGCGGCAGACAACAGCGGCAGATTCAGGCGAATGCGCCGCGTGATACGGGTGGAGAGATCGACGTCGCGTGGCAGAATTTCCGAGTACGCCGGAATCAGCAGGACGTCATCGAAGGTGAGAGCTTCTTCCAGGATGCGCATGCGCAATTATATCCGCGCGACCCCCTTCGGTAAACCTCGTGCTAAGGTGCCTTATGTCCGTGAATGAGCCGATCGGTGCCCGTGCTGCGCCGGTGCGCGAGGTCTACAGCGTGTCGCGCCTCAACCGCGAGGTGCGCCTCCTCGTTGAGCGCGGCCTCGGCGTGCTCTGGGTCGAGGGGGAACTCTCGAACTTCACGCAGCCGCCCTCGGGGCACTGGTACTTCTCGCTCAAGGACCGCAACGCGCAGCTGCACTGCGCGATGTTCCGACTGAAGAACACGCTTGTCGGATTCGTCCCCCGTCCCGGGATGCAGGTCCTCGTCCGCGGGCGCATCAGCGTCTACGAGCCGCGCGGGGAATATCAGCTGATCGTCGAGCACCTCGAGGAGGCGGGCATCGGCGCGCTCAAACGCGAGTTCGAACGCCTCAAGAACAAGCTCGCCGCCGAGGGTCTCTTTGCGCTCGAGCGCAAGCGGGCGCTGCCGCGCTTCCCGCGTCGCATTGCCGTTGTGACCTCCACGAGCGGCGCCGCACTCCACGACGTTGTGCATATACTCGCCCTGCGCTATCCGCCCGCGGCGGTTCTCATCTACCCCGCCGCGGTGCAGGGAACGGCCGCGGTGCCTTCGTTGGTTGCTGCACTCGGCAGCGCATCGGCACG
>DASPTE010000042.1:0-17060 GCA_035623585.1 Steroidobacteraceae bacterium | reverse complement strand
GGACTCATCTTCGGGCTGAACTCCGTCCATGCGACGAGCGACATGATGATGATGAGTGCCCCGATGTAGAAGATGAGGATGCGCGCGATGATGCCGTTGGTGGCACGCGGGAGGACCACTTCCGGGTCGCGCGCTTCGCCTGCGGTCACACCGATCAGTTCCACGCCGTTGTAGGCAAACATCACGATCTGCAATGTGAGAAGCACGGCAACGATGCCGTAAGGCAGGAAGCCGCCGTGGCTGTAGAGATTAGAGAAGCTCGCGGTGGGGCCGAGAGCACCGACATGGAAGATGATGACAAATAGACCCGCGACAATGAGGGCACTGATGGTCAGCACCTTGATGAGCGCGAACCAGAACTCGAGTTCGCCGAAGGCGCGCACGGCGAGCAGGTTTGCGCCATAGAGCGTCACGAGCGCGATCAACGCCGGCAACCACTGCGGCACCGACGGCAGCCAGTACCGCACGTAGACCCCGATCGCGGTGAGCTCGGCTGCCGCTGTGGCCACCCACATGAACCAGTAGGACCAACCGGTGGCGAAGCCCGCGAACGGTCCGCAGAACTCGGCTGCGTAGGTGGCAAACGAACCCGCCACCGGGCGGTACGTGAGGAGCTCGCCGAGTGCGCGCATGATGAAAAAGATGGCGATGCCGCCGAGCGCATAGGCGAGGATCAGGCCCGGACCTGCGTTGTGGATCGCGCGCGCGGAGCCGAGGAAGAGACCCACGCCGATCGCACCGCCGATGGCGATGAGCTGGATGTGGCGATTCTGCAAGCTGCGCGACAGATGCGGTTCGGGGTGCGACATGGGATTTCCTGTGTTCAATGAGGTATGCGGTCAGGGCTTAGGCGGCGGACCGAGCAGCGCGTAGCGACGACCCTGCGATAACTCGTAGCGCGCGAGAAGCGTGGCTACTCCCTCGGCACCAAGACGCGCCGCGATGCCATCGGAGAGCGGCGGGAGCGGGCGCAGGCGGGAGAGGAGCAATGTGAGCGGACCGATCGCATGACCGGGGAGTAGCACCAGGATGCGCGCCTCGTCTCCACGGGCGCTGAACCACTCGCTGACGCTTTGTGCGGCATCGGCTCCACCCGCGAGGATCGTGAATGGTGTACGCGAACCGTGGTCGAGCATCGCGATTGTGGTCTCATCGGGATCGAGGAGCGCAAGCGGCTTTTGCGCGCAGTCGGCCCGAATGCTGCGGGCGAGCGCGGGCAGGTCCTGCCACCGATCTACGATCGGGAAGGCGGCGAGTGCGGCGAGGGTGAGGGCCGCGGCGTAGCCGCTGTAGCTCCAGGCGAGGCTGCGGGCGAGGCTCCCGTGCCGCTCGGATTGCATCGCCACCCAGAATGCCGGCATCGCCACAAGCAGCGCGCCGAGGGCCGCCGTGAGGCATGCGCCGCGCGAGCCGGCGCCGGCGATCGCGAGAATCGCAAGTGCGAAAGCGAGCAGCTGTGCGATCACAAGCACCAGGGCGGCCGTGAGGCGCACGGCGAGCCGGTCCAACTCCGAAGGCGAGTGCTCTGCGGCTGCGACCCAAAGACCTGTGAGCACGGCGAACCCGAAAAGTGCAGGGGCAGCGTAGATGTCACGAGCGGTGGCGGCGACGGAGAGCAGCACGAGGAAGGGTACGCTGGCGGCGACGCCGAAGCGCCAGGCAGTTGCGGAAGCGTCGGCCGCGCGTGCGCGCGTCCATGTGAGCCGGAGCGCCGCCGCCACCACCAACGTCCACGGCAAGAGATAAACCGGCAGCTCGAGGAGATACTTCCCGGGGGAGTTGCGATGCCCGCTCGTGTACTCAAGCGCGGGCGGAGCGGCGATGTGGGTAAAACGTCCCATCAGGTTGTGCCAGAAAAGCGCGCGCAGACTTTCCCCACCGGTGGGACTTTCGGCAACGGCCCAGATCCAGGGAACGATGATGAGCGCTTCGAGCGGAAATCCTACGTAAAGCTCCCAGCGGCGCAGCTCAGACCAGCGCCGCTCCCAGACGATGAGCGTCGCGAGCGTGAGCGCGGGCACGAGCCAGCCCGGGGCGCTCTTCGCCATGAAGCCGAGCGCGGCCCCCGCATGCATGAGCGTGTACCCGAGCGCCTTTTGCGCGCCCGGGGGCGCCGCGTAGCCGCGCCACACGCCCCAGAGCGCAAGCGCGCTGCCGGCGAGCAGTGCAGCGTCGGGTGCGAGCCAAATGCTCACGCGAAACATGAGCAGTGCGCTCGCGGCGACGAGCGCGGCGATGACTGCCGCCATCATTTCCGCTCGCATGCCGAGCACGAGCGCGCCGATCGCGAGCGCGGCCAGTGGCGCATAGAGGAGGTTGGGCGCGCGGGCGGCGGAAGGGGTATCGCCAAAGAGCCGCACACCCACCGCCGACATCCAATACGAGAGCGGTGGTTTTTCGAGGAAGGGAGTGCCGGCGAGTTCAGGGAGCGTCCGATCGCTCTGCACGCTCATGCGCCAGGCGATGTCCGCCTCGCGCGGCTCGTCCGGCGTCCAGAGTGTGCGCCCGAGAATCCCGACGAACCAAAGCGGCGCGAGCGCGAGCACGATCAGCGTCATCACAGAACGTACGACGTTCGAGCCTGTGGCGTGCGGCACGTTCAAGTGCTCGTCCACAGGTGTTTGTTGGCCGGCGTGGCACGGGCGGCACGCGCGAACAGCCAACGCTCGAGCGGGCCTGGATCAATCTTGCTGGCGAGGAGGTGGAGGCCGAGCTTCGAGCGCCGCCAGAGAATGTCCTCGGCGGTGCGCGCAAACTCCTCGCGCCAGAGGTATTCGAGCTCACGCTCGTAGAGTTGCGGCAAAACCTGCTGCCCGAGTTCAGCGACACTCGCTGCTCCCGCGAGGACCCGCTGCATGCGCGTGCCGTAAGCGTGCGCGTAGCGCAGGCGCAATGGCTGCGGCAGCCAGGGGTAACGACGCTCAACGGTGCGCAGAAACACTGCAAAACTCCCCTCCGGCAGATCGCCCCCGGGAAGCGTAGCGGTCGCTGTCCAGGGAGCGGCCCGCGCGCCGAGGATCGGGCCGAGGAGATTGACGGCGTCCTCCGCGAGGCGTCGATAGGTGGTGATCTTGCCTCCAAACACGGAGAGGAGCGGTGCGGGTTCGCGATCGAGTTCGAGCGCGTAGTCGCGCGTCACCCGCGTCGGGTCGCTGGATTCGTCCGCAAGCAGCGGCCGGACGCCGGAGTAGCTCCAGATAACGTCTGCAGGTGAGATTTGTTGCCTGAAATAGCGATTGGCGAGCGCGCAGAGGTAATCGACTTCCTGATCATCGATCTGGACCGTCGCGGGATCCGCTTGGTAGTCGACGTCAGTTGTGCCGATGAGCGTGAAGTCGTGCTCGTAAGGGATGGCGAATACGATGCGGCGGTCTTCATTCTGGAAGATGTACGCGAAGCGGTGTTCAAAGAGCCGCGGCACAACAAGGTGACTGCCCTTGACGAGCCGCACCTCTTTCCTGGCCTGCACCGGGGTGATGTCGGCGATGAACCGACCCACCCAGGGTCCTGTCGCATTGACCACCGCGCGTGCGCGGAGTTGGCGGCGGCCGTCCGCGGTGCTGAGTTCTGCGTACCAACCCCCGTCCTCGGGCGCGAGACGCTCGCAGCGCGTGCGCGTGAGAACGATCGCCCCGCGCGCCTCGGCGTCCAGGGCGTTCAATACCACGAGCCGCGCGTCGTCGACCTGGGCGTCCGAATAGACGAAGCCGCGGCGGTAACCGGACTTGAGTGCATCTCCTGCGATGTGCTTGCGCAGATCGACCGCGCCCGAGGCTGCGAGGTGCTGCCGCGCGGCCAGATGATCGTAAAGAAAGAGCCCGGCGCGGATCATCCACGCCGGGCGCAGGTGTGGCGCGTACGGCATGATGAAGCGCAGCGCGCGCATGATGTGTGGTGCCGCGCTCAGCAGCACCTCGCGCTCGCGTAGCGCCTTGCGCACGAGCTCGAAGTGAAACTCCTCGAGATATCTCAGGCCCCCGTGGATCAGTTTCGTGCTGGCTGACGAGGTATGTGCGGCGAGGTCATCCTGCTCGCAAAGGAGCACCTTGAGTCCGCGACCCGCGGCATCACGGGCGATGCCCGTACCGTTGACTCCGCCGCCGACGACAAGGAGGTCAAAGCTCGGCGTCACCGATGCACTCACCTCAGAGGAGGAGGGGCGCTGCGAGTTGACTCGTAGCCGTTGCTAACGGTCGCGACGCCGCTCGCATTGCACCCCCAGTGCGTTGCCTGACTGACCTGCCAAGGAGAATAACCCATCGGTGGCGCTCGACTGTGGTCCAATGCTTCCCATGCCACGCAACGCTCGGTTGCTCGCGGCTTCACTCGTCGCGTTGCTGCTCCTTTCGGCCGCGCTCTTTGTGAGTCGCTCCTACTGGCACGGGTCACTGACGGCGCTCTTCGGGCCTTCTGAGAAAAGGCTCCAAGAACTACTGCCCGGCGCTAACGCGCCCCCCGCTCCGCGGGTCGCGTCCGAGCTTGAAGCCCTCGATGGCCGCATGCTGGAAGGCGCCGCCCGCTATGCCGCCGAGCATGGATCGTTGGCGCTCATCGTCAGCCGCCACGATCACATCGTGTTCGAACGCTACTGGCAGGGCAGCGGTTTTGACACGGTTGTCGACTCCCAATCCTTCACACCGCTCCTCGCGGCGCTCGCTGCGGGCGTTGCCGTCTCGCACCGCCGCATCGGCTGGCCCGACGAACCGATCGGGGCTTTCCTTCCTGAGTGGAGTCACGAGCCGCGCGGAGCGATCACGGTGCGCAATCTCATGCAGATGTCGAGCGGTCTGGCTCCCGCGGCCCACGGCACAGCGTCTGCCGATATCGTCGCCGCGGCGCTTAGCGAACCGCTCATCGGGACGCCGGGGCTCACTTATCTCGAGCAGGCCGCGGACCCGCAACTCCTCGCACTGGTCATCGAGCGCGCCACCGCACAGCGTTATGCGAGCTACCTGTCGCAAGCTCTGTGGCGGCGCGTCGGGGCGGCCGATGCCTGGCTGCAACTCGATCGGTCCGGGGGCACGCCGCACGCTGACTGCTGCCTGCGCGCGCGTCAGGGGGATTGGATCCGTATCGGCCAACTGCTCGTGAAAGACGGCAACTATCGCGGCGAGGAGGTCATTCGTCCCGGCTGGGTGACGTTGATGCGCACGCCCGCCAAAAGTAATCCCGCGTACGGCGCCTATGTGCGGCTCGCGGGTAAAGGCTTGCCGAACCTCGAAGCATACGAGGTGAGCGATCTTTTCGTTGCGGGGAGCGAGGGAGGGCACCGACTGTGGGTAGTGCCGTCGTTGCAGCTCGCGATTCTCTGCACCGCTGCGCCTTCCGGCCGCGGCGCCGGCTGGATCGATGCGCGCATCCCCAATCTGATCGTGCGCAGCGCGCGCGACTACGTCCCGGCCGTGGTGCGCCCCGGTGCAGATCTCTCAGGGGTGGTTCCCGGCCACTAGCACCGGGGTATCTAGAACTGGATTTCGGTTTCGAAGATCGAGACAGCCTGGCCGCTGATCCAAACCGCTGCG
Organism: Steroidobacteraceae bacterium; assembly: GCA_035623585.1. Lineage (GTDB taxonomy): Bacteria > Pseudomonadota > Gammaproteobacteria > Steroidobacterales > Steroidobacteraceae > 13-2-20CM-66-19. The sequence goes on along the minus strand of DASPTE010000042.1, from coordinate 11,538 downwards.
AGCTGATCGCCGCTGAATTCGAGCTCGACGTCCACTCGCCCGGGTCTGTGGAGCGACTGCCCCTGGAACCCTGAAAACCCCGCACGCTCGCCATCGCGAGAGAGGATGCCCTGCTGCGCGAGATACGCTCCGAGAAGTCCATGCGCATTGCCGCTCACAGGATCCTCGGCAATGCCGAGCGCGGGACAGAACATTCGCGATTCGGTGAGATGGTCCTTGGCCTTCGGAGTCAGAGTAAACACGAAGTATCCGGCCGCGCCGAGCTGCGCCGACAACGTGGTGAGCCTAGCGAGATCGGGTTTGAGCTGTTTGAGCGGTTCCGGGCCGCGAACGCCGATCAGAAGCCGCGTACCCACGGCGCCGACGATGCGCAGCGGCAAGCGTGGATCGAGGCTCTCGGAGGCGAGCGCGAGCGCATCGAGTACCGCGAGCCGTTCTCGGTCGTTGAGCTCGCGCCCCATGGGCGGGGGACCGCGACGGATGGCGATACGGCGCTCCGGATCCGTCCCGCGCACCTCCACATCGACGATCCCGGCCTTGGACTTCTGTCGTTGCCGGCGTGGCGCATCGTGACGGCGCGAGAGGACGTACTGCGCGGCCACGGTCGCGTGGCCGACGAACGCCGCTTCGCTCCGCGGTGTGAAGAAGCGCGCGCGCACCGTGTGATCGTCGCCATCGGGAGCCAGCATGAAGGCGGTCTCTGCGTTGTTGAGCTCGCGGGCGATAGCGAGCATTTGCGCTTCCGAGAGCCCGTCCGCGTTGAGCACGACACCCGTCGGGTTACCGGTGAAGGGTTCGCGGGTGAATGCATCGACCTGATGAACCTGGACCTTCATCGTTCCCCATCCGCCGTGTTTTCGTCCGGAGGATGGCAATTCTAGCCCCGTGCGCGATCGGGCCACAGTGCAGGATGCAGCGTGCAATACTTAGGCCGCTCTCTCGCGAAAGGCGCAAGACATGGACATCGGGGTCGAGATCAGCCTGTACCCGCTCAAAAAGGAGTTCGCGCCGGTGATCCACGACTTCCTCAAACGCCTGCAAACGGTGCCGCGGCTTAAGGTCGTGTCGAACAGCATGAGCACGCAGGTATTCGGCGCCTACGAAGAGGTTATGGACACATTACGGCGCGAGCTAAAGACGACGTTCGAGACGCTGGCAGAGGGATCCGACAAGGCCGTGTTCGTAGTGAAGGTGCTCGGCCCGCTGCCGCGGGCGTGAGGACCCGCGTCAACCTCTAGCGGCCATCAGGCGGAGGGGGCAAACTACTCGATCCGGGGCACGTTACCTACAACGAATCTCCCGCGGTACCGAGGTGGCTGCATGGCGATATTGCGCGTCGTGGATCGCGACGGGGTCGAACACGAAGTCGAGGCCAAGACCGGCCTCAAGGTCATGGAAAACCTGCGCGAGCTCGACTACGGCGTCGCTGCGATCTGTGGCGGAATGTGCTCGTGCGCGACCTGTCATATCTACATCGATCCGCAGTGGCAGGCGCGGCTGCCGGCCATCATGTCGGACGAACGCGAGCTCCTCACCGAGCTCACGCATTACCAGGAGAATTCGCGTCTCTCCTGTCAACTCGAGTTCACTCCCGAGCTCGCCGGGTTGCGCATCACGCTCGCACCGGACGAGTAGTGCCCATGGCGATGTCCACTGTCGAAGTTGAAACACGCGGTGCGGTGGCGCTCGTGACGCTGAACCGCCCCGAGAGCGCCAACACGCTCAACCTGCAGATGGCGATGGACCTCCTTGCCGCCGCCATGACCTGCGGGCGCAACGCCCAAGTGCGCGCGGTGGTGCTCACCGGCGCCGGGCGGCATTTTTCCTTCGGCGGCGATCTGCGTGCCATGACCGCGGGCGATGCCGCGGATGCGGGCTACATACGCGAACTCACCACTTATCTGCATGCCGCGCTTTCGCACTTCGTGCGCATGGACGCGCCGGTCATCGCCGCCGTCAACGGCACCGCGGCGGGCGCGGGCGTCGGGCTTGTGGCCGCGGCAGATCTCGCGTTCTGCGCCGCCAGCGCCAAGTTCACCCTCGCCTATACCAATGTGGGACTCACCCCGGACGCCGGCACCTCGTTCCTGCTGCCGCGGATCGTCGGTGTGAAGCGCGCGATGGAGCTGCTTCTGATCAATCGCCTGCTCACGGCGGCGGAGGCGCAGGCGTGGGGGCTCGTCAACGAGGTCGTTCCCGACGAGCAGCTCCTTGAGCGCGCACTTGAGGTTGCCGCGCGTCTCGCGCAAGGCGCGAGTGGGGCGTTTGGGGCGACCAAACGTCTCGTTGCGCAGGCGCTCGGGGCGTTCGAGTCGCAGATGGTGCTTGAGAGCGAGACGATCGCGACCCAGGCGCTTACCGCAGAGGGAGCGGAGGGCATCAACGCCTTTCTCGCGAAGCGTGCGCCGCAATTTCCGCCCAAAGGGCCGCGCTAGCCCCCGCGAGGCTCCAATATGACCTGGTTCTTCCTGGCATTGCTCGCGGCGCTCGGAGTGGTGTTGGTGCGCATCTATTACAAGTTGCGTGCGGTGCGCGGCTCGCGCCGCGAGAGCTGGGATGAGCAAGTGATCGGCCGGCTGCGCTCGCAGGGCTACGCACCGTTCAATGACTACAAAGTGGATTTCTTCCTCGCCCTGCCGGATGAGGCGGCGGCGCAGGCGGCGCGCGCCCGGCTTGAGCCCGAGTTCAGCGTCGATGTGAAGCCGCTTGAGGGCGATCCCGCGCTCGGCATGAGTCTCCACGCCGCCAAGACCATGCGGCTGATCGTTCCGGACGTGCAGGAGATCAGCCGGCGCATGACAGCGCTCGCCGCCGACTATCACGGACGCTACGACGGTTGGGCGGCTTGAGGTGGCGCCCGCGCCTCTTCAGCGCTTTTCGGTCTGCCGCTTGACTTGCTCTGCCGCGGCGGCGATCGCCGCCGGGTCGCCGAGATAACGGCTGCTCAGGGGCCTCAGCTCCGCGTCGAGCTCATACACGAGCGGCACTCCGGTCGGGATGTTGAGCTCGGTGATTTCGCTATCGGCGATGTCATCGAGCATCTTGACCATGGCGCGCAGACTATTGCCATGGGCGACGACCAGCACGTTGCGCGCTGCGCGTAATTCCGGCGCGATGCGCGCGTGCCAGAAGGGTAGCACCCGCGCGAGCGTGTCCTTGAGCGATTCCGTGGCCGGCAGTTCCCGTACAGCGACACCTGCGTAACGTGGATCGAAGCGCGAATGACGCGGATCATCGTCGGCGAGCGGTGGGGGAGGGATGTCGTAGCTGCGTCGCCAGATCTTCACCTGCGCCTCCCCGTGCCGCTCGACGGTCTGCGCCTTGTTGAGTCCCTGCAGCGCCCCGTAGTGACGCTCGTTCAGCCGCCAGGAGCGTTCCACCGGGATCCACATGCGGTCCATCTCATCGAGCATGATCCAGAGCGTGCGGATCGCGCGTTTGAGGACCGAGGTGAAGGCGAGATCGGCGCCAAGTCCTTCCGCGAGCAGCTGCCGCGCCGCCTCCAGCGCTTCGGTGCGGCCGGCGGGGGCGAGATCGACGTCGGTCCAGCCGGTAAAGAGGTTCTCGACGTTCCAGGTGCTTAGGCCGTGGCGAACGAGAATCAGCTTGCCGGGCACGCATCTATCTCCAACGGCAGAGGTCAGCCGGCAAGCTTGCGCACCGCTTCGACGCCGACGGTGAGTGTGGCGAAGTCGGCGGCACCGGCAGCGCGCATATCGGCGAGCGTGCGTTGCCAGTGCTCGAGTTCCTGGCCGGAGGCGTCCACCCAGGCGTTGACGCGCGCTTGGGCACTGCCTCGATCGGTGCGTGACAGCACCCGCTCGGTGAGGCGCCGCTGCACGCGCAGCGCCGCATCGCGCAGTCCGGTGCGCGCGATCGCCTGCCACGGCCCATCGACGGTGAGTTTCTCGATGCGTCCGCGCAGCCAGTCGAAGCCGATGCGGGTCCCGACTTCGAAATAGACGCGCGCCGCTTCGACGACGCTCACGCGATGCGAAGCCGAGATCTCGACGATGTCGAGCGCGGCGTTCAGGGCGTCGAGGCTTGCAATGCGGGCGGCGAGTGCGGACGGGAGGCCGGCGGCGCCGTAGTGCTTACGCCGTTCTTCGAAATGCGTGAGTTCGGAGCCGCTGAGCACCGCACCAATCTCGGCCTCGAGTTTATGAACGCCGTCGCGGAACTCGCCCACCGCCGCATCGACCTGCAGCCCCTTGGGGCGTGAGGTCAGCAACCAATATGTCGCGTGCCGCAGCAGCCGGCTCGTTTGGAAGGCTGCCTCGTACTGCTGCTGCGCCGCGACCTTGTTGTCGAGCACTTCGATCTGCTCCCACACCTCGCGCATCGCGAAGATCTCGCGTGCGGCGGTGTAGGCGCGCGCGATCTGCGCCGGCTCGGCGCCGGTATCTTCCTGCGCGCGTGTGACGAACGTCGGCCCCATGCGATTCACGAGGCTGTTGGTGGTTGCGGTCGCGATGATCTCGCGGCGCAGCCTGTGGTGGGCGATGGCACGCGGGAAGCGCTCCTGCACCGGCGCCGGGAAGTACCGCACGAGCTCGGCGGAGAGATACGGGTCCTCGGGCACATCCGAGCCAAGCAAGTGGCTGTTGAGCCAGATCTTGCTATAGGCGAGGAGGATCGCGAGTTCGGGCCGTGTGAGTCCGATGCCCGTCTTGCGGCGCTCGGAGAGTTCGTCGTCGCTTGGCAGGAACTCGAGCGCCCGGTTCAGATCGCCCGAGCGCTCGAGGGAGCGGATCAGATGCTGGAACTCCTGGAGTCGGGCGCTCGATTGCAGCTCGAGCGTGCTGATCGCCTGGCTCTGCAAGTAGTTGTTGCGCAGCACGAGAGCGGCGACCTCGTTGGTCATGCGCGCTAGCAGGCGGTTGCGATCCGCCCGCGAGAGTTTGCCCTCGTGCATGAGCGGATTGAGCAGGATCTTGATGTTCACCTCGACGTCCGAGGTATTTACGCCGGCCGAGTTGTCGATGAAGTCGGTATTGAGACGCCCCTTGTGGAGCGCGTACTCGACGCGCCCACGCTGCGTGAGTCCGAGATTTCCGCCTTCGCCCACCACCTTGGCCCGCAGCTCGCGTCCGTTGATGCGCAGCGCATCGTTGGCGCGATCGCCGACCTCGGCATTGCGCTCATCGCTCGCCTTGACGTACGTGCCGATGCCACCGTTCCAGAGAAGGTCGACCGGCATGCGCAGGATCGCGCGGATAATCTCATTCGGTGCGGCGCTAGTCGCCTCGAGCCCGAGCATTGCGCGGGCTTCGGCGGAGAGCGCGATCGACTTCGCGCTGCGCGCGTAGACACCGCCGCCGCGCGAGAGCTTGCTGCGATCGTAGTCCTCCCAACTTGAGCGCGGCAGCTCGAAAAGGCGCGCGCGTTCGGCGAGGCTCACGGCCGAATCCGGATCCGGGTCGAGAAAGATGTGCCGGTGATCGAAGGCGGCTTGCAGGCGGATATGTCGCGACAGCAGCATGCCGTTGCCGAAGACATCACCCGACATGTCGCCGATGCCCATTGCCGTGAAGTCCGTCTTCTGGATGTCGATGTCCATTTCGCGGAAGTGGCGCTTCACGCACTCCCAGGCGCCGCGCGCTGTGATCCCCATCTTCTTGTGGTCGTAACCCGCAGAGCCCCCGGAGGCGAACGCGTCCCCGAGCCAGAAGTGGTACTCGGCAGAGATCGCGTTGGCGATGTCTGAGAAGGTCGCCGTACCTTTGTCGGCGGCGACGACTAGGTAGGGATCGTCGCCGTCGCGACGCACGACCTGCGGCGGCGGCACGATGCGCCCGGAGACGATGTTGTCGGTGAGATCGAGAAGCGCGCGCATGAGCGTCTGGTAGCAGGCGATCACCTCCGCCTGCACTTCTTCGCGTGAGCCGCTCGGCAGACGCTTCGGTACAAATCCGCCCTTGGCGCCAACCGGCACGATGACCGTGTTCTTGACGTTTTGCGCCTTCATGAGGCCGAGGATCTCGGTACGGAAATCCTCGCGCCGGTCCGACCAGCGGATGCCGCCGCGCGCCACCTGACCCATGCGCAGGTGCACACCCTCGATGCGCGGACTGTAGACGAAGATCTCGAACTGCGGCCGCGGCAGCGGCAGGTCCGGAATCTTGGCCGGGTCGAACTTGAAGCAGAGGTAGCTCTTGGGTTCATCCTCCTTGGTGCGCTGGTAATAGTTGGTACGCAGCGTCGCGGTGATGAGGTAGAGATAGGCGCGCAGGATACGGTCGTCGTCGAGGCTTGCGACCGCATCGAGCCCCTCGCGGATCTCCTCGATGAGACGCTCGGCGTTGCGCTCGCCGCCGCGCGCCGTGCGGGCCGACGCCGGATCGAACCGCATCTCATAAAGCCGCACGAGATTTCTTGCTAGCGCGGCGTTCGTGGCGAGCGCGCGCTCGATGTACACCTGACTGAAGGGCACGCCGGTCTGAAGCAGGTAGCGGCAGTAAGCGCGCAGCACCACGACCTGCCGCGCGGTGAGCTCGGCGCCGAGCACGAGGCGGTTGAAGCCATCATTCTCCACCGCGCCGCTCCAGGCGGCGATGAATGCCTCCCGGAAGTTCGACTCGACGCGCTCGATATCGACCTGCAGTCCGTCGCGCTGCTCGAGCTCGAAGTCCTGAATCCAGGCGGCACCGCCTTCGGGCCAGGCGAGCTCGTACGGCCGCTCGGATATCACCCGCAGGCCAAAGTTCTCGAGCATTGGCAGTACGTCCGAGATCGGCACCGGGTCGCCGAGCTTGACGATCTTCAGATGCACCCGCTGCGGCTTCTGGCCCTCGGGGCGATGCAGGTTCAACTGAAGCGTCCGCGGCTGCGCCCGCAGCGCCTCGAGACGCGTGAGATCCTCGAGCACCTCGGCCGCGGGCACATCGTCCTGGTAAGCGAGGGGGAACGCGTGCCGGTAGCGGTTGGCGAGCGCAAGCCCAGCGGCTTCCCCGCGCCGCTCGGTCAACACCTCACGCAGCCGGTCGGCCCAGGTGAGTGCCGCCTCGCCGATGCGGCGCTCGAGCTGCGCGAAGTCGGGCTTGTGACGCGCCAGGGGGTCGGTGCGCACGATGGTGTGCAGGCGCGCGTGGCTCGAGGTGGAGATCTGTGCCTGGCTCTCGATGCTCGTTCCCGCGAAGCCTTCGCGCAAGATCGCTTCGATGCGCTGGCGCACGTCGGTGTTGTAGCGATCGCGGGGCACGTAGACGAGGCTCGAGTAGAAGCGGTGATACGGGTCGCGCCGCACGAGCAGGCGCACGGTGCGGCGCTCGTAGAGGTTCACCACGCCGCGCACGATGCGGATCAGGTCGTTGACACTCGCCTGGAAGAGCTCATCGCGCGGGTAGGTCTCGAGCACCGCGATCACGGCCTTGCCGTCGTGGCTTGCGGGGTCGAGGCCAAAGTACTCGACGACGCGCTCGACCTTGCGGCGCAAAACGGGGATGTCGCGCGGACTGCCGGTGTAGGCGGTCGAGGTCCAGAGGCCGAGGAAGCGATGCTCACCATCCACGCGACCGCGGCCATCAAAGGTCTTTACGCCGACGTAGTCGAGGAGCTCCCCGCGATGCACCGTCGACATCGAGTTTGCCTTGGTGACGATCAGGAGTTCGGCTTCGCGGGCGCGCGTGCGCACATCCCCGCGCAGGATCGTGACGCCCGCGGGCTGGCCCGCGTGACGGGTGGCACTGAGGATGCCGAGTCCCGACTGCACATCCGGCACGAGGCGATCCTCGCTGCGGCCGCGCTCGAGGCGGTAGTGCCGATAGCCGAGAAAAACGAAGTGCCGCCCTTCCATCCAATCGAGCAGGTGGCGTGCTTCGATCACCTCGGCCGTGGGCAGGGGCGGTGGATCGCTCTCGAGTCGAGTGATGATCTCGCGCACCCGCTCGCGCATGGCGCTCCAGTCGCTGACGGCGGCGCGCACATCCGCGAGGATGGTTTCAAGGTCGTGTCGCAGCTTCTCGAGCTGCGCGGGATCATTGATGCGGTCGATTTCGTACAGTTGCCAGGATTCGGCGTGCGCGGCCTGCGCGCCGTTGCTGCCGATGGCAATGAGGTGTCCGCGGCGGTCGCGGCGCACCTGCAGCACCGGGTGCACGATGAGGTGCACGGCGAGCTCGGCGCGGCCGAGCGCCATGCCGATGGAATCGACGAGAAACGGCATGTCGTCAGTGACCGTGAGCACGAGGGTGTGCTCGGACTCAAAGCCATCGGTGCGCGGCTCGGGGTTGAAGACCCGCACGAGCGTGCGCCCGGGAGCGCGGCGCGCCGCGAAGGCGAGGTGCGCGAGCGCGGCTTTGGCGAGCTGGCGTGGCGTGCGCGCCGCAAGATCCTCCTCCGCGACGCCGTGGAAATACGCGCGCAACAAGCGCTGCGGCAGCTCAGCGCGAGTGCCGCGGCCGGCGGCGGCGCGGGCAATGCGCTCGATGAGCGCGACGCGTGCGGCGGGAATACTGCGAAGCAGCCGGTCTTCGTCGAGAGCAGCTTGTGCGTGCATGACCCATCACCCTGCGCGGGAGGCGGCCGCGGTGTGCGTCGGGACGGTATACGTCGTTCTCGGCGCGGCCGCAGCTCCCGCTGCTGCGGCGCGCGATTATACCCGCCGCGGCCGGTCGGCTGCTTGTGCGGCGGGTGGCAATTCGGCCGTCCAAACCCAGCCGCCGCACCCGATCAGCGCACCCGCCGGCGGTTATAATCAGCTCCCGCCAACCTTGCGGCTTCAGTCCGGGACTTCCAAGGTGATCCCATGAGCGACCCGCATGACAACCCGATGGGTACGGATGGCTTCGAATTCGTCGAATACACCGCACCTGACCCGCAGCTGCTGCGCACGCTCTTTGAACGCTTGGGCTTCCCGGCGGTCGCGCGCCACCGCTCGAAGAACGTGACGCTGCACCGGCAGGGCGGGATCAACTTCATCATCAACGCCGAACCGCAATCCTTTGCGCAGGCGTTCGCGCGCGTGCATGGTCCGTCGGCGTGCGCCATGGCCTTTAGGGTGCGCGATGCCGCGCGCGCCTTCGGCCGCGCACTCAGTCTCGGCGCCAAGCCCGGACCGCAGAGCGCGGGACCGATGGAACTTAACATCCCCTGCATCGAGGGCATTGGCGGCTCGCTGATCTATCTCGTAGATCGCTATGGCGAACAGTCGATCTATGACGTGGATTTCCGCCCGACCAACACTGCGGCACCCGCCGAGGGGGCAGGGCTCGAGGTGATCGACCATCTCACCCACAACGTCGGCCGCGGCCGCATGGACCACTGGGCGGGCTTTTACGAGAAGCTCTTCAACTTCCGCGAGATCCGTTATTTCGATATCGAGGGCCAGGCGACCGGACTCTTTTCCCGCGCCATGACGAGCCCCTGCGGCAAGATCCGCATTCCGATCAACGAATCACAGGACGACAAGAGCCAGATCGAGGAGTACCTGCGCGAGTACCGCGGCGAGGGCATTCAGCATATCGCCCTCGCCACGCACGACATCTACCGTACGGTGGACGTGCTGCGCCGTCATGGCGTCGCCTTCCAGGACACACCCGACAGCTACTACGAGGGCATCGAAGCGCGGGTGCCGGGACATCGTGAATCGCTCGAGGAGCTCAAGAGCCGGCGCATCCTGATCGATGGCAATCCGCAAAAAGGTGAAGGCGTGCTGCTGCAGATCTTCACGCAGAACGTCATCGGCCCGATCTTCTTTGAGATCATCCAGCGCAAGGGCAACGAGGGCTTCGGCGAAGGTAACTTCCGGGCGCTTTTCGAATCGATCGAACGCGACCAGATGCGCCGCGGCGTGCTCTGAGCGGCGCACACTTATGGACGGTGTTCGCGCGCGAGGTACTCCTCGCTCTGCATCTCGGTGAGCCGGCTCGCGGTGCGCGCGAACAGCGTTCCAAGTCGCGTGCCACGATACAGTTGCTCTGGCCGCGCCGCGGCCGACAGGATTAGATTTACGTTGCGGTCGTAGAACTCGTCGACGAGTGCGATGAAGCGCCGCGCCTCATCGTCGTCGGTCGCCGCCAGGAGGGGCACGTTGGCGACGATCACCGACTGGTATTGGCGGGCTATCTCGATGTAATCGTTCTGACTGCGTGGCCCAGCGCAAAGCGCTGCATACTCAAACCACACCACACACTCGCTGGCACGTACCACTGCGATCGGCCGGCCCTCGATCTCGATGCTGCCGCAGAGCTCGACGCCGTGGTCGGCGAGTTCCCCATAGAGCGCCGCAAGCCGTGCGCGGGTGTCGGAAGCGGCGCTATCGAGGAAGACTCCCGCTTGCGTGAGCTGGCGCAGACGGTAATCCAAGGTGCCACCGACCTTGAGTACTTCGAGGTGTTGCTCGAGCAGTGCGATGGCGGGCAGGAAGCGCTGACGCTGCAGGCCGTCCCTGTAGAGCTCGGCGGGCGGCAGGTTCGAGGTGGCGACGAGCGTCACCCCGTGCCGCAGGAGACCCTCGAAGAGCCCGCCCAAGATCATGGCATCAGCGATGTCCGCCACATAGAGCTCGTCGAAGCACAGCACGCGCATCTCGCGCGCGAGTCGCTGCGCGATGCGCTCGAGGGGTGTCTCCACGTCTCTGAGCTCGGCGAGCTCGCGGTGCAGCTCGTGCATGAAGCGGTGGAAGTGACGCCGCCGCCGCGCGCCAATAGGCAGGCTCTCGAAGAAAAGGTCCATGAGCCAGGTCTTGCCGCGCCCCACCCCGCCCCAGAGGTAGAGCCCCCTATGCGGCGTGCGCGAGGCGTGGTGCGGCAAAAGCCCCCCCATCCAGCTCGACAGCCGTGCTCCGAGTGCCGCGGGCGGGCGGCACAGCCGCTGCCGCAGCTCCTCGAGGCGCGCGACGGCGATGAGCTGTGCGGGGTCGGACTGGAAGCCGCGTAGCGCGAGCTCCTGATGGTACCGCTCGAGGAGTCCGCCTCCGGTGGAGGCGGGCGAGTCGGTTCGTACACCACTCGCGCTCGGGGCCGAATCGTTCACGCGCTCAGGACTGAAGCTCTGCGAGGTCGCGGAAATGATCGAGCGCGCCCGGATTTGCCAGTGCATCCACGTTCTTGACCGGCAATCCGTGGATGACGTTGCGCACAGCGAGCTCGGTGAGCTTGCCCGAGAGCGTGCGCGGGATGTCAGGCACGGCGATGATGCGAGCGGGCACGTGCCTTGGGGTGGTGCGGCTGCGGATCGCCGTGCGGATCCTCTGCCGGAGGGGCTCATCGAGCGGCACGCGCGGCTGCAGACGCACAAAGAGGATCACGCGCACGTCGCCCTGCCAGTCCTGGCCCACCGCCAGTGCCTCGGCGATCTCGGGCAGGCTCTCGACCGCGGAATAGATCTCCGCGGTGCCGATACGCACGCCGCCCGGATTCAGAACGGCATCCGAGCGCCCATAGATGATGAGTCCGTCATGAGAGGTGAGTTCGGCGTAGTCGCCGTGATGCCAGACTCCCGGGAAGCGCTCGAAATATGCCGCGTGGTACTTGCGGCCCTCGGCGTCATTCCAGAACCCGAGCGGCATCGAGGGGAAGGGTGCGGTGCAAACGAGCT
>DASPTE010000074.1:0-53207 GCA_035623585.1 Steroidobacteraceae bacterium | reverse complement strand
TGCCAGGTGTCGCTGGAGGAGTTCATGGCGTGCGCGGTCGGTGGCTGCATGGGCTGCGCGGTGCGCGTCGAGACGCCCGCGGGGCCCACGATGCAGCGGGTGTGCGTCGATGGACCCGTGTTCGATGCGCTGCAGGTGTTCTGAGCGCGCCCGCGAACTCAGCCGAAGTTGATCTTGGCCTCGAGGTTCGCGCGCGAGTCGGCGTGGGTGAGGGCTTCGTCCATGTTGATGCGGCCCGCCTTGTAGAGCTGAAAGAGCGCGAGGTCGAAGCTCTGGATGCCGCGCTCGCCCGAGGCCTCGATCGCCTCCTTGCAGCCGGTGACGTCGCCCTTCTTGATGAGGGTCGAGATGTGCGGGGTGTTGATCAGCACTTCCACGGCGGCGACGCGCCGGCGATCCTTACCCATGACGAGCCGCTGCGACATGATGGCGCGCAGGTACTGCGAGAGGTCGAGCAGTATCTGGCTGTGCTGCTCTTTCGGAAACATGTTGATGATGCGATCGAGCGACTCCGCGGAGTTGTTGGCGTGCATGGTCGCGAGCACGAGATGCCCGGTGCCGCCTAAGTGGATCGCCGCCTCCATGCCGTCCTTGTCGCGCACCTCGCCGATCAGGATCACATCGGGCGCCGCGCGCACCACCCCGCGCAGCGCGCGCGCGTAGCTCTTGGTGTCGAGCCCCACCTCGCGCTGATTGATGATCGAGCGCTTGTTGGTGTGCAGGAACTCGATCGGGTCCTCGATGGTGACGATGTGGTCGGCGGCGTTCTCGTTGCGATGGTTGATCATCGCCGCGAGCGAGGTGGATTTACCCGAACCCGTAGAACCCACGATGAGTATCAGCCCGCGCTTGAGCATCGTGAGATCGAGCGTGACCTGCGGCAGGCCGAGGAGATCGAGCCGCGGCATGTCGGCGGTGATGTAGCGCAGCACCATGGCGGGGAAGCCGCGCTGCATGAAGACGTTGCAGCGAAAGCGCCCGAGCCCGGGCTCCGAGATCGCGAAATCGAGCTCCCACTCGCGCTGGAAGTACTCGCGCTGCGGGGGCGACATGAGCGCAAAGGCGGTCTGGCGCACGGTCTCGGGAGTCAGGATCTGCTTGTTGACAGGCATGATCTGCCCCTCGATCTTGATCTTGATCGGGGCATTCGCGGTGAAGAAGAGGTCGGAGGCCTTCTTCTCCACCATCAGCTTGAAGAGCGGCTTGGTATTGAGGGTCGGGTGCTTGGAGGTCACCGCCTCGGTCACCGCATCGGCGAGAGCCGACGGCTGCGGATTGTCCTCCGCGACTTTGTCCGCCGCCGTGCTCAAAGGCTACGACCCTGCTCTGTTTCCTCGAGCGCGAGCTGGCCGCCCTCGTCGATGTTCTTGACCTCGCGCTTGCTCTCGAGCTTGATGCGCAGGCGCAGCTCATTCTTGGAATCGGCGTTGCGCAGCGCATCCTCGTAGGAAATGAAGCCGGTCTCGTAGAGCTCGTACAGCGCCTGGTCGAAGGTGCGCATTCCAAGGCGCGTCGAGCGCCCCATGATGTCTTTGATCTTGGCCACCTCGCCCTTGAAGATCAGGTCCTGAATGAGGGGCGAGTTCAGCATGATCTCCATCGCCGCGATGCGCCCGCCACCCGCCTCGCGTGGAATCAGGCGCTGGGAGATCAGCCCGCGGATGTTGAGCGAGAGGTCCATGAGCAGCTGCGTGCGCCGCTCGTCGGGGAAGAAGTTGACGATGCGATCGAGCGCCTGGTTGGCGTTGTTCGCGTGCAGCGTCGCGAGCACCAGGTGCCCGGTCTCCGAGAACTGGATGCCGTACTCCATGGTCTCGCGGTCGCGTATCTCACCGATCAGGATGACATCGGGCGCCTGACGGAGGGTGTTCTTGAGCGCGTTGTGCCAGGACTCCGTGTCGACGCCCACTTCGCGGTGCGTGATGACGCAGCCCTTGTGGGTGTGCACGTACTCGACGGGATCCTCGATGGTGACGATGTGGCCGCGGGTCTTCTCGTTGCGGTAGCCGACCATGGTCGCGAGCGTCGTCGACTTGCCCGAGCCCGTGCCGCCGACGAGGATCACGAGGCCGCGCTTCGAGAGCACGACCTCCTTGAGCACCGGCGGCAGATCGAGCTCCTCGAAGGTCGGGATCTTGGCGTTGATCAGGCGGATGACGCAGCCGACCGCCGCCTGCTGCACGAAGGCGCTCACGCGGAAGCGGCCGATGCCCTGCGGGGCGATCGCGAAGTTCGCCTCCTTGGTGGCATCGAACTCCTTCGTCTGCCGGTCGTTCATGATGGCGCGCACGAGGGTTGCGGCCTGTTCGGCGGTGAGTGCGCGCTCGCTCTGCGGGCGGATCTCGCCGTCGATCTTGATGGCCGGCGGGAAGCCGGCGGTGATGAAAAGATCCGAGGCCTTCTTCTCGGTCACCCGCCGCAGCAGGTCCTGCATCAGCTTGATTGCTTGGTCGCGATCCATGAGCCGTCCCCAAACCCCCTCTTACAACGCGTCCTTGTTCTGCGCCTTGTAGCGCGCCTCTTCCTTGCTCACCTGCCCCTTGGCCATGAGCTCCGAGAGGCATTGATCGAGCGTCTGCATGCCCTGTGCGCCGCCGGTCTGGATGGCGGAGTACATCTGCGCGATCTTGCCCTCGCGGATCAGGTTACGGATGGCGGGGCTGCCGATCATGATCTCATGCGCCGCGAGCCGCCCGCCGCCGATCTTCTTCAGCAGCGTCTGCGAGATCACCGCGCGCAGCGATTCGGAGAGCATCGAGCGCACCATGTCCTTCTCCTCGCCCGGGAAGACGTCCACGATGCGGTCGATGGTCTTGGCCGCGGAACTCGTGTGCAGGGTGCCGAACACCAGGTGCCCGGTCTCCGCCGCGGTGAGCGCGAGGCGGATGGTCTCGAGATCGCGCATTTCGCCGACCAGGATCACGTCCGGGTCTTCGCGCAGCGCCGAACGCAGCGCCTCGCTGAAGCCGAGCGTATCGCGGTGCACCTCGCGCTGATTGACGAGGCAGCGCTTGGATTCGTGCACGAACTCGATCGGGTCCTCGATCGTGATGATGTGATCGGGCCGGTTGTCGTTACAGTGATTGACCATGCCGGCGAGGGTGGTGGACTTGCCCGAGCCGGTAGGCCCCGTGACCAGCACGAGGCCGCGCGGCAGCATGCACAGGTCGCGGAAGATCTTCGGCGCGTTCAGGTCATCGAGTGAGAGAATGAGCGAGGGGATGTTGCGGAACACCGCCCCGGCGCCGCGGTTCTGGTTGAAGGCGTTGACGCGGAAGCGCGCCAGCTTTGGAATCTCGAACGAGAAATCGGTTTCGTAGAATTCTTCGTACGCCTTGCGCTGCTTGTCGTTCATGATGTCGTACACCATGGCGTGCACTTCCTTGTGGGAGAGCGCCGGCATGTTGATGCGCTTCATGTCCCCGTCCACGCGGATCATCGGCGGCACGCCCGACGAGAGGTGCAGGTCGGAGGCGTTGTTCTTGACGGCGAAAGCGAGCAGTTGCGCGATATCAACGGCCATTGATGCTCCCTGGGACGGCGCGACTTAAGGGGCAGGGATCCGCGACGTGCCAGCCTAAAGCCTCAAGCGCGGCGGAAGTATAGCGGAGGGGTTACAAGTCCCATATGTTAATGGGTCCGCAGAATTTGCCCGAACGTATCCATGAGGTGCGAATGCGCATCGCTCGGGCGGCCGAGGAGGCCGGGCGGAGTGCGCAATCGGTCACAATCCTGGCCGTCGGCAAGGCGCAGCCGGTGGCACTCCTTGACGCGGCCGCCGATTGCGGCCTCAGGGACTTCGGCGAGAGCTACCTGCAGGAGGCGCTCGCGAAGATCGAAAAACTCGCGAGCCGCGCTCTCACCTGGCACTTCGTCGGACGCCTACAGGCGAACAAGACCCGCCCGATCGCCGAGAGCTTCAGCTGGGTGCACGCCATCGATCGCATGCACATCGCCGAGCGGCTCGCGGCGCAACGCTCACCGCAAGCGGCGCCGCTCAACGTCTGCCTCGCCGTCAACCTCGGCGGCGAGGCAAGTAAGGGCGGCGTCCTGCCTGCGGCGCTGCCGGCGCTCGCAGCGAGCGTCGCCACTCTCGAGCGCCTCGCGCTCCGGGGTCTCATGTGCATCCCGCCCCCTGAGACTGATCCGCTGCGCCAGCGGGGCTGGTTCCGCCGGCTGCGCGAGCTGCGCGATGAGCTCAACGGCGCTGTCAGCTTGCGCACACCGCTCGACACGCTCTCGATGGGCATGAGCGATGATTTCGAGGCCGCGGTCCTCGAGGGAGCGACCATCGTACGGCTCGGTACGGTGCTGTTTGGCCCGAGACCCGTACAATAAGCACCACAACATGACCAACAGGCGCCTCGCCATCCTCGGAGCCGGCAACATGGGCCGCGCCATCATCGGCGGACTCCTGCGCTCGGGCACGCGCCCCGAGCATCTCCAGGTCGGCGAGCGCTCGGGCGAGCAGCGCGCGCTGCTCTCGCGCGAGCTCGGCCTGAGCTCAAGTGCCGACAATGCGGCCGCAGTGCGCGGCGCCACCGTGGTCGTGGTCGCGGTCAAGCCCAGCGATGTCATCGCGGTGCTCGCACCGCTCGCCGCGCTCCTCGAGAGCGAACGCCCGCTGCTCATCTCAGTTGCGGCCGGGATCCGCATCGCGACACTCGCGGCCGCGACGGGCGGGGGAATCGAGATCGTGCGCGCGATGCCCAACCGCGCGGCGCTCGTGGGCGCGGGCGCCACCGGCCTCTATGCCCCATCGCAAGTCGGCGCGGCGGCGCGCGCGAGCGCCGCGCAGGTGCTCGGTTCCGTGGGCGAGGTGGCGTGGGTCGCAAGCGAGGATGCGCTCGATGTCGTCACCGCGCTCTCAGGCAGCGGGCCTGCATACTTCTTTCTGCTCGCCGAGCACATGGCGGAGGCCGCGCAGGCGCTCGGCCTCGAGGCCCCGATCGCCCGGCAGCTCGCGCGCATGACGCTCTACGGGGCGGGCGTGCTCGCGCGTTCGGGTGATGCGGATCTTGCGCGGCTGCGCGCGGAGGTGACCTCCCCCGGGGGCACGACGGAGGCGGCGCTGCGGGTCTTCGAGCGCGCCAAGTTGCGCGAGATCATCGCGCAGGCACTTGGCGCGGCCGTCAAGCGCGGCCACGAGCTCGCCGCCTCAGGGCCGAAGCCATGAACGCGATCATCTACATCGTCGAGACGCTGCTTTCGCTCGCGCTCTTCGTGGTGATGGCGCGCCTCCTCCTGCAGTGGGCGCGCGCGGACTTCCGCAACCCGCTCTGCCAGGCTGTGGTGCGCCTCACGAACCCGATCATCCTGCCCCTGCGCCGCCTCCTGCCCCCGATCGGCAAGATCGACACCGCCTCCGTGGTCGCGGTGTTCATCGTCGCGACGGTGGATGTCGGCTGTATCTTTGCGCTGCGCGGGGTCGGCTTTCCCCCGCCATTCCTTTGGGTACGCCCGATCCTGAGCGAGATCGCCCGCACCCTCCTTTGGACCTATTTCTACGCGATCTTTCTCTATGCGCTGCTCTCGCTGGTGGCGCCTGGTGGCTATTCCCCGCTCCAGTCCGTCCTCACCTCGCTCTGCGAGCCGGTGCTGCGGCCGATCCGCCGCCTGATTCCCGCCGTCGCCGGGCTCGATCTCTCGCCGCTTTGGGCGATCATCGCCATCCAGGCGATTTTGATCCTCCTGCGCTGAGCTAAAAGGCGCACTCGTCTCGCGCACGCGACGCGCTCGAGGTGCGCGCGAGCGCTTGCGGAACACATGCTTAGCGATGACTTCGCAACGAGAATCGCAACATTGGTCCTAGCGCTCGTGCGCCGCGCGCGAGCGCTGCGAGCGCGCGATGGAGCACAGCGTCGGCGCCCGGTGTGCGTGAAACCCTTATAAAAAAGGCATTTCCGCGTAGCACTACGCGCAAAAAGCGCTTGCGAAAGCTCTCCCATGTGCTATTTTCCGCCGCGATTCTCTTCGCGGCAGCACGGGGGCCGCGTTTCGCAACACTAATATTCCCGAGGAGTAAAGCAATATGGCGAAAAAGGGTGGCGCACCGACTAAGTCCGAAGTCCTCACACACATCTCGAAAGACACTGGACTTTCACGCAAGCAAATCGGAACCGTCTTCGAGTCCCTGGGTGGCGTGATCAAGAAGAGCCTGCGGGGGAATGGACTCTTCACGCTGCCGGGACTGCTGAAGATGAAAGTGGTGAAGAAGCCAGCCACGAAGGCACGCGAGGGTATCAACCCCTTCACCGGCGAAAAGATGATGTTCAAGGCCAAGCCCGCCAGCAAGAAGGTTCGCGTTATGCCGCTCAAGAGCCTCAAGGCGATGGTCAACCAATAGGGGATTTGCACTCTCCGGAAGGGTCGGAGAGCAAAGGCCCGGGAGGAGCGCAGCTCCTGCCGGGCTTTTTGTTTTCAGGGGATCGTCTCGAGGAACTCGAGGAGCGCCCCGCGCAGCTCGTTGATGCGGCCGTGAAAGAAGTGTCCGGCACCCGCGAGCAGCTTGATCTCGGGCACGGGTGAGAGCGAGCGCGCCCAGTCGAGGACGGTGTCCGCCGGCACCACATCGTCCGCCTCGCCCTGCACGATGAGCCAGGGACAGGCGGGCGGTGCGACACCACTCGCATCGATGCGGGTGACTCCCGGGGCGATGGCAACCACGCAGGTGGGCCGCGCCTGCGCCGCGGCTCGCACCGCGACCACGCCTCCGAAGGAGAATCCCCCGAGCCAAAGCGCCGCGCCCGGCCAGCGGCGCCGGCCGTAGGCGATCGCGGCGAGCGCATCCTCGGTCTCCCCGCGCCCCTCGTCGTACACGCCTTCGCTCCTGCCGACGCCGCGGAAATTGAAGCGAATCGCGGGCGTACCGAAATGCTCGCAGGCACGCGCGAGCGTGTAGACCACCTTGTTATCGAGCGTGCCGCCATGCAGCGGATGGGGATGACAGACGACCGCGAATGCTGCGACGGGCGCGCCTTCGCGACCTTCGATCCTCGGTGTCTCGATGAGCGCCTCGAGGCCGCCGGCGGGGCCTTCGAGCATGAGCCGCTCGGCATCGGGTGCTCTTAGTACCATCGCCCGCGGCTCACAACCCGATCCTCTCAGGAGGCACCGCTTGGGTGCTCCTGAGCGGTGAGTCGCACGAGCAGGCGGTTCAACCGCTGCACGTATTCGGGCGGGTTCGCAAGCTGCGAGCCTTCGGCGAGGAGCGCCTGCTCATAAAGGAGCTGGGCAAGTTCGCCGAACGTGTCCGGATCCTTGACCCCATCGAGATACTTCACGAGCGGGTGAGTGACGTTGAGCTCGAGGTGCGCATGAGTCTCGGGCGGCTTCTGTCCGGCGGCGGCGAGAATGCGGCGCATGGCCTCACTCAGGTCATGCTCACCAAGCACGAGGACGGCCGGGGACTCCTTGAGGCGCTCGCTGACACGCACTTCGGTGACGCGTGTTCCCAACGCGTCCTTCACGCGCTTGAGGAGTCCCTTGCTCTCCCTGAGTTCCTCCTCGTGCTGCTTCTTGTCGGCCGCGCCCGCAAGTCCGCCGAGCTCGAGATCGCCGCGCGAGGCATCCTTGAAGCGCTTGCCGTCGAATTCGCTGAGCTGTCCCATGACCCACTCGTCGATGCGCTCGGCGAGCAAGAGCACCTCGAGGCCGCGCTCCCTCAGGCGCTCGATCGCGGGACTCCCGCGCGCCGCGTCCACGCTCTCGGCGATCACGTAGTAGATGCGCTCCTGCCCGCTCTGCATGCGTGCGCGGTAATCCACGAGACTCACCGAGGGGGTGTTGTCCGACTGCCGCGTGCTCGCAAAGCGCAGGAGCGGCAAGAGCGCGGCGTGATTCGGCTGATCCTGGACGATGCCCTCCTTGAGCACGGTGCCGAATTCCTTCCAGAAGGTCGCGTATTTCTCGGGCTCGTCCTTCGCAAGTCGCCCCAGCAGGTCGAGCACGCGCTTGGTGAGCCCGCTTCGGATCGCTTCGACTTCGGGGTCCTGCTGCAGGAGCTCGCGCGAGACGTTGAGCGGCAGGTCACTCGAATCGATCACCCCTTTCACGAACCGCAGGTAGATCGGCAGGAACTGCTCGGCATCGTCCATGATGAAGACGCGCCGCACGTAGAGTTTCAGGCCATGTGCCGCCTCGCGCTGCCAGAGATCAAAGGGGGCGCGCGCCGGTACATAGAGGAGACTGATGTACTCGCGCTTGCCCTCCACCTTGTTGTGGCTCCAGGCGAGGGGGTCCGTGAAATCGTGCGCGAGGTACTGGTAGAACTGCCGATATTCCTCCTCCGGGATCTCGCTGCGCGGCAGCGTCCAGAGCGCTTTCGCCTGGTTCACCACCTCGTACTCGAGCGACGCCTCGCCCTCCTTGCGCATGTGCACCGGGAAGCCGATGTGATCGGAGTAGCGGCGGATGAGCGCGCGCAGGCGGAAGGGATCGGCGAACTCGCGCGCATCCTGCTTGAGGTGCAGCGTCACCGAAGTGCCGCGCGCTTCCTGTCTCACGGTTTCGACGGTGAAATCGCCCTCGGCGCGCGACTGCCAGTGCACGCCCGCCTCGGGCGCGGTGCCGGCCTTGCGCGAGCGCACCTCGACGCGCTCGGCGACGATGAACGCGGAATAAAAGCCCACGCCGAACTGCCCGATGAGTTGCGAGGCCTTCTGCTCATCGCCCGAGAGCGAGCGGAAGAACTCGGCCGTGCCCGAGCGGGCGATGGTGCCGAGGTTCGCGATCGCCTCCTCGCGCGTCATGCCAATGCCGTTATCGGTGATGGTCACCGTGCCCTGCGCGGGATCGGAGTCGATGCGGATGCCGAGCTCGGGAGCGGGGGCGAGGAGTGAGCTGTCGGCGATCGCGGCAAAGCGCAGCCGGTCGCAGGCGTCCGAGGCGTTGGAGATGAGCTCGCGCAGGAAGATTTCCCTGTGGCTGTACAGGGAGTGGATCATGAGCTTGAGGAGCTCGCGCACCTCGGCCTGAAAGCCGTGGGTGGCAGGCGAGCCGTCCGCTCGCGACTCTTCTTTCGGGTTCGGTTCGGGTGCCATGCTCGCCGTCCGCTGCGCGCGTTCTTGAGACGCACGATCTTGGGAATCGGCGCGGAATTTTCAAGTTCCGCGCGGCGAACCGGGCAAGACTAGCTGAGGAAGCTGGTGAAGTGCGGGTGTGCGAGCAGCAACGCTGCCGCCCCGGCAAGGAGTGCCCCCGAGACCGCACCGATCAGCGGTGCGGCGTCTGCGACCGCCTCGGCTGCCGTGCAGCTCACGACGTGTCGGCAGATCCCGACGATGTCGTCGAATTCGTCCCAGAGGTGCAAGAAGAACTCTTCCATTCGAGGGGCACTCTACGGAGCGCGCGTGCCGCGCGCCGTGCCCGTGCTCACAGTCACACATGCGACATACTGTGGCTTGCGGTGAATCGGGTGCGTGCGTAGGCTTGCCCCGCGATCCGCGCATCACGGATGTGACAAAACAAGGCTCATCATGCAGCGCATTGTCGTCCTGAACCCCAAAGGCGGGTCCGGCAAGACGACCATCGCGATCAATCTGGCGAGCTACCTGGCCACGCGCGGGCATGCGCCCGTGCTCATGGACTTCGACCCGCAGGGATCGTCGGTTCGCTGGGCGAAGAAGCGTCAGCCGACTCAGCCGCAGGTGCAGATCATCCCCGCGTACGAGAAGGACAGCCGCACGACGCGCTCCTTCCAGCTGCGCGTGCCGCACGAGGCGACACACGTCATCGTGGACACGCCCGCGGCACTCGCGGCGCAGCAGCTCCCGGAGATGACCCGTAACGCGAACAAGATCATCGTGCCGGTGCTGCCCTCCGACATCGACATCCATACCTGCTCGACCTGCATCCGCGACCTCCTCCTCGTCGCCAAGATCCGCCGCGAGGACAACCGCATCGGCGTGATCGCGAACCGCATCCGCCGCAATACGCTTGCGTATCAGGCGCTGCTGCGCTTTCTGCAGACCCTCGGCATCCCGATCGTGGCGACGCTGCGTGACTCACAAAACTACGTGCGCGCCGCCGAGCTCGGGGTCGGTTTGCACGAGATGAAGACCTATCTCGCTCAGGACGATCTCGAGCAATGGCAGCCCCTCATCGAGTGGCTCGCAGGGGCGCGCTTTGAGGCCGGAGTTCTGCCTGGGCCGACGAGTGCGGCGCAGGACGCACCGGAGGCCGCGGAGGCGGTCCCCACGAGCCCCTCAGCCGCGGCCGAGGCTGAGATGCCCGCCGTTCCTGCGGCGGCACACATCGCCTGAAGGACTTGGGCGTCGGGGAATGGCGGGCGCCCCCGCACTCAGTGCGGCGGCAGTGCCCGCTCCGGAGAGCTACTTGTTGCGGGGCTTGCCGGCGCCCGGGGCGCCGTTGCCTTCGGGGTTCTGCCAGGTGTCGCGCACCTGGTCGGCCCAATTCTTATAGTTCGACCACGTGTAGAGGTTTCGGGTGATGGCGGCGTGGCGGGCACGCGCGCGCTGCATTCGATCGAGCCAATTCGCATACGCATCCGGATTACCCGTCTGATTGCCCGCGGGTGCCGGGTCGTTTTGCGTGCCGGGGACGTCGTCTCGCCCCCTGTCGCTTGAGCCCATGAGAAGCTCCTGAAGAACTGAGGGGCAGCGTACGGCGTTAGCGACAGCCACCGCAGGAACTGGTTCACAGCCACCTCCTCGCTCTGCCGCGCTGGGAACTAGCTCTCGCGCGCTGCGAAAAAAGTGTGCGGCGAAAGAAACGTTATGTAACGAGTGAGCCGAACGCGCGCACCGCGGCGTGCAGTTGGCAGCGCTGACGTGAGCGGTGCACGAAGCTTCAGCGCAGCGCGGGTGGCGCGCTTCAGGCGACGAGGCGGTAGACGGGGCGGTAGATGGCGCCCGGCAGCCGCATGCGGCGCTGGGCGACGAAGGCGGCGAGGAGTTCATCGAGGAGCTGCATGATCGCGGGATCGCCCGAGAGCTCATAAGGACCCTCGCGCTCGATGGCGGCGATGCCCTGCTCCTTGACGTTGCCGGTGACGATCCCGGAGAACGCGCGCCGCAGGTTGGCGGCGAGTTCGTGTGGCGGCTGATCGCGGCTGAGATCGAGCGCGCGCATCGAGGCGTGCGTCACCTCGAAGGGCTTCTGGAACTCGGGCCGCACCGAGAGCAGCCAGTTGAAGTTGAAAGAATCGCTGCGCTCGCGGCGGAATTCGCGCACCGCCTGCATCCCGCGCACGAGCTCGCGTGCAACCTGCGGCGGGTCGTCGATGATGACGCTCATGTGCCGTACGGCATCGCTCCCGAGGGTGCCCTCGAGGAAGCGGCTGATCTGCTCGAAGTAGGCGGCGCTGCCAGCGGGACCGGTGAGCACGATCGGAAAGGGCTGGTCGCGATTGGCCGGATCGAGGAGCATGCCGGCGAGATAGAGGATTTCCTCCGCCGTGCCGGCACCGCCCGGGAGCACGACGATGCCGTGCGCGAGCCGCACGAACGCCTCAAGGCGCTTCTCGATGTCGGGCATGATCGCGAGCTGACTCACGATCGGGTTCGGGGGTTCGGCGGCGATGATCCCTGGCTCGGTGATGCCGATATAGCGGCCATGCTCGATGCGCTGCTTCGCGTGACCGACCGCGGCACCTTTCATCGGACCCTTCATGGCGCCCGGGCCGCAACCGGTGCACACATCGAGTCCGCGCAGCCCGAGCTCGTAGCCGACGTTCTTGCTGTACTGGTACTCCCCGGAGTCGATCGAGTGCCCTCCCCAGCACACCGCGAGGTTCGGCCTGCCGCGGTAATCGAGGAGGCGCGCGTTGCGCAGCACGTGGAACACCGCGTTCGTGATCGAAGCGGAGCTCGTAAGATCGAAACGCCCGCTCGCCACGATTTCGTTCGAGATGAACACCACATCGCGCAGCACCGCGAAGAGGTGCTCCTTGATGCCGCGGATCATCTGTCCGTCGACGAAGGCCGCGGCCGGAGCATTCTGCATCTCGAGCTTCACGCCCCAGGCGCTGCGCACGATGCGGATATCGAAGTCGCGGTAGCGGTCGAAGATCTCCTTGGTGTTGTCGGTGGGTGCGCCGGAATTGAGCACGGCGAGCGCGCAGCGCCGGAAGAGCGGATAGAGCCCGCCCTGCCCGGTGTCGAGCAGCATATCGATCTCGGTCTGGGAGAGATTTTCGAGACTACCGCGCGGCCCGACGCGCGCGTCGACGAATTCTGGAAGCTCTGTGCTCACGCGCTAGGGAAGGATATCGATCGGCGCGTCGTCAGGGGTGAGCATCCAGATCTCGACCATGTCGGCGTTCGACACGGCGATGCAGCCATCGGTCCAGTCGTGGCTCAGGTAGTACTCGGGTTCGTGCCTGAGGAAGTTCGGCAGCCCGTGGATCATGATCGAACCGCCGGTCACCCAGTGGTGATCGTGCGCGCGCTTGAGGTCCGCGGGGCTCGGGTAAGACACCTTGATCGAGAGAAAGAAGTCGCTGCGCGGATTGCGCCGGTCGAGACGGTAGCTCCCCTCGGGAGTGCGAAAATCGCCCGAACGCTCCTTTTGACCCGCGGGGCTGAGCCCGAGCGCGACGTGATACGAGCGCACGATGTTGCCGCCGTGCATGAGGACCAGCCGCCGCTCGGATTTGTGCACCACCACCCGATCGACGATCGGGAGGGACTGCGTGGACGGGGTGAATACGACCGGCTGGGCCTGTGGCAGGGAATCGGCGCGCACGAGCGCGGCGGCGCAAGGAAGCGCCGCGACGACGGCTAACGCCCTGAAAATGTTCTTCATTCCCTGGTCAATACGACAAAACCCGGGGGGATTATAGGCGTTCCACCCAAACCCCGGCACGGGCATCCGTCACAGCGGCCGGGGTGAGCCGATTCCAAGCGCCCTGACACCCTCCTGCTTCAGCCGCCCGCGGCGATTTCCTGCACGCGCGGCATCACGAGTTGCGTGCCGGCGCGCAGTGCCGAGAAATCGACATCGGGGTTGTACTGCTGCAGGAGCCAAAGCGGCAGCCGCGGGCCGTGTTGCGTGAGCGTCCAGGGCGAATCCCCGGGGCGGGCGATGTACACCTCGGTGCCAACGATGCGGTGCGCGGCGAAGTAGCTCGCCTGCAGCTGCTGGTGATAGTCACGACGGCGCGCTTCAAACACCTCGTGCGTCACTTTGTGGAAATCGAGCTTGATGCGCTCGCCGATGAGCACCGCGCTCTTACCGGCCATGTTGTTGAGTTCGCGTACGCGGGTCGCGCTGATGCCAAGCCAGTCGGCGTAGTGCCCGAGCGTCTCATCGGGGGCGACGCGGATCGTGTCATCCTGCGCGACGCTGTAATCGGTGGGATCGGCGCTTTGCGTACTCTCGGCGGCGGGGCCGATCGCAGGTCCGACCGCCTCGGCCTGTGCGGCCGAGAGCGGCTCCACGTTCGTGGCCGCCGCCGCGCGCGATTTCGCCGCCGCCGCGGCGTCCTCCGCGCTCTCGCGCTGCGCGACCTCGACCGGCACGGCTCCGCCCGGGGCGACTTCGGGTGGCAGCGGAATGATCGTGACGACTCCCCTGCGCGGTGGCGGCGTGTTGGCCGCCACGAGAAGACCGGGCGATGCCTCGGGTATCGTGAGCATGTGGCCGGCATGCAGCCCCGCACTCGTGCGCAAGCCGTTCTTGCGCGCCAGTGTCTCGATCGACACGCCGTAGCGATCGGCGATATTCGCGAGCGTGTCGCCCTGTTGCACCTTGTAGCGGCGCGGGCTGCGCTGGCCGGCGAACATGTCCTCGGGGCTGAGCTGTTTCGCGAACTGCTCGTTCGTAAGTGGGGTTCCCTCGCGGGGTAAGCGCAGCCGATAGGCCCGAGGTACGCGCTGCTCGCCGCTCCACACTCCAGGCAGGAGTGCCGGGTTCAGGGCGCGCAGCTTATCCGTGTCGATCTGGAGCGTGCGCGTGAGCGCCGCCGCGGGCACGTAGGCGGGCAGTTGCACCTCCTGGAAGCGCACCTCCCGCTCGCGCTCGAGTGCGCCGAAGTACTTCTTCGGGTTGTGATCGATCTCGAGTGCGGCGAGAAACGAGACGTAGAAGTTGCGCGAGGCGAAGCCGAACGTGCGGCTCGTGTAGTGGCGCACGATCGTCACAATGTCGTCGGTGCCGAGCGTCTCGACCGCGTGACGCACGCCCGCAGTGCCGTGGTTATAGGCCGTCAGCGCGAGCGGCCAGGTGCCAAGCACGTGGTAGTTGTAGGCGAGGAGCTGCGCGGCGGCCTCGGTGGAGCGGAAGGGATCGAGCCGATCGTCCACGGCGGTGTCGATGCGCATGTAGCGCCGCCCCGTCGAGCGCATGAACTGCCAGAGGCCCGCGGCGCCCGCCTTCGAATACGCCGCCGGGTTGAAAGAGGATTCGACGTGCGGCAGGACTGCGAGCTCTGCGGGCAATCCGCGGTTCGCGAGCGTCTCGGCGATGTGCGTCTCCCAGGCTCCGGAGCGGATGAGGCCGCTGCGGAAGCGATCCGACTGCCCGAGCTGGAAGCGAACCTCATCGACCGCCTGGCGCAGCCGCACCGGCGTGCCCGCCGTGCCCCAGGCGTCTTTGATGCGCTGATCGTCCGCCGAGAGCGGTCCCTCCCCTGCATCGACGATCCGGCGCAGCGCCGCAGAGATGCGATCGCGGGCGTCATCGACCAAACGCTCGCGCTCGGCGGGGGGTGCTTCGGGCGCGAAGTGGAGCGCTTCGTAGACGACCGTCAGGTCGTGCTCGTCGTGGAGGAATCCCGAGTTGGTATCGATCTCGGTGTAGACGCGGATCCAGAACTGGACGTCGGGTTCGAGCTGCGGGGGGCGCGGCATCGCGTTCTCCCCCGCGAGCGCACGCCCCGCACCGAAGAGCGCGCAGGCGATCGTCGGGAGGAGCGAGGCGAGTGTTCCGAGCGTCCGAATTGCGCGCCCGAGACCTTCTAGAGCTCCTGTCGGGATCATTTACAGCTCTCGAAACCGCACGCTTCGCCAGAAAATTCAAAGGTTTGCCGCGTACGCTGCGCTCGGACGATGTCGCGCCCGCGCATCAATGCGTCGGCTATTTTGACACCGGCTCCAAGGCCGAAGACTCGGCGAAGGCCGCTTCGTTCCCGCGAGGCTCTGCACATGCGTCGCAGCATATTTAGTTAAAGGGAAATCGCGCTGGCACGAGTGTTGCTCACTTCATAGGAACAGCAAATTTCGGCGGAAGGAAAGCCACAGGGATTATCAAAGAACGCGCGGGTCCGGAATCGAGAATTGGGGAAGGTAGGGACTATCGCGCGCTGACCGGATAACAACGAGAAGACACTCCTCCACACAAGCAAAGCGACCGACACCCCGCCTCCTGGCGGGGTCTTTTTTTCCGCATCCGGTGGCGAGCTTTAGATCGGGGGACGCGAGGGACCTATCCCGAGCCAGACGGCCCGGGATGGTTCACGCAACGCCGCCGCCGATAAAGGATTGAGTCAGCGGCGGCAGGTTAACACGGAAGAAAGCCGCTCCTACTTAACGGGACACTTGTAGGCGACCCCGCCGTACTGGCCCGGGTTATCGAGCAGCTGGAGCGTGTTCCCGCCAAGGCCGACGGTCGCATTCAGTGCCAGCTGCTTCGCATTCGGGTCGGTTGCGTAATAGGTGACGTTGCCGAGCGGGTTGCAGTTGGCGACGTCCGCATTATTGCTCGTGACCTTGACCGCATCGGCACCCGGCACGGCGCTGATCTTCTGCGCCGCGCAGCCCGTACCGATCACAGCTATCGCAAGCGCGATCAGCATCCCTCTTGGTGTTCTCATCTTTTGGCTCCCCTCACTTGCGCAACGCTGCGCAGCCGCGACGCCCGAAATCATAGGCGATCGTCCGCACGGAGCGGTAGCGCGCTCGATTAGATCCGCACTGACAAAACGAGGCAGCCCGGATGGCTGCCTCGTCAGTTGCGCTCGGGGTCTATCAGTGCCGGTTGGTTGGCGCAGAAACCTTGAGCGTTAACCACACTTCGAATCACCGCAGTTCAGGCACGTCATGCAGCCGTCCATCATGACGACCGCCGCCGTGCTGCAGCGGCCGCAGAGCTGGGCGCCTTCGGGGAAGTGCGGCTTGGCGAAGGCGTCGGTCTGCTTGGCGCGCGCCTCGTACTCGGCGCGCTTCTGGTCGACGAACTTTTGCTGGTGGGGATCGAGGGGGCTCTTGCGGATCAAGCCGATCGCCTGCAGGTGTTTCTCGATGACGTAGCCGAGCTCGGCGATGATCGATGGCATGAACTTGCCGCCCGGCTGCCAATAGCCGCCGCGCGGGTCGAACACCGCCTTGAGCTCATCGACGAGGAAGGTGACATCGCCCCCCTTGCGGAACACCGCGGAGATGATGCGCGTGAGCGCCACGATCCACTGGAAGTGATCGAGATTCTTCGAGTTGATGAAGATCTCGAACGGCCGGCGCTGCTCGTACTCGGTACCCTCGTTCAGCACGATGTCGTTGATCGTCACGTACATGGCGTGATCGGAGATCGGCGTCTTGATCTTGTAGGTCGAGCCGACCAGCATTTCCGGACGCTCGAGCTTCTCGTGCATGCGGATTACTTTGGCGGTGCCGCCATTCTTGTCGCGCACGATCTCGGGCTCCCCGCCCTGCGGGGCCGCGGGAGCTTGCGCCGCCGCCGCGGCGGGCTTCTCTTCAGGCTTCTGCACCTGATACTTGACGATCTTGCGGTCGATCTTGGTCATGTTGGTTTTCCTGCTTTAACTGCCCGCGCTCAGAAGCGGCCGTAGTAGCCCTCGCGCATCGCGTCGTAAAGATTGGCGGCGGTGTGCACCTCACCGTCGTACTCGATCTCCTCGTCCCCGCGCACCTCGACTACCGAGCCGTCTTCGAGGGTGAACTTGTAGATCGTGTTCTTGAGATCCTGTTCCTTCACGAGCACGCCCTGGAACGCCTCCGGGTTGAAGCGGAAGGTCGTGCAGCCCTTCAGCCCCTGCTCATATGCGTACAGATAGATGTCTTTGAATTTCGCGTACGGGAAATCCGTAGGCACGTTCGCCGTCTTAGAAATCGATGAATCGACCCACTTTTGGGCCGCAGCCTGCACTTCGACATGCTCCTTGGGAGTGATGTCTTCGGAAGCGATGAAGTACTCGGGCAGTCTCTCTGCATCGGTGGTGGCTCCCGGTTTGGCCTCTAGATTGACCAGCTCGCGGTAGGCGAGTAGCTCGAAGGAATAGACGTCGATCTTTTCCTTGGTTTTCTTTCCCTCCCGGATCACGTTGCGGAAGTAATGATGCGCGAACGAGGGCTCGATGCCGTTCGAGGCATTGTTGGCGAGCGAAAGCGAGATCGTGCCTGTGGGCGCGATCGAGGTGTGGTGCGTGAAGCGCGCGCCGGTCTCGGCGAGCTCGTGCACGAGTTGCGGTGCGACCTGCGCGATGCGCTGCATGTAGCGGCTGTACTTGGCGTGCAGGAGCCTGCCTGCGATCTTCACGCCCGCCTTCCAGCCATCGCGCGCCATCTCCGGGCGCTTGCGCAGCATTTCCCTGGTAACCGTGAACTCCTCGTTCATGATCGGTGCCGGACCCTTCTCGCGCGCGAGCTCGAGAGCGGCCTCCCAGCCCGCGACCGCCATCTCGCGCGTCACGTCCTCGGTGAACTGCACCGCTTCGGGCGAACCGTACTTCATCTTGAGCAGCGTCATCGTGCTGCCGAGCCCGAGGTATCCCATGCCATGACGGCGCTTGCGCAGGATCTCCTCGCGCTGCTGCGCGAGTGGAAGTCCATTTATCTCGACGACATTGTCGAGCATGCGCGTGAACACCTTCACGACCTCGCGGTACTCCGACCAGTCGAATTCCGCGAAATCCGTGAACGGATGTTTTACGAAACGTGTTAGGTTGATGGACCCGAGCAAACATGAGCCGTAGGGCGGAAGACTTTGTTCGCCGCAGGGGTTCGTCGCGCGAATGTTCTCGCACCACCAGTTGTTGTTCATCTCATTGACGCGGTCGATGAGAATGAATCCGGGCTCGGCGAAGTCATAGGTGGACGTCATGATGACGTCCCACATGCGCCGCGCCGGCAGAGTTTTGTAGATCCTGCAAGCGACGAGGCCGTCGTCATTGACGACGTAGCCGTCGTGCACCGGCCACTCGCGCCACATGAACTTTGTCTGATCGGCGAGCTCGGGCTTGTCGGTCTCGTACTCCTTGAGCGACACGGGAAAAGCGAGCTTCCACTCGCGGTCCTCGCGCACGGCCCGCATAAACTCATCCGTGATGAGGAGCGAGAGATTGAATTGTCGCAGACGCCCGCTCTCGCGCTTGGCGCGGATGAACTCCATAACATCGGGATGGCCGATATCGAAAGTACCCATCTGCGCCCCGCGCCTTCCACCCGCAGACGAGATCGTGAAACACATCTTGTCGAAAATATCCATGAAGGAAAGCGGGCCGGACGTGTAGGCACCCGCTCCCGACACGTATGCGCCGCGCGGCCGCAGCGTCGAGTGCTCATAGCCGATGCCGCATCCCGCCTTCAGCGTGAGTCCCGCCTCGTGGACTTTCTTGAGAATGTCGTCCATCGAGTCATGGATCGTGCCCGAGACCGTGCAATTGATCGTCGATGTTGCCGGCTTGTGCTCGAACGCTCCGGCGTTGGAGGTAACGCGGCCCGCGGGAATCGCGCCGCGCCGCAGCGCCCAGAGAAAACGCTCGGTCCAGCTCTCGCGCACGTCCTCGCTCTCGACCTCGGCGAGCGCTCGGGCGACGCGCTTGTAGGTATCGTCCATCGTCTTGTCGATGGGCGTGCCGTCCTTCGCAGTCAGCCGATATTTCTTGTCCCAGATGTCGAGCGAGGCTTCCTGGAACGGAATCGCGTCGATGTCTTTGGGATCAATCTTGACGACCGTATTCATTTCAATCCGCGGCGCTCCGAATGCACTCGTTGCCATGCCGGATTTACAGGGAATACCGATCAAAGCGCTACGAGCTCAGCGAGCCGCGCTGCCTGACCGGGTACCTGCTGCCTTCAAGACAGTCAGATCCCTGAAACCTCCCCCGACCGCGTGACCCCTGATCGCGCTGGCGCGCGAACACAAGATCTTGTGTCGGGGTCAAAAGCCTAATGAGCACTCGGGGAAGCGTCAAGGCTCCGAAGGGTATTTTGTAATGTCATTTTTATTAATATTTTTCAATGCGTTACGAGATTATTGGCTGTAAGTTCCACGATAATATTTATATAAACGCGCGTCTTTAACAGAACCCGGCCAACCCCAATATATTGTGCTCAGGGCAAGCACAGCTTCTGCACAGCCTGCCCACAGCGGCGGCGCCGCCGCGCCCGTGAGATGGGGTTTCTTCCTCGAGCCTCAAGTGATCGCGCGCCTCGCAGCGCAGGTTTTTGCTGCAAGAAAATCGTGCGGCCCGAGCTTCGCTATTGACTCGCCACACGCAGATGGCGTTCACACGCGCCGCTCTTGAAACGTAAAGCAGCCATCCGCACATCGTGTGCAACCGCGCCTGAGGGCGCACCCAGTTTCAGTTTTTGCATACCTGTCTCAGAGGAGTTTTTGTTATGACCATCGTTCGTTACGACCCTTGGGCGATCGTGAGCCGCTTTCAGCGGCAGCTCGATCGTGCCCTGGGTGAGAATGCTGCGAGCGCGGATTCCGCGAGCGTCAGCTGGATCCCGCATGTCGACATTCGCGAGGAGGCTGAGCGCTTCGTTGTGGCGGCCGACCTGCCGGGCGTTGAGGGCAAGGACATCGAAGTCACGGCCGACAAGGGCGTGCTGACGATTCGCGGCGAGCGCCGCTCCGAGAAGAAGTCCACCACGGACGGCTTCGAGAGCGTCGAGCGTGCTACCGGCACGTTCCTGCGCCGCTTCACGCTGCCCGAGAGCGTGGATGCCGAGGCGATCAAGGCGACGCACAACAACGGGGTGCTGGAAGTTTCCATCCCGAAGCGTCCCCAGGAACAGCCGCGGCGGATCAGCGTCCAGGCTGCCTAATCGGCACTTGAGCCAAAAAGCCGGTAGTGCGCTGTCGCACTACCGGCGTTCCTTTTTTATGTCCACTCGGAGAGCGCGAGCGCGCGCCCTGCTCCGTGAGGCTAGAATTCCCGCCACATGAGACTCGCGCTTTCATTCGCAGCGCTGCTGCTGCTACTGCCGGTGTCGGCACCGCTCCCTGCTGCCACGCCCGCCGCGGTCGGCGAGCAGGCGCTGCCGACGCTCGCGCCGATCGTGAAGAAAGTCTCCCCAGCGGTCGTCAACATCGCAACCCGTGGCACCATCCACGAGAAAAGCCCCTCGAATCCGCTGCTCGAGGATCCGTTTTTCCGGCGCTTCTTCGAAGTCCCGCCGGAGGGCGGCTCCCGTGAACGCTCGTTCCAGAGCGCGGGCTCCGGGGTCATCTTCGATGCCCGCAACGGCTACATCGTCACCAACGCCCACGTCGTCGAGAACGCCACCGAGATCACGGTGACGCTGCAGGATGGCCGCGACCTCAAGGCCCAGGTTGTCGGTATGGACGTCCCCTCCGATGTCGCCGTGCTGCGCGTGAAGTCCGATGGTCTCTCGCAGATCGCTCTCGGGGACTCGACCAAGATCGAAGTCGGGGATTTCGTGCTGGCGATCGGTAATCCCTTCGGCCTGCAGCACACCGTGACCTCGGGAATCATCAGCGGGCTCTCGCGCTCGGGAATCAATCCCGACGGTTACGAGGACTTCATCCAGACCGATGCCTCGATCAATCCGGGGAACTCGGGCGGCGCGCTCGTCAACCTGCGCGGCGAGTTGATCGGCATCAATACCGCCATTCTCGCGCGCGGCGGCGGCAACATTGGCATCGGCTTCGCGATACCTGTGAACATGGCGCGCAATGTCGTCGATCAACTCATCAAGTACGGCGCGGTGAAACGCGGCCAGCTCGGGGTCAGCATGTATACCGTGACCCCTGATATCGCGCATTCCCTAGGACTTCCGAACGCCGCGGGCGCGTTGGTTTCGCAGGTGGTCGAAGGCTCGCCCGCCGATCACGCCGGCATCAGGAGCGGCGATGTGATCACGCAGGTGAACGGCCAGCCGGTCAAGTCAAACAGCGAACTGCGCAACATCATCGGATTGCTGCGGGTCGGCGACAAGGTCGAGATCGGATACGTGCGCGATGGCAAGTCGATGCACACAACCGCCGTCATCGCCGACAGCAGCCCCGGGGTCACCTCCGCTGCGGTCAGTATTCACAAGGGGCTCGACGGCGCAATTCTCACCGATGCCCCCGATGCCGGCGGTGCACTCGTGCGCAGCGTCGAATCGGGGAGTGCCGCGGCCCAGGCCGGGCTTAAAGCCGACGATGTCATCGTGGGCGCGAACCGAGGTCACGTCGGCAACGTCCACGAGCTTGAGCAGCACGCCAAGGGCACGGGCGTGCTCGTTCTCGAAGTGCGCCGCGGCGGCTCGACGCTCCTCATCCCCCTGCGCTGAGGCGCCTACTTCCTCGGACTTCGGCTAGCCGCCGCTCTCGCGCTTCTCACAAAGCTGTGCGTCGCGCTTCTCACGAGGCTCTTTGGAGAGCTCGCGCGCGGCGCTATAGAAGCGCTCGAGATCATTGTCTTCCGAGGCGAGCAGACGCTTGAACCCCGGCACGCAATTGAAGTACGTCGCGATCGAGGCCAGGCGGGCATTGTTGAGTCCCCCGGCAAGCCACTCCTCGTACACGCTCTCGGTCGCACCCTTGCGCGAGCCGAGGCCGCGGACATCTCCCGCGAGATTGTGGAAGATGACAGCCTTGCGCTCGCGCATCTCCTCGCGCGGCATGTCTGAGGCATAAAGGACCCTTAGCTGCGCGCGCGTCTGCGCAAGCAGGCCATAGAAGACCTCGCGCTCGGCCTGCACGCGCTCGTACCTACCGATGCGCGCCTCCTCGCCCTGGTACTTGAGCCAGCGCTCGAGGCCCACCTCTTCCACGGTCGTGGCGAAGGCCTCGTTGAATTCGGAATCATCGCGCACGTAGAGGAGTTGATGCGCGAGCTCGTGGAAGACGGTCGCGGCGAGCTCGTCATCGCCGTACGGCAGCATGCTCGAGAGGACGGGATCTGAGAAGCGGCCGAGCGTCGAATACGCGGGCACTCCATCGACGGTGACATCGTAACCCTCCACAGCGGCGAGGTGCGCGGCGTAATCGCGCGCCTCCTGCTCGTGAAAGTAACCTCGGTAGGCGACGCAGCCGGCGACCGGAAAGCACCAGGTCTTCGGCTGCACCGAGAACTCGGGCGCGGCGACCACGTTCCAGGCGACGAACGAACGATGGATGTCGGCGTAGCTGCGGTAGCTCTTGTTGTCCGGGAGCCCAAGCTCGCGCGAGGCGAAGTCGCGCGCCGCGCGCTCCTTCTCGAGATGCGTGCGCAAAGCCTCGGATGTGTGCGGGTCATCGATCACCTTCTCGATCGGCACGCGCTCATGGAGCACCTGCCATTCCCCGCTCGCGGCCTGCACGTAGTAGCAGCCGCCGACGAGCACGCACGCCGTGGCGGACGCCACCGTGCCGAGGAGCTTCACAACTCGTGTCGGCTCGCGCCCGCCCACTGCGCCCGGTGCGAAAGTCTCGGTTAACATGCGCACCATGCGAGTCTACTTGGTCGGCGGTGCGGTACGAGACCGACTGCTTGGACTTCCGGTGCACGAACGTGACTGGGTCGTGGTTGGTGCAACACCGGAGGAGCTCGAGCGGGCCGGCTACAAGAGCGTGGGACGCGAATTCCCGGTCTTCCTGCACCCGAAGACGCACGAGGAGTACGCACTCGCGCGGCTCGAGCGCAAAGTCGCGCCGGGCTATCGCGGCTTCACGACACAGTTCTCGCCCGATGTAACGCTCGAGGATGATCTAAGGCGGCGCGATCTCACGATCAACGCCATGGCGGAGAGCGAGAACGGCGAGCTCGTTGACCCCTACGGCGGACAGGCGGATCTCGCCGCACACGTCCTGCGGCACGTATCGGAAGCCTTCGTCGAAGATCCCGTGCGCATCCTGCGCGTCGCGCGCTTCGCGGCCCGCTTTGCGGACCTCGGCTTTGGTGTCGCCGAGCCCACTCTCGAGCTCATGCGGCGCATGGTGGCGGCGGGCGAAGTGAATGCGCTCGTGCCCGAGCGAGTGTGGCAGGAGACCGAGCGGGCACTTGGCGAGAAGCGACCCGAGGTGTTTTTCCAAACCCTGCGCGAGTGCGGTGCGCTCGCCGTCCTCTTCCCCGAGATCGACGCGCTTTTCGGCGTACCGCAACCGCCGCGCTGGCACCCCGAGATCGACACCGGCGTGCACGCCCTGCTGGCGCTGCGCTGCGCGGCTGATCTTGGCGGCTCGCTCGCAGTGCGTTTTGCCGCGCTCACCCACGATCTCGGCAAGGCGCGCACGCCTCCCGATCGCTGGCCGAGCCATCATGGGCACGAAAACGCGGGAGTGCCGCTCATCGAGGCCCTGTCGGCGCGCCTCAAGGTACCGAACTCCTGCCGCGAACTCGCCATCCTCGCCGCGCGCCAACACACCCTCGTGCATCGGGCAGCGGAACTCAAGCCGGCGACGGTCCTCGGGCTGCTCGAGGATTGCGACGCCTTCCGCCGCCCCGAGCGCTTCACCGAACTCCTCCTCGCCTGCGAAGCGGATGCACGCGGCCGCACGGGGCGCGAGAGGGTCCCCTATCCTCAGGCCGATTATCTGAAAGTTGCGCTCGCCGCCGCCTCCGCCGTAGCGCTCAGCCCGGAGGAGCGCGAAGGCCTCGAAGGCCCTGCCATCGGCGCCAAGGTGCGTCGCGGGCGTCTTGCGGCGATCACCGCGCTAAAAGCAAAGGCCTGACGTCCTCGACGCGCGTTCAGCGCATCGCGCCCGTCATCACGAGCACGAGCAGCGCCGACCCGACGATGATCCGATACCAGGCGAAGATCGTGAAGCGATGCGACTGCACGTACCGCAGCAGCCACTTGACCACGACGAAGGCAACGATCGTCGACACGATAAAACCGAGCGCGAGCGCCTGCCAGTCCTCGTTCGCGCGGCCGGCGTGCGCCTTTATGAGCTCATAACCGGTCGCGGCGAACATCGTTGGGATGCCGACGAGGAAGGCGAATTCGGTCGCGGCGGGCCGCAGCGTGAGCCCGGCGAGCATCGCCGCAAAAATCGTAGCAGCCGAGCGCGATGTGCCGGGAAAGACGGCGGCCAGGATCTGGCAGCTCCCGACCCAGAAAGCGACTTTCCATGTGACCGTGGAGCTCAGGGGCTTCCCTGAGATGTACCATTCGATGAGAAGAATCAACACCCCGCCGATCAGGGTGGCGAGTGCAATCGGCAGCACGCTCTCGGGAAGCTTCCAGCCAAGTCGGGTGGCGAGAAAGGCGCCCGAGGCGGTGATAAGAAACGCGACCGTGAGTTTCATGAGGTAGTCGCGGTTCTCAGGCTCATCGAAGCGTGTCAGGAGATTGACGAGGCGCCGCCAGTAAACGAGCACCAGCGCGAGGATGGCGCCGGCCTGTATGGCGACGTTGAAGAGCTCCGAACGCCCCCCGAGCCAGCGTTCGGCGATCAGCAGATGCCCGGTGCTCGAGATCGGCAGGAATTCGGTGACGCCCTCGACGATGCCGAGGATCACGGTGCTGAGGGTGTCGGACACTGAACGATCCTCGTTGGTAGCTGAAACTCGCGGGGCGCCATCTTAACCGCCCGCGCCGCCCGGCGGCGCGCGCATTCAAAGCAGGTGACGCAAGTCAAGAACCGCGAAGCCCCTGAGCGGCTCAGCGAGTCCGCGTGTGAGGGCCATCACCTTGAACGACTCGCCCATCTCGGAGGGCATGAGGAGACGGCGTGCCTCGCCTGCAAGGCGCACACGCTTCTTTTCGTCGGCTCCCTCGGATACAGCGCTCGCAAGACCCGTACTGAGAAGAAACGCCGCCTGGGTAGTGAAGCCCTGCACGGCGAGCCCTGCATCGAGAGCGGCTTCGGCGGCGCGCGTGAAGTCGACCCACGCGCTGATGTCCTGCACGCCGATATTGATGTAGGGGTCATCGTGTGCGAGATGCCGGAAATGACAGCGCAGCGTGCCGCGGTCGCGTTGAGGGTGGTAGTAGTGCCGCCGCGGCAGCCCGTAGTCGGTCAGAAGGAGCGCGCCGCGCCCCAAGGTTTCGCCGAGCGTTGCGATCCAGGCATCGAGCCGCGGACACACCTCAGACTCGTAGCCGTCGGGGAGCGGCTCGGGCAACTCGGCAGTGAGCGTGGTGCAGAGCTGCGCGAAATCCGGATCGGCCGCTCTCGCCTCGGCGCGGAATGTGTCAGGTTCGCCTACCTCGGCTGCGCCGCGCACCACTCCCAACTCGAGTGCCGCACCCCACTGCCAGAGGAAGCGCCGGCAGGGCAGCGCATCCGCGACCTCGTTCGCGAGCATCACGCCGGTCATGGGGCGCTCGGGCAGCCGCTCGAGCCATACGACGCGCTTGCGCAGCGAGTCCGGAAGGTTGGCGAGCTTCTCCCGCTGACGCTCGGCGAGCTCTGCGCTCACTTCCAGGATCGCGTAGCGTTCGGGCAGTACTTTGAGCTCCTCGAGCGTCCTCAGGATGTCCCGCGCCATACGGCCGCTACCCGCGCCGAGCTCGAGAATCTCCCCGCCCGTCGCCGCGAGAATCTCGGCGCACTGCGCCGCAAGGCAGCGGCTAAAGAGAGTTGAGATTTCGGGAGCCGTGATGAAATCGCCCGCCGCACCGAGCTTCGTGCTCCCGGCGCTGTAGTAGCCGAGGGTCGGAGCGTAGAGGGCGAGATCCATGAAACGCTCGAAGGAAAGCCAGCCACCGCGCGCATCGAGCTCGGCGCCGATGAGCGCGCGTACCGCCCGGGAGTGCTCGGCTTGCGCGTCCGAGAGCGGTGGCAGGATTGAGCGCGGCCCCGATGCAGTCATAATCGCAGCCCATGGCGCGTAAGACACCGGCATCGATCCCGCAGCCCTCCGCCGCCGGAGTGACGCTCGAGGGGAAGACGGCGCTCGTCACGGGCGCCGCGCGCCGCGTCGGCGCGACGATCGCCCGCGCGTTGCACCGCGCCGGCGCCAATCTGGTACTGCACTACCGCAGTTCCGCGGAGGATGCCGCTGCTCTCGAGCGCGAATTGAATGGTGTGCGCGCGAACTCCGCGGTGTGCGCCGAGTGCGATCTCCTCGACATCGCGCAGTTGCCGTCGCTCATCGCCCGCGCCACCCGCGCCTTCGGCGCGCTCGACATCCTCGTCAACAACGCTTCTACCTTCTATCCGACCCCCCTCGGTGACGTTACCGAGATCGACTGGGACGATCTCATCGGGACGAACCTCAAGGTGCCGCTCTTCCTCGCGCAGGCTGCGGCCTCCGCGCTCCATGAACGGCGCGGTCTCATCATCAATCTCGCCGACATCCATGGCATGCGCCCGCTGCGCCGCTTCCCCGTCTACTCGGTCGCCAAGGCCGGCGTCATCATGCTCACGAAGTCCCTCGCGCGCGAGATGGGTCCACACGTGCGCGTGAATGCCGTGGCGCCGGGCCCTGTGATGTGGCCCGAGGACGGACTCGACTCCGCGCTCCAGGAGAAGATCACGCAGCGCACTGCGCTCAAGCGTCCCGGGTCTGCCGAAGATGTGGCGCGCGCCTGCCTCTTCTTCGCCACCGATGCGCCCTACGTAACCGGGCAGATTCTCGCGGTCGATGGCGGCCGCAGCATCGGTTGGTGACACGCGCCTCCCTCAGCGGCGGAGCTCGACGAGGGGGTGGCTCACCTGGTCGAAGCGCCGCCAGAGCTCGCCGATCGTCTCGTGTGCGGTGGGATGCGTCACGTCCGGGGCGAGTGCAGCGAGGGGCCCGAGCATGTAGGCGCGTTTGAGGAGGTCGGGGCGCGGTAGTTTGAGGCCCGGCTCATCGAGCACGAGAGCGCCGTAGAGGAGCACATCGAGATCCATCTCGCGCGGAGCCCAGCGTGGCGCCGCGCGCGCGCGACCGCAGCGTTCCTCGATCCGGTGCAATCGCGCGAGCACCTCGCGCACGGGCAACGCCGTCGAAAATCCCGCGACGAGGTTGATGAAGTCCTCGCCTTCGAACCCTACCGCGCGATTGCGGTACCAGGGCGAAAAGCGCGCGCCGGCGAACTCGTTCGTAAGTTCTCCGACGGCCCGCGCGAGATTGCGCTCGGGCGCGACATTGCTGCCTGCGGCGACATACACCTCGGGCACCGGTGTTACCCGGACCCTGGAGCCGGCAGGTCCGCGCGGGTGCGCTCGATCACAACCCCAACGTCGCGGGAGTTGCGGATCGCGCCAGGTTTATTGAGAGCGATGCGTACCCATTCCACGGGGAATTCCGCGAGCACGAGCAACGCGACCCGCTCGGCGAGCGTCTCGACCAGTTTGAACTCGGTGGCCTCGATGAACGCGAGTACGCGCTTTGCGACTTGCTTGTAATCGAGGGTATCGGCGACTTCGTCGCTGCGCGCGGCGCGCCGGCAGTCAACCGGCAGCTCGATGTCGAGAACCACGGTCTGCTTCACGCGCCGTTCCCAGTCGATGAAGCCGATGACGCACTCGGTGGTGAGCCCGTGCAGAAAGATCCGGTCGCCGCTCGATCGGGGGTCGCTCATGTTTGCTTGCTCTGCCGCGGGGACCGGCTCACGCGCCCACCGCGGGCAGCGCTTCGAGCGGCCACTGGGCGCGCGCCGCGATCGCAAGTCCCTCGTGCTCGCCGGCCTCAAGGCGCTTGAGTCCCGCTAAGGCGATCATGGCCGCGTTGTCCGTGGAGAATTCGATGCGCGGATAGTACACGCGGGCGTGATGCGCGCCGACCACGGCCGTGAGGCGCGCACGCAGCGTCTGATTCGCGCTCACTCCACCCGAGACGACGAGCGCATCGAGCCCTGTCTCATCAAGTGCGCGCAGCGCCTTCGCGGTGAGGGTCTCGACGATCGCCTCCTCGACGCCGCGGGCGATGTCCGCCCGCTCCTGCTCGGTGAGCACACGGCCCCGCACCGCCAGTAGGACCGCGGTCTTGAGTCCCGAGAAGCTGAACTCGAGTCCGGGGCGATCGAGCATCGGGCGCGGGAAGGCGACCGCGCCAGCCTTGCCCCTGGTCGCGAGCGCGGCGAGTTGCGGGCCGCCGGGATAGGGAAGTCCGAGAAGCCGTGCGCTCTTATCGAACGCCTCGCCCGCGGCATCATCGCGGCTCGCCCCGAGAATGCGGTAGCGGCCGACCGCGGACACTTCGACGAGGAGGGTGTGCCCGCCTGAGACCAAAAGCGCGACATGCGGGAAGGGCGGGGGCTCGCTCTCAAGGAGCGGTGCGAGGAGGTGTGCTTCGAGGTGATGCACGCCGATGGCCGGAACGTTCCAGGCGTAGGCGAGGCTACGCGCGAGCGATGCGCCCGTGAGGAGTGCGCCGATGAGCCCCGGGCCGGCGGTGTAGGCGAGTCCGTCGATAGCGCGCGGCTCGCTATGGGACTCGGCGAGCGCACGCTTTATGAGCGGGAGCAGCCGCCGCACGTGATCGCGCGAGGCGAGCTCAGGGACGACGCCGCCGAACCCCTGATGCAGCTCCACCTGGCTGAAGAGCTCGTGCGCGAGCAGGCCGGTTGCGCTATCGAAGACCGCAACGGCGCTCTCATCGCACGAAGACTCCACCGCAAGCACACGCATGGGCAAAAATTGTAGGGCTTTTTTTGCCTTTGCCCCGGCGCTCCTTTAGAATCCCCCGCCCCCGTGCGGGTCCGGACCGATGCAGTTCGGGGCCGGACGAGATCACCAGTCCGATCAATGACTTGAGGATTCGATGCCGAGCGTTCGTGTACGTGAGAACGAGTATTTCGATGCCGCCCTGCGGCGCTTCAAACGCGCCTGCGAGAAGGCGGGCATTCTCACCGAGCTGCGCCGGCGCGAGTTCTACGAAAAGCCAACCCAAGAGCGCAAGCGCAAAAAGGCGGCGGCCATCAAGCGCCACATGAAGCGCATCTCGCGCGACGGCATGCGCAGCTCCCGCTAGGAGCGCCGCGCACGGCCATGGCGCTCAAGGAACGCATCACCGAAGACATGAAGAATGCGATGCGGGCCGGCCAGAAGGAGCGGCTCGGGACGATTCGTCTCGCACTCGCTGCGATCAAGCAGCGCGAGGTCGACGAGCGCATCACGCTCGATGACGCCCAGGTGCTCGCGGTCCTCGAAAAGATGATCAAGCAGCGGCGCGAGGCGATTACGCAGTTTCAAAGTGGCGGTCGCGCCGATCTCGTGGCGAAGGAGACGGCCGAGATCGGGGTGCTGCAGGATTACCTGCCGGCGCCCCTCAGCGATGCCGAGATCGATACGCTCATCGCGGATGCGATCAAGGCGAGCGGCGCGAGCTCTGTCAGGGACATGGGCAAGGTGATGGCGGTCGTGAAGCCAAAGGCGCAGGGCCGCGCGGACATGGGCGCGCTCAGCGCACGGGTGAAGCAGAAGCTCGGTTGATTTGCGGCAATCGGGGGCGCGCTCCTTTCACAGCGGCTCCCGGGACTTCGCTCACATAGGGCGGTCGGCACTTGGCACGCATTCCACAGCACTTCATCGACGAGCTCATCGCGCGTGCCGATATCGTCGAAGTGATCGGCGCCCGCGTGCAGCTCAAGAAG
Organism: Steroidobacteraceae bacterium; assembly: GCA_035623585.1. GTDB lineage: Bacteria > Pseudomonadota > Gammaproteobacteria > Steroidobacterales > Steroidobacteraceae > 13-2-20CM-66-19. The sequence continues at coordinate 23,604 of DASPTE010000074.1, read as the reverse complement.
GCGGGCCGCGAATACAAAGCCTGCTGCCCCTTCCACAACGAGAAGACGCCCTCCTTCTGGGTGAGCCCCGACAAGCAGTTCTATCACTGCTTCGGCTGCGGCAAACACGGCACGGTGATCGGCTTCCTCATGGACTACGATCACCTCGCCTTTCCGGAGGCGGTGGAGGAGCTCGCGACCCGACTCGGCCTCGAAGTCCCCCATGAGGGCGGAGGCGAGTCAGCCGCGCGGCGCGGCGACGAGCCGCTCTACACGCTGATGGCGCAGGTGGCGCGCTTTTATTCCGAAAACCTCCTGCGCGAAGCGCGCGCGCGCGACTACCTCTTAGGGCGCGGTCTCACGGTGGAGACGATCGAGCGCTTCGGTCTCGGCTATGCGCCGAACTCCTGGAACGAACTCCTGCGGCACTTTGGCGGCGGTGACACCGAGCGCAAGCGTCTCGCGGACGGCGGGCTCATCATCGAGCGCGAGCGCGGCCCGCTGCGCGATGGCGAGCGTTATTACGACCGCTTCCGCGATCGCATCATGTTTCCGATACGCGACGCGCGCGGCCGGGTCATAGCGTTTGGCGGACGGATCATCGCGACAGGCGAGCCGAAGTACCTCAACTCACCCGAGACGGTGCTCTTTCATAAGGGTCGCGAGCTCTACGGACTCTGGGAGACGCGCCGCGCCCATCCAAACCTGCGGCAACTTCTGATCGTCGAGGGCTACATGGACACCGTGCGGCTGCATCAGTCGGGGGTGGATTACGCGGTCGCGACGCTCGGCACGGCGACCACCGCCGAGCACTTCCGGCGCATCTTCCGGCTCGTGCCCGCGGTGACCTTCGCCTTCGACGGCGATCGCGCGGGCCGCGCCGCCGCCTGGCGCGCGCTCTTGCAGGCGCTGCCTGAAGCGCGCGAGGGGCGCGAGATCCGTTTCCTGTTCCTCCCCGAGGGACATGACCCCGACACACTCGTCGGCGCCGAGGGCCGCACGGCTTTCGAAGAGCGCCTAAAGAGTGCGGTACCGCTCTCGGAGTATCTCGTGCGCGAGCTCTCAGAGCAGAGCGAGCTCGGGCATGCCGATGGCCGGGCGCGCTTTGCGGAAAGTGCGCGGCCGCTCTTCGCCAAGGTGCCAGAAGGCGTCTACCGCGAACTCCTCCTCGAGCGGCTCGCGCAGGTGGTCGGCCTCGCGCCGCAGCGGCTCGAGGAGCTTTGGAACCCAGGTCGTGCAGCCATGGTCCCCGCAACGCCCGTACGGCGCGCGGCGCCGCGCGGGGGCGCTGGCGCCGGACGCGGAAGTCTCGTGCGCCAGGCGATCGTGCGGCTCCTGCACTACCCGGGGATCGCCGGGGAAGTGAGCGCCACCGAGCGCGCCGGGCTCGATGCGAGCGAGGAGCCCGGTGTCGAGCTGCTGCGCGAGATCCTCGACAACTTGCGCGAGCAGCCGGCCGAACTCCCCGCGCAGCTGATCCAGCGCTGGTCGGGACGCGAAGGAAGTGACTCGCTGCAGAAACTCCTCGAGCGCGAGGAGGTCATTACCGATGCGCCGCAGGCTGCGGGGGAGCTGCGGGCGGCGCTCGTGAAGCTCGCCGACCAGGCGGCCGGACGGCGGCTCGAGGCGCTTGAGGCCAAGAGCCGCGCCGGTGGCCTGGCACCGGGCGAATTTGAGGAATTTCAGAGACTTATCAACAGACTTGGCCACCGTGAGGCCCGCGGCGGTTAACTTGGATTTGGTGGATTGACACTGCCTGAAATATTATTGCGGGCTTTGCCTTAGGCGCCCCTTGTGCCGCCCAGCCGCAGCAGCACATAGGGGTTAGCAACTCCTTTCACCGCTGACATATGACACGCAAGCACAAGCCCCAGACTGCACACAAGAAGCGTCCCGCCCCGGGCCTCAAGCCCGTGAAAGCGGCCGCCGCCGAGAAGGCGCCCGCGGCCCTGGCACACCTGCGCGAGAAAGAGCGCGGCAAGGGCGCTGCGGCGCTCAAAAAGGTGATCGCCGCGGGCCGTGTTGCGCCTCCCCACGGGAAGGTGCCCGATGCGCGGGCGGTTGATGGCAAGGGTGGCAAGGGCGCGCCCGATCGCCGCGCGCTCGGCATCGAGCGGCGCGTGCCGGTGATGCCCGAGGACCGCCAGTCGCAGCTCAAACTCCTCATCGCGCGCGGCAAGGAGCAGGGCTACCTCACTTACGCGCAGGTGAACGATCACCTGCCCTCCGAGATCGTCGATCCCGAGCAGATCGAAGACATCGTCAACACGATTAACGATATGGGCATTCCGGTGTACGAGAAGGCACCGGATACCGAATCACTGCTCGCGAGCGAGCCCTCCGCCCCTGCCGACGAGGAAGCGATCGAGGAGGCGGCCGCAGCGCTCGCCGCGCTCGATGCCGAGCTCGGCCGCACCACCGACCCCGTGCGCATGTACATGCGCGAGATGGGCACGGTCGAACTGCTAACGCGCGAGGGCGAGATCCGCATTGCCAAGCGCATCGAAGAGGGGCTCGATGCGGTGCGCAGCGCGCTCGCGATGTATCCGCCCACTCACGATTTCCTGCTGCGGGCGTACGAGCCGGTGAAGGTCGGTCAGGCGCGCCTGGTGGATGTGATCGTCGGCTTCATCGATCCGAATGCCCCGGACGTCATCGCCCAGCCGCAAAACCCGACCCGCCTGGAAGTGGTCGCGGCCGAGGAGAAAAGCGAAGACGAGGAGGAGGGCGAGGAGAACGAGGACGGCGAAGAGGAAGCGATCGACACGGGCCCAGATCCCGTCGAAGCCGCGCAGCGCTTTGGCTCGATCGCCAAGATCCACGCCCAGGTGCTCGGCACGATCGCGAAGCTCGGCGCGCGCGATCCGAAAGCGCTGCGCCAGCGCAAGCGCCTCGCGGACGAGTTCATGGAGCTGCGGCTCTCGCCGCGCATGTTCGATGCGCTGATCCTGAATCTGCGCACGCATGTCGCGGAGGTGCGCCAGCTCGAGAAGGAAATCATGATCATCGCGGTGCGCGATGCCGGCATGCCGCGCAAGGACTTCATCGCATCGTTCCCGAAGAACGAGACCAACCCACGCTGGCTGAGCAAGCACGTGAAGGGCGGCAAGAAGTACTCGGCGCCGCTCGCGAAGTTCAAGGACGAGATCGAGCGGCGCCAGAAGAAGCTCGAGCAGCTCGAGGGGCTCTATCACCTCACGATCAACGACATCAAGGAAGTCAACCGCGAAGTCTCGATCGGTGAGGCCAAGGCGCGCCGTGCCAAGAAGGAGATGGTGGAGGCGAACCTGCGACTCGTGATTTCGATTGCCAAGAAGTACACGAACCGCGGCCTGCAGTTCCTCGACCTGATCCAGGAAGGCAACATCGGGCTCATGAAGGCGGTGGACAAGTTCGAATACCGCCGCGGCTACAAGTTCAGCACCTACGCGACCTGGTGGATCCGCCAGGCGATCACCCGCTCGATCGCCGATCAGGCGCGCACCATCCGCATCCCGGTGCACATGATCGAGACGATCAATAAGCTCAACCGCATCTCGCGGCAGATGCTGCAGGAGATGGGCCGCGAACCGACGCCCGAGGAGCTCGCGGTGCGCATGGAGATGCCCGAGGACAAGGTGCGCAAGGTGCTCAAGATCGCCAAGGAGCCGATCTCGATGGAGACGCCGATCGGCGACGACGAGGATTCGCATCTTGGCGATTTCATCGAGGATACCTCCGTCGCCTCCCCGATCGATCAGGCGACCATGGAGTCGTTGCGTGAGACGACGCACTCGGTGCTCGCGCAGCTCACCCCGCGCGAGGCCAAGGTGCTGCGCATGCGTTTCGGCATCGACATGAACACCGACCACACGCTCGAGGAGGTCGGCAAGCAGTTCGATGTGACGCGCGAGCGTATCCGGCAGATAGAGGCGAAGGCACTGCGCAAGCTCCGCCATCCAAGCCGCAGCGAGCAGCTGCGCAGCTTCCTCATGGATGACTGACGGCGCGAGCGCAGCGCACGAGTGAAAAACCGAGGGCCCGGCGTTGGCAACAACGCCGGGCCCTTGTGCTTTCAGGCTCTAGATGCCGGCCTTGCCGAGTGCGTCGATCACCTCGCGCAAGGTCTCGGCGACGGCCGGGTGCTCGGCTTCGAACTGCACCGCGAACGCCTCGAGCCTCGGTGTGTGCTCGGCTGCGGCGAGTTTGTCGGCCCGCTCCACGGTGCCCTCGCCGGAAGCGAGCGCCCGTTCGATGTCGCGCGTGAGCGTGCCGAGGAGCTTGCGCGACTCCGCGTCGATTGAAGTGCTCGCGCTCAATCGCTCATGTAGCCGAGCAAGCAACTCGCGCAGGCTCTCTTCAGGCATCGCGCAACCTAACTCCCGCCCCCTACCGAGCCCTGCAGCGCCGCCGCCAGAGCGGTGTCGCCGGTGACCAGATCCTTCCAGGTGAGTTCCTTGCCGAGCCGCTTTCCCTTCTCGGTGAGTTTAAGTCCCTCGGGCGAGAGCGTGACCATATAGGGCTTGCCGTCCACGTCGATCTCGCGCTTGAGCTGTTTGTTGAGCTTGGTAGCCATTACGTCCCCTCACATGCAAAGCGCCGTGTTGCGGATGGTAGCAGTAAACGGCCGATCGCTCGCGCGCGGCACGTTTGGGCGAAGGCGGGGCGTTATTTCAGCAGACCCTCAGACTTCAACGCCTCGATGACGTGCGGCCGCGCCCCGACGCGGTCGCAGAGGCGCTGCAGGTTTGGCCACTTGCCGATGTCGACGCCCAAATGCTTGCCCCAGCCGAGCACCGTGAAGAGGTAAGGATCGGCGATGGTGAACTGCTCGCCCATGAGGTAGCTCTTCGTCCCGAGCGCGCTCTCGAGGTAGTTGAGTCGGTTGGCGAGGTTGGTGCGCACGAAGTTCTTCATGTCCTCGGGCGCGTCGGCGCGAAAGAGCGGCGAGAAATTCTTGTGTATTTCGGAGTTGATGAAGCTCAGCCACTCGATAAGGCGGTAGCGCTCCATGGTGCCCGCGGCGGGCGCGAGTTTGGCTGCGGGGTTGCGATCGGCAACGTACTGCAGCACCGCGACGTTTTCGGTCAGCGTCTCGCCACTATCGAGCGTGAGGGCAGGGACATAGCCCTTGGGGTTCACTTCGAGAAAATCGAGCCCATCGCTCGCTTTCTTGGTCTTGAGGTCCACCTTTACGAGCTCGAATTTGAGTCCCGCTTCGCGCAGCGCAATGTTCGAAGCTAGCGAACAGGCACCGGTCAGATAATAGAGCTTCATCCGATTCTCCTTCTCCGGGGTGTTTTGTGCATGACCGACGCCGGCTCTCGCGTGTCGGGAGGGCCATGCTAGCGGCACTGGTGCCGATGGCAAGAGGGACCATCGTCCGCGGAACGCGCGACCGCAGCACTCGAGCGGCTGCTAGAATCGCGTGCGTATGGGCCTGTAGCACAGCGGTTAGTGCAGGGGACTCATCGACAAGGTGCCTTCGCGCGGAAACGCGCGAAGTGGACGGGATGAATTCAGGGAAACCTTCGGGCGGGCGATCCCATGGCAACCCTGAGCCGAGCCGCCGGTACACCGGCGGAAGGTGCAGAGACTACCTGAGGGCTTGAGCGCCCTTGATGACAGGCTTCGAGTATCCCGCACCCACATGCACCGGCGTGTGCACGGGTGAAGAGATAGTCCACTCCCGGTGGAAACACCGGGGTTAAGTGAATCCCTTGGTCGTAGGTTCGAATCCTACCGGGCCCATACCAACCGACGGGGTCGCTCGGGCGCGTGGCCCGTAGCACTTTTGCTTGCACCACCTCTCAGACGCACGCACAACAACATGAAGCGCACACCCTCGTCCGAAGCAGCGGTCATCCGCGAACTCTGGGATCGAACTACCGTCGGGAGACTCGCACGGCAGTTCGCGCAAATCGCCACCGACGCACTGCTCGTGCAGGAAGGGGCCGTGCGGCGGCGCGGCTCAAGCGCAATCGCCGGGCGGATCCTGGGCGCGCGGGGGCGAAGTCCGCTGGCCCTGGTGCGGCAGATACAGCGATCGAGCCTGCGCCTTGCGCATCCGCGTTACATCGCGCAGCAGGTGGCGGCCCCCATTCCGATGGCGGCGCTGATCGAGTCGGTGGTTGCAGCGTTGAATCAGAGTCTGGCCGTGTGGGAAATGTCGCCGATCGCGACCGCGATCGACCGGCAACTGATGGTTCGGTTCAGGAGCCTCTTCGGTTACCCGCGCTCAGCCGAAGGCACCTTGGTTCCCGGCGGAGCGTTCGGAAACCTAACGGCGCTGCTTGCGGCGCGCGAGGCTCTGGATCGGGACCGCGCACGCACGGCAACTGCGCGGATCGCGGTCATTGTCGGCGCCCAGACGCACTACTCGATCGCGCGCGCGGCTGCGATTCTCGGGTTGTCGCCGGATGCGGTATTTCGCGTCCCGGTGGATCGCGAGTTCTGCACCGACGTCGCTCGGATCCCCGAAGCGTTCGCGGCGGCGCGCAAAGCGGGATTTCGCAAGTTCATCTTGGTCGGCTCGGCGGGCTCCACCTCGACCGGCAGTTTTGACCGGCTTGAAGAGCTGCGGCGGCTGGCCACGCGCGAGGGCGCCTGGCTGCACGTCGATGCCGCTCACGGTGCCGCACTCGCCTTCAGCCGCCGATTGCAAAGGCGGGTTCGGGGCATCGGTTCGACGGACTCGCTGGTATTCGATCCGCACAAGATGATGTTCATGCCGCTCACCGCCGGTGGGGTGCTGGTGCGGAATGGCTCGCGGTTGGCTACGCCGTTAGCGGAGCGGGCGCCTTATTTGTTCGGCGCGCGCAGGCGCTGGCCCGACATCGGTCAACTCACGATCGCCTGTTCGCAGCGATTTGATGCCTTGAAGATCTGGCTCGTGTGGCAGGTGTACGGAGCTCGAGTGTGGGATGCGCTGGTGAGCCACACCTGCCGCGTCTGCGAGGCGGCGTTTCGCTACTGTGCGCGCTCGCGGATTCTGCTACCCCTGCATGAACCGCACTCCAACATACTGTGCTTTCGGCTGCGTCGGGCACGTGGCAGGGATTCGGACCGGATCCATTGGAATATCAAGGAAGAGCTCAACGAGAGCGGCTACGGGTACATCAGCTCGACGGTGCTCGAAGGTCGCAGGGTGCTGCGCCTTACGGTGATGAATCCGCGCACGCGGATCCAAGACGTCGAGGACGTTCTCAGCAGAATCGAGCGCATCGCGGGTGCGCGGCGGGCTCCTACGGCAGCGCGGTCACGGTCACGCCGGAAAAGCGCACGTGCGCGGTCGAGCAGGACAGATTGACGCGCGTCAATTCGAGGGGGGCGACCGACACTGTCTTCGTAACCGAGCCGATGCCGACATTCACGTTGCCAGGTCCGGCAACCGAGAGTTCAAACGGTGTCAGCGTAGCGCTCAGTGGCGTCGTGGCAAACACCGCACGCGCGTACCCCTCCTGCGCCAATCCCGATTCGACCGCAAACTGAATCGAGTCGGGTGCGTTCGGCAGCACAAAGGCCTGCAGTCCGACGCCGCTATGCTGAGCGGGACCTGCGAAAACGATCGTCGCCCATGGACCAAACGTCGAGTCGCCCTGCCAGCTCAGGAATTGCACAAACCCTTTCACTCTCACTTCCTTGGCGGAAAGCGCAACCGTCGCGTTGCGGTACTTGCCCGGTGGGGCGTCGCAGTCGAAAGCGTAAGGGGGCGCGCCAGCGAGCGTCACGGTGCCGGCCGGCAGAGCGCCGCCCAATGGGGGCGCAGAGCCGCAGCCACCCAGCCAGAGGATGCTCGAGATCCAGAACCCGTAACGCAAAAGCATTTGCGAAGAAATCATTCTGGTGGCCGCCTCAAGCGCTCGCTCAGTCCTCCTCATTGAACATGAGATCCTCACTCGGGAGCGCAGGTGGCAGGTGGAGCCGCTCGCGCATCGCCTTGAATTCCGTCTCAAGCAGGAGCGGCTTGACGCTCACCGCCGCGAGCTCCTGGGCGCGCTTCTTGAGTTGCGCGACGCGATCCGCATTGGCAGCGGCCACATCCTGCTTCTCGTAGGGGTCGAGCCTGATGTTGTAAAGCTCGACCCCCTGCGGTAGTGGCGTGCGCCAGATCAGCTTCCAGTCGCCCTCGCGAACTCCCGCCCTGAAGGGCTCGATGTTGTAGATGACCTCGGTGCGCGGGGAGGCCTTGCCTTCGCTGATCGTTCCCCAGACATCGAAGCCATCGAGCGGCTTATTCTTGCCGAGCTTGGCGCCGCTGAGACCAATCAGGGTCGGGTAGAGATCGACGACATGGATGATCTCGTTCGAGACGCTGCCTGCTTTGATGTGACCGGGCCAGTTGGCGAGGGCGACGACGCGCGTACCCCCCTCATAGAGCGAGCCCTTGCCATCGCGCAGCGGGCCGTTGTCGCAGGGGATCTTCATCTTGGACATGTCCTGCTCGCCCGTGAACATCGCGTTTCGTGTGCCGCCGTTATCGCTCTGGAACACGATCAGAGTGTTGGCGCGCATCGACTTTTTCTCGAGCGCCGCGACGACGCGCCCGATCTGCTCGTCCATGGCGGTGATCATGGCGGCATAGGCGCGGCGGGTCGGATCTTCGATGTTCTTGTACCGATCGAGATAGTTCTGTGGGGCCTGGAAGGGGGCGTGCGGTGCGTTGAACGCGAGGTAGAGGTAGAGCGGCACCCTCGGGTCGTGCTCATCGATCAGCTTCACGGCATCGTTGCCAAGCAGTGTCGTCGAGTAGCCCTCTTCGCGCACCGGTTTGTTGTCACGGTACCAGTCGAGCACTCCGTGCTGCTCGTGCGTGAAGTAGTCGATCTCACCGATGAGCGGTCCGTACTGGTAATCAAATCCTCTTTGCCGCGGCCAGTACTTGCGATCGGCGTGACCGAGGTGCCATTTGCCGATGATCGCTGTCCTGTAGCCGGCCTCCTTGAGCGCCTGAGGCAGGAGCCACTCGTCGGTTGCGAGTCCGTAGGTGGCGGCCGAGGGAATCACGAGCGTCTGCAATCCGTAGCGGAACGGGTAGCGCCCGGTCATGAGCGCCGCGCGCGTCGGGGTGCACATCGGCTGCGCATAGAACTGCTCGAGCCGCACCCCACCTTTCGCGAGCGCATCGAGATTCGGCGTGCGAATATCAGACCCGCGGTAGCCGACGTCTTTCCATCCCTGATCATCCGAGACGATATAGAGAATGTTCGGTCGCGCGCTGCCCTCGGCGGCGGGCGATGGCCGGCTCTGCGGAGCGGCGGCGGTGTGCGCAGGGAGGGAGAATGCCGCAAGCGCTGCGAGCGTGCTGAGCGTGCCACGCATTTGTGCGGCTCGCAGCGTAAAAGTGGGGCGAGACATCTGCGGTCGTTCCTTTCGGGTCAAGACGTTCAACTCTTTTTGTGTCTGGCGGCCGCGGGGCGGGGCGCCACTTTAAATTGACGTGACATCTGACTGCAACGTGCGCTGACACCCGAAAAAACCGCCTCTTGGATGAGCCCGGGCAGGTGCCCGTGACGAAAGTCTCATTGACAGCGGGGCCGCGCTGGTAGAGTTGCCGCCGCTATCCCAAAGGGGGAGAGGCCTCCATGATGACCCTGGTGCTCCTGCTCGCCATTGCGCTCGTCGCAATCGTGTACGTGATCGGCGTCTACAACGGCCTCGTGACGTTGCGCGAGAGCGTCAAGCAGGCCTGGGCCAACATCGACGTGCTCCTCAAGCAGCGGCACGACGAGCTGCCAAAGCTCGTCGAGACCTGCAAGCGCTACATGCAGTACGAGCAGGAAACGCTCGAGAAGGTCATGCGTGCACGCGCCGCGGTCAGCACCGCACAGGCGCGCGGTGATGTGCAGGCGCTAGGCGCGGCGGAGAACGAGCTGCGCAACACTGTCGGCAGGCTCTTCGCGGTCGCGGAGAACTACCCGCAGCTCAAGACCGATGAGACCTTCAAGCAGCTGCAGGGCCGCATCAGCGCGCTCGAGGCGGCGATCGCCGACCGGCGCGAGTTCTACAACGAGCAGGCGAACCTCAACAACATACGCATCGCGCAGTTTCCGGCGGTCCTGATCGCGCAGAACTTCGGCTTCAAATCCGCGACGCTGCTCAAGTTCGATGAGCAGGAGACGCGCGACGTGGACGTCGGCGCGCTCTTCCACAACACCTGAAAGCGCGCGCCGCCCTGTCGCCTCCCTGAGGCGCGAGCATGAGCCACCACGGACAGGCTGTTTGGATGGTTGCCGGTCATTCCGGCTGGCTGCTCGTCGTCCTCGCAGTCGCAGCGCTCCTGTGCTTCTATTTCGGGTTCCGCGCCTGGGGGCGCGCGAGGAGCGTCGCCGACACCGCTCGGGCGCGCGTGCGCTCGGCACCACACGGCTATGTCGAGCTCTATGGCCGCGCCGAGTTCCCGCCCGAGGAGAACCACCGCCAGGCACCGCTCACCGGGCGTACGTGTGTCTGGTGGTCGTACAGCATCTCGCACAACAGCGGCGACAAACGCGGCTGGCAGACGGTCGCGAGCGAGACGAGCGAGGAGCCCTTCGTGCTGCGCGATGAAACCGGTGCCTGCCAGGTCGATCCGCGCGGCGCCGAGGTCACCCCGAGCGAGCGGCAGGTCTGGTATGGGTCCGAATCCTGGCCGAGCGCCCCCTACAGCGAGGGCGGGCTGCTGGGCGGCAACTACAAGTACACCGAGAAGCGCATCTACGAGAACGACGGCGTGTGCGTGCTCGGTGCATTCGCAACCGTCGGCGGTATCGCCGATGGGAGCGAAGAGGACTCTATAACGGCACTGCTGCACGAGTGGAAGGCGGATCAGGCGGGACTTCTCCAGCGCTTCGACAAGGACGGCGATGGGAAACTGAGCGCCGAGGAATGGGAAGCGGCACGCGCGGCCGCACGCACCGCCGTGCAGACGCAGACGGTGCAGAGCCCGCTCTTGAAGCAGATTGCGAAGCCCCGCGATGGCCGCCCCTTCCTGGTCGCGGCCAAGGACCCGGAGCACCTTGCGCAAAGCTATCGCTGGCAGGCGGCGGTTTGTCTTACCGGCTTCTTCGCCGTGCTTATGCTTCTCACCGGCCTCTTCCTGCACCCCTAGAGGCGGAAGGCTTGCGCCGCGCACCCGAAGCGGTGCGCTGTCGCGTCAGGCAGCCTTGGCCATTGCGCTGACTCGTTCCCAGGTCGTCGCCGCGAAGCTCGGACGCGCTGCCATCCGCTCGATCCAGTTGCGCAGGTTCGCCTGCGAGCGGGTGAGTGACTCCCACTCGGGCGTCTCGCGGAACATATCGAGCTCGGGTGCGATCAGGATGTCGGCGAGCGTGAGGTGGTCGCCGACGAGGAAGGGCTGCGAGCCGAGCTGCCCCGCGAGCACATCGAACACCACCCGCGCCCTGGGCAGCGCCGCGGCGATGGCAGCCTCATCCGGGGTGAGACCGAGGACCCGCGGACCCACGATGCGTTGAAACACGATGACGTTGCTCACGCCATGGAAGAGATACCAGTCGTTGATGTTCATCAGCTGATCCATGCGCGCGGCCGCTTGCGCATCGGTCGGCGTGAGCGCGGGTTCCGCGAGCACCCGGTCGATGTAACGCAGGATCGCCTGCGTCTCATAGAGCCTAAACTCGCCGTGATCGAGGATCGGCACCCGGCCGAAGGGATGGAGGCTCAGGTGTTCGGGCATGCGCAGCGACCCCGGAGTCACGGCCGCGATGCGATAGCGCGCGCCCTTCTCCTCGAGCGCGACGAGCACCGAGCGGCTGAAGGGACTTCCGGGAATCGCGTGAATCACGAACTCGTTCTTCATGGCTTTCATGCTCCTTCCGCTTTCTACGCTGCGAGCTGTTTGGCAAAGAGCTCGAGCAGTGCCGCCCAGCCCTCTACCGCGCCCTGCATCTTTTCACCTGCCGTTGCACCCATGCGCTCGAAGTCGCGGTGCTCGACTTCGACGCGCGTCTGCCCCTCAGACAAAGCGACGAAGCGCACCTCGACCTCGCTCGCGAATGCCGGGTGCGGTTCGGGTTTGAAATCCGCAGTAACTTCAAAACTCATGACCAGCCGCTCGGGCGGCTGCCAGAGGCGCACGTGCCCGACCACCACGTCCGCGCCGTCCTCGCATTTGGTGTACCAGCGCCCGCCCGCGTAGGGCTCGATGAAGCTCTCGCGGATCGGCGCCTTGCCGATGCCGTGAGTCTTTGGCCACCAGCGGTTGATGCCGGCGGTGAAGACCTCGAAGGCCCGCTCGGGCGTCGCCTCCACTACCACGGACTTGCGCACCGGCGCGATCTGGATGGTCGTCGTCATGGCTTTTTCCTCGCGCGCGGGGCGCTTTTCTCCACTTCGGCCTTGAAGGATTCGAGTGCGGCTTCCCAGAACTCATCGATCCAGCGCCGCAGCTCGCCAAGACCGTCGGGATCGATGTAGTACACGCGACGTGTGCCCTCCGCGCGCTGATTGACAAGGTGCGCCTCGCGCAGCGCCCTGAGGTGCTGCGAGACCGCGGGGCGGCTCACGGGCAACCCCTTCGCGAGCGCGCCCACCGACTGCGGACCTGCGCGCAGCCGCTCGAACACCCGGCGGCGCGTCGGATCGCTCAGGCACTGAATGGCAGAAGAGTAAGCCATGGCTTACGGTAAGTGATTACTTACTTATCTGTCAAGCCCGCGGTGCTCGCTGCTATCCTGAGCCCCATGAATCTCGCGCAGTTCCCGATCACCCGGAAGTGGCCGCCGCGGCATCCCGAGCGGCTGCAGCTCTACTCACTGCCGACACCAAACGGCGTCAAAGTCTCCATCATGCTGGAAGAGACCGGCCTCCCCTACGAGCCGCACCTCGTCAGCTTCGAAAGGAACGAGCAGCGCTCAGCGGAGTTTCGCTCGCTCAATCCCTACGGCAAGATCCCCGCCATCCTTGATCCGAACGGCCCGGGCGGGTTGCCGCTGCCGCTTTTCGAATCCGGCGCGATCCTCATCTATCTTGCGGAGAAGACCGGCAGGTTCCTGCCAGCCGACGCGGCCGGGCGCTACGAGACCATCGAGTGGCTCATGTTCCAGATGGGCGGGATTGGTCCGATGTTTGGCCAGATCGGCTTCTTCCATAAGTTCGCCGGCCGCGACTACGAGGACAAGCGCCCGCGCGATCGCTACGTCGCGGAGTCGAGACGCCTGCTCGAGGTGCTGAACGCGCGTCTTGAGACACGCAGCTGGATGATGGGTGAGACGTACACGATCACCGACATGGCGATCTTTCCCTGGGTGCGCAATCTCATCGGCTTCTACGCGGCCGGCGAGCTCGTCGGCATCAGAGATTTCCCCCATGTGACACGCGCGCTCGATGCGTTTCTTGCGCGACCCGCGGTCGCGAGAGGTCTTGCGGTCCCGGCGCGCGGCTAGCAAACGCCTGAGGGGCGACTCAGAAAGTCAGCTTGTAGATGTTGCCTTTGTTGTCCTTGGCGACGCCACGGAAGTCGCTCTGGCGCCTGCCCGCCGGGCGGAACATCTCGACGTTGATGACCGTACCACTGCCTCCCTTCAACACGCCCCGTGCGAGGAGATCGGACCCCCAGACGTCGGATCCGAAAAACCCCTTTCCGTAAACCGCATCCCAAACTTCCGCCATATCCTTGAAAGATGCATCCCCCTGAGGCACGGACGCCCAGGTGCCCGTGCAATTCTCGCCGGATGGGAGCGCAACGCTCATCTGCCCGGAGTACCCAGAGGAGATGCCCTGTGCCGTGACGGCGTAAACCGGCTTCGGTGTCTGAGTTGAGAGCGGCCCCTGCACCGGGGAGAGAACGCCCGAGCGGACGCTCGCACAGCCGCCCAAGACGCCAAGTGCAAGCAACAGCGCGATCCGACGGCGGCTCATGTCACTGACCTCGCTCCCCGACCCTGGGCGTTGATCGCTCAAGTCTGCCACACGTAGAGCACGCTACGTGGGCTGATACCCCTTGGCCCCCGTCTGCCAAAGGAGGAAGGCGTACGTGTCGGTGGCCTCCTGATCCTGCTGAGTGCGCGTCGAGCCGATGCCGTGCCCCGCATCGAAATCGACGCGCAGGAGGATCGGCTTCTGCGAACTCGTCGCCGCCTGAAGCCGCGCCGCCATCTTCGCGACGTGAAACGGCCCGACCCTGGGGTCGGTGACGCCGGTGGTCAGGAGCACCGCCGGATACGCGACCCCATCCTTGACCGCCTGGTAGCTGTCGATGCCCTTGAGCGCGCGGTAACCCGATTCCTCCGAGATCGCGCCCCACTCGGGCTCCTCGCCGTAGCCATTCTGCTCGGCGACGTAGCGCAGCGGATTTGACCAGCCAACGCCATCGATGACCGCGGCAAAGAGCTCGGGACGCTCGGTTATGGCGCGGCCGACGGTGATGCCCCCTGCGGAGCGTCCGCCGATCGCGAGTCGCGCGGGCGAGGTGTACTTGAGCGCGCAGAGCTCCTCGCAGACATCGATCAGATCGCGCCAGGTGTTGGGCTTGTTCGCGAGCTGTCCGGCTTTGTGCCAGTCGCGCCCGTACTCCCCGCCCCCGCGCACGTTCGCATAGCCCACGATGAAACCGGCATCGACGAGCGCGAGCGTCCGGCCCGCGAACCTGGGGGTATAGGAGATGCCGTAGGAACCGTAGGCCGAAATCCACGCCGCAGTGCGGCCATCGCGCTTGAGTCCCTTCCGATAGATCAGGGTGTAGGGGATGCGCGTGCCATCGCGCGCAGTGGCGAAGGCGCGCTGCGTCTCGTACGCACTGACATCGATCGGGGGCCTCGGCGTGAGTCCCGTGGCTGAGACCTTGCCCGCGGCGTCGACGGCCCAGATGTCGTCCGGGGTGAGCCAGCCTGCGAACGAGAAGAGCGCCCCATCCGCCGTAGCCTCGCAGGAGAGCGCGCCGACCGTGCCGTCGAAGGGGAGCGCGACCTCGCTCACTTTGCCGCTGCGATCGAGTCGCTTGAGCCGGCTGATGCCCCCGTCCATCATTTCCAGATAGAACGCATCGCGGGCGCGGGCCAGGCTGTCGATGACCATCGCGCTTTCCGGGACCACCTCCATCGCGTTCGCAACGCTCGGTGCGCTGACCGAGGTCTTGAGAATCCGGCCACGCGGGTGATCCTTGTTGGCGAGAAGATAGAGCGCCTCGCCGTCGATCGCGGCGCCGGTGATCTCGTCTTCGAAAGTGGCCACCGGGTGCCACTGCGCGCGCTTCGCCACGGCATCCGCAACCGGAGCGATGAGGAGCCGCGTCTCGGTACGTACGTCCTGGAGGACGAGGAGCGCGTACGCGGATCCTTCGAAGGTAACGATCGTCGGCAGCTGGATGCGCTCGTACTGCACCGTGGGATCGAGGCCCCGCTGCATGAGGATGGGATCGGACTGCGGATCGGTCCCGAGGCGATGAAAGCGCGCCTGGCTATCGAGGTAGCGCTCGGGCGTGTCGACCGTACCGGTCAGCTGGTTATAGAAGAATCCCGATCCGTCATCGAGCCACTGGGGGTTGGCGGCTTCGGTGTTGGCGATGCGCTCGGGCAGATCAGCTCCGTCAGCCACCCTGAGAATGTGGAGAACGGAGTCTTCGCTCCCGTCTTTCGAAAGTCCGTAGACGACGTGCGAGCCATCGGGCGAGGGCCGCCACCAATCGAGCGACAGATGGCCGCTCGTGGTCTTGAGCGTGGTCGGGTCGATGAGGACGTGCGTTACGCCGCGCTCGCTGACGAAGAGCTTGAAGTTGTTGGCACCCGCGGGCCGCTGCTCGTAAAAGAGCCTGCTTCCCGCGCGCCGTGCGCCACGCGTCACCGCGGCATCACCGGAGAGCTGCTCGATCCGCTTGAGCAGCTCGCCCCGCCCGGGGATCCTCGCGAGAACGGCGCGCGCGTGGGCGTCCTGCCCCTTGAGGAACGGCAGCCACTCGGGGTCCTTGTCGTTCTCCATCCAGCGATAGGGATCACGCACCGTGTCGCCGAAATAGTTGTCGGTCGCGACCGAGACCCGGGCGATCGGGGCTGGCGGAATCGGGCTGCCGCTCGCCGCACTCGCCCCCTCGCTGCGACGAGCGACCCACGCCGCGAACAAACCTCCGGCTCCCATAAAAAGCTCCCGTCGACTGATCCGATTCAACATCTCGATTTATTCCTGCACGATGGTTCCCTGGTGGAAGACTGCCTTCCAGCTCCTATCCTTACGCTGCCAGATCGTGGCGCGCCGCGTCTTGCGCGTACCCTGAAGCAGAGTGTAGGTGAGAAGATACAGACCCGGGGCGAGCTTGCGGCAGCGGAAGTTGCCCGCCTTCCAGTCGTCGTCGATCGGCTGCAGCTCGCTCGCCGCCAGTGTATCGAGCACGTAGCGGCGGCTGTAGCGGCGGCCCGAAGCGCCGATCTCCCAGAAGTCCTTGACGATCAGCCGCTCGAGCTCCGCGCGCGAGCGCCCGAACTCGGAACGGTGGAAGAGCGGCTCGCGACGGCGCAGCGCTTCGAGTACGGCCTGACCTTTGCGGCGCTTCACGTCGGTCGCTCGCGCTGGCTCGCCGGGGTGGCTTAGCGAGCGTCCGCGAGCCAGTGCACGTCCTGCTGCATCTCGCCGGCCATCGCATCGACGCCGGCAGCACCGCCGTGAGCGAGAACCGCGATGCTGCCGTATTCGGCGGGCACGATGACACCGCTCATGCCCGCCTCGTGGAAAGTGCGCCGCCCCGCCACCATCATGTTCCGCAGGATGATGAGCTGGGCAGGCCCGTGCGCGGTCTGCACGACGAAGTGCGGCACGTACTGCCCGCGGAACCAACAGCTCGCCGCAAAGGTGACTTTGTCGGAGTTGATATCGAGCTTGACCCCCGAGCCGCGCAGCGCCTTGTCGATGCTCTCGGCGCTCTCATGCGTGCTCGTCCAGCTCTGGGGCTCCTTCTCGACGTGCTCCGCGACTTCGTGCGCGAGTGTGTCGGTCGGGCGCAGGAGCCAGAGCCCGAGCACCGCAAGTGTCGCCAGGAGGACGCTCGCCGCCAGCGCCCACTCGCGCCATGCGGCTTTCGGTTTTTGCACGCGCACGGCCGCCGCCGCAGTGGGCGGCGGGGAATCGAGTGCGCGGCGAATGTCAGCATCGAGGGCGCGCATCTGCGCGCTAAAGCTCGCGCAGGCCGGGCACGAACGCAGGTGCTCGTCGAGCTCGCGCGAGCTCGCGCGCGGGTCGGCACCGATCTCGAGCTGTGCCTGTTCGCAGATCACGTGAGGCTCTCGGGCGCCGCGGCGTCGTTGGCCGAGGGCATGCCGCAGATGACACGCAGCTTGTTGCGCGCGCGAAAGAGGCGGGTCAGCACCGCGGTGGTCGAGAGCGCGAGCTCGCGTGCGATCTCTTCGGTGGAGAATCCACCGAAGACCTGGAGCAGCAATGGTTCACGGTATTCAAGCGGCAGTCTCATGATCGCATGGCGCAAGGTAAAAAGGTCTCCGTCTGCTTCGGCGTATCGTGGAGCGGCCTGGGTCTCGAGCACATCATCGAGAGACACGAGCTCGAGGCGCTTGCGCTCGTAAAGCCGCGCATGTTCGCGGCGCACGATCGTCAGCAGCCAGGGGCGTGCCGCACCCAGATCCTGCAGCGCCTCCCGGGAGCGCCAGGCGCGCAAAAGCGCCTCCTGCACGATGTCCTCCGCAATCGCCCGATCGCGCGCCAGCCAGTGGGCGAAGCGCAAGAGGTCGGGGCGCAGCGCCGCAAATACCCCCACCAACGGCGCAGCCGAATCCGTCGCCGGCAGCCGCTCGACGATTGAGGAGACCGGGGGTCCCGGTTGAGAATTGCGCATGCGGGGGTCGAGTTCCTGAGCCGCGCGATTATACGCACGGGGGCGCTCGTACCCCGGCAATATCGCGGCAAAGCGCCCGGTCTAATCGCCCAACTGTTCCCAAGCTCAAGCAGGAGCCCAGCGATGAAATTTCTCGTGAAGTGGCTGCTCGAATGGCCGCAGAAGGTGGCTGTGCATCTCAACTGGCTCGCGCCGCTTTTTGCGCGCATCACGGTGGGCTGGGTGTTCCTCTTAAGCGGCTGGGGGAAGCTTCACAACCTCCCTCAGGTGACCGAGAACTTCATCGGCTGGGGCGTTCCCTTCCCGCATCTGCTCACGCCGTTCGTATCCGGAGTCGAGTTCTTCGGCGGTCTGTTCCTGCTCTTCGGCCTGGTGACGCGCATCTCCGCAGGGGCGCTCGGCGTCACCATGATCGTCGCCATTCGCGCGGCAAAGTGGGCCGAGGTTGACTCGCTCGAGACGCTCCTTGGTTTCGACGAGTTCGAGTACCTCGCGCTCTTCGTCTGGCTTGCGATCGCCGGGGCAGGCGCTGCCTCGCTCGATTACTTCCTGCAGCGGCGCTTCGGCAGCATCGCCCCGCGCTAAGGGAGGACAGTCACCCCGGGGGCGCCAGCGGCACCCCGTCAAAGAAATCGACGACGCCGGTTTCGAGCGAATACTCGGCACCGACAACCCGCAGTCCCCCGCTCGTGATCAGCTCTTCGAGGATCGCGGAGCCATGGCGCAGATGATCGGCCGACATGCGGATGTTGGCGCGCACCGCCTGATGCTCGAGCAACTCCGAATCGTCGGAACGCCCCTCCTCAAGGAGTCCCTGCACCGCGGGGCGGATGCGATCAACGATCGAGCCGAGATTGCGTGACTGCTCGCGTGTCGGTCGGGTGAGCTGGCGCAGCGTCGCCTGGATCGCCCCGCAGTGCGTGTGCCCGAGCACCACCACGAGTCGCGTGCCGAAGTTCTCCGCGGCGAATTCCACGCTTCCCACCTGCGAGGGGGCGACGATGTTGCCCGCGACGCGGATGACGAAGAGATCCCCAAGCCCCTGATCAAAGACGATCTCGGCCGGCACGCGCGCGTCCGAGCAGCCAAGCACGATGGCGAGCGGCTCCTGCCGCTCGGGCAGCACGCGGCGGCGCGCGTTGCCCGCACGCGCATCCCCCTGCAGTTCGCCCACGAAGCGGCGATTGCCCTCGCGCAGCGCATCGAGCGCCCCTTGTGCCGACAACACGTCTCTCGCGTCCCCCTCGACCTGAGTGCGAAGGAATATACCCGATCGTCCGCACGCGGATCTGCGGCTAACGCGGTCGGCGCACGCCACGCGAGGGCTGCGCCTGAAGAGGATTCTCGGGCCAGTAGTGCTTCGGATACCGGCCGCGCATCTGCTTGCGCACCTCCGCATACGAGCCGCGCCAGAAGCTCGCAAGATCGCGCGTGACCTGCACCGGGCGCTGCGCCGGTGAAAGCAGCTTGAAGGTCACTGGCACCCGACCGCGGCCCACGCGTGGGGTCGTCGCAAGCCCGAACACTTCCTGCAGCTTCACCGCGACCGCCGGCGCGTGCTCACCGCGATAGTCGACGCGCACGCGTGAGCCGCCCGGGAGTGTGAGGTGGGTCGGCGCCCATTCCGCGAGCTCGCGCTGCTGCTCGCGCGTCAGCCGCGCACGCAAAGCTTCAACGAGCGGCAAGCGCGAGAGCTGCTCGCGGCGCGTGATGCCTTCGAGCCAGGGCGCGAGCCAGGTAGCGAGAGAATCCGCGAGCGCGGCATCCGAGCTCGGCGGCCACGTCTCGGCGCCGCCCCGTGCATCCACACCGAGAGCCGTGCGCACGAACTCAAGCCGCGCCTGCAGATCGCGTGCGTCCTCGTCCCAGGGAAGCGCCGCGACGCCGAGTGCACGCACGCCCTTCAGCATGGCCTCCCGGGCAGCATCCGGAGAGATTTCGGCGAGCGGCTTTTCCTCAATCACGAGTGCATCGAGTTCGAGCGTGCGGCGCGCGCTCACGGCCTCTTCGCGCGCGTTCCATTCCACAGCTTCGCGTGTCCGGATGCGATCGGCGAACTGCCGGAGGACGTCGGCTTTTTCGATCGGGGCGGCGAGCAGGATGCGCGCATCGCGCTCGCGGTCATCGAGGTCCACCGCGACGATGAACTGCCGCTGCGCAAGTCCCTGCGCTTCCGCGAAGGCAGCACCGCGGCCGTTCGTGAGCGCGAAGCGGCCCGTCCCGCCGGCGCGCTTCCTGCCGATGCGATCGGGATAAGCGAAGGCGAGAAGGAGTCCCGGATCGCCGGTGGCGGCACTACCGCCACCGAGCCGCCGCTCGAGCTCCCGTGCACTGCGCCGTGCCCGCTCGAGTCCCGCACGATCGACCCGAGCTCGCTCGTGCTCGCCCCGCAGAAGCTCAAGTCGCGTGCGGATGTCCGCATCGTGAGCTGGGCCCGCGTGCAGGAGATCGCGCTCGGAGAGGAGCGCCGCGAGCTGCGCGGCAAGTGGCACAGCATCGAGATCGCGCGAGCGCAAGAGCATATGCGCGAGGCGCGGGTGCACGGCGAGACGCGCCATCTCGCGACCGTGCGGGGTGATGCGACCTGCCGCATCGAGCGCTGCGAGGCGGACGAGGAGCTCGCGCGCGCTCGCGAGCATCGCAGCGGGAGGTGGATCGAGCCAGCTCAGCTGCGTGGCGTCCCGCACACCCCAGCCTGCGAGCTCGAGCGCGAGAGGGGCGAGGTCTGCTTCGGTGATCTCCGGGGGCGTGAACGGCCGCAGGGCCTCCTGTGCCCCCTCGCTCCACGCACGGTAGCAGACCCCGGCCGCGAGCCGTCCGGCACGCCCGGCGCGCTGCTCGCTCGAGGCGCGCGAGATGCGCTCGGTCTCGAGACGGCTCATTCCGGTCTCGGGGTCAAAGCGCGCGCGCCGCACGAGCCCCGAATCGACGACAACGCGCACCCCGGGAATCGTGAGGCTGGTCTCGGCGATGTTCGTCGCGAGCACGACCTGGCGTTCACCGCGCGGTGCGGGTGCGAGCGCCGCGTCCTGCTCCGTACTCGCCAGATCCCCGAAGAGCGGCAGCACGCGAATCCCTGGAGGGAGCCCCGCGCTCTCGAGGAGCGAGTGGACGCGGCGAATTTCGCGCGCGCCGGGGAGGAAGACGAGCACATCACCCTCCTCCTCGCGCAGCGCACGCACAGTCAGGTTCGCGACGAGCCCCTCGGGCGTCCCGGTGCCCCGGGCCGGCGCCGGGAGTTGCGGCGGCCCCTTGCCGGCGTAGTGGATGTCGATGGGGAAGCTGCGCCCCGGGGCACTGATGAGCGCTGCATCGGCGAGCAGCCGTGCGACCGCTTCCCCATCGAGCGTCGCCGACATCACGAGCAGGCGCAGCTTTGGGGTGAGGTTCGAGCGCGCATCGAGTGCGAGCGCGAGACCTAAGTCCGCCTGCAGATTGCGCTCGTGAAACTCATCGAAGATGAGTGCGGCCACGCCTTCGAGCGCGGGATCTTGCTGCAGCAAGCGCGTGAGTACGCCCTCGGTGACGACCTCGATGCGGGTTGCGCTCGAGACGCGGGTGTCGAGCCGCGTGCGGTAACCGACCGTGCCGCCGACGCTCTCGCCAAGCGTCTGCGCCATGCGGGCGGCGATGGCGCGCGCGGCGAGGCGGCGCGGCTCGAGCATGATGAGCCGCTTGCTCCGCGCCCATTCCTCCTCAAGTAGCGCAAGCGGTACGACCGTGCTTTTGCCGGCACCGGGGGGCGCCTGCAGCACCGCTGAGCGCCCTGCCCCGAGAGCCTGCCGCAGCGCCGGCAGCGCCTCCTCGATGGGGAGGACCGGGTTCACCAGATGCGGACGCGCTGGTCCTCCGGCAGGTAGAGCTTCTCGCCCGGCTGCACGTTGAACGCCCCGTACCAGGCGTCGACGTTGCGCACCACGCCGTTCACGCGGTACTTCGACGGGCTGTGCGGGTCGCTCATGACCTGCGAGCGCAGGTCCTCGGGACGCTGTTTGAAGCGGAACGCCTGTGCCAGGGAGAGGAAGAAGCGCTGATCGCCCGTGAGGCCATCGAGCAGTGGGGGCTTGGCGCCATGGAGCGAGCGGTGATAGGCGTCGTTCGACACGGACACACCGCCGAGGTCTCCGATGTTCTCACCGAGCGTCAGCCGGCCGTTGATGTTGAGCCCCGGCAGCACGGTGTAGGTGTCGTACTGCTCCGCCAGGCGGTCGACGCGCTTGTGAAAGGCGTCGGTGTCGGATGGCAGCCACCAGGTGTGCAGCACCCCGTGGGCGTCGGACTTCGAGCCCTGGTCGTCGAAGCCGTGACCCATCTCGTGGCCGATGACGCTGCCGATGGCGCCATAGTTGACCGCCGCATCCGCGTTTGGATCGAAAAACGGCGCCTGGAGGATCGCAGCGGGGAACACCACCTCGTTGAACGTCGGGTTGTAGTACGCGTTCACCGTCTGCGGCGTCATCTCCCACTCGCCGCGGTCGGTAGGCCCGCCGAGACGCTTGACCTTGCGCTGCCACTCGAACGCCACCCCTCGCGAGACGTTCCCGAACGCATCGCCCGGCTTCACATCGAGTGCCGAGTAGTCGCGCCACTTGTCCGGATAACCGATCTTCGGGTGAAAGGCGGCGAGTTTCTCCAGCGCGACCTTCTTGGTCTCGTCACTCATCCAGGGGAGTTTTTCGATGTGATTGTGGTAAGCGCCGCGCAGGTTCTCGACCAGCTCGAGCATCTGCTGCTTGGAAGAGGGTGGGAAGTATTGCTTGACGTAGAGTGCACCGGCCGCTTCCCCGAGCGAGCGATCGACGGCATCGACCGAGCGTTTCCAGCGCGCCTGCTGCTGCTCGCGGCCATGGAGCGTGCGGCCGTAGAACTCGAAGACTTCATCGTCGAAGGCTTTTGGCAGCACGTCCGAATTACCCGCGAGATAGTGATAGCGCAGATACGACTGCCAGCTCTTCAGCGGCGTCTTCTCGAAGAGCGCACCGAGCCCCTGCACGGCGTCCGGCTCGAAAACGATGAAGCGCGGCTGCGCACCCAGGCTCGCTCCACCGAGCAGCTCCACCCAGGGGAACCCGGGCGCAAAGCCTACGAGGCTCTCGCGCGTGTAGGGGTTATAGGTGAGATCACGCTCGCGGATCTTGGCGCGCGGCCAGTGAAGCTTCGCGATCTCGGTCTCGAGATCGACGATGGTCTTGGCTTCGGATGCCGCATCCGCATCGCCCGCGAGTTTCAGCAGCCGCTCGATGTGCGCCGCGTATTTCGCGCGCAGGTCCTTGTACACCGCCTCGTCCTTGAGGTAGTAGTCGCGGTCGGGGAGCCCGAGACCGCTCTGGACGATCCTCACCATGTAGTGCTCGGGATCCTTCTCGTCGGGATCGATGTCGAAGCGGATGGGCGCACGCAGTCGCAGCTCCGGCCGCCCCATGAGCTTCGCGAGATCATCTCCCGTTGCGGCGGCGGCGATGGCATCGAGCGTCGGCCGCGCGGGCGCGAGCCCCGTGTGTTCGATGGCGTCGGTATCGAGATAGGCCTGGTAGAAGTCCCGCAGCTTCTGCGGGTTGGTGCCCGCCGGCGCATCGCGCGGCAGCGCCTCCAGAATTCCCCGCATCTGCTCGAGTGAGCGCTCGCGCAGGATGATGAACGAACCCCACGAGGAGCGGTCCGGCGGGATCTGCGTCGTCTCGTACCAGTGGCCGTTCGCATAGGTGAAGAAATCATCGCCAGGCTTGACGCTTGGATCGCCGCCGGTCAGATCGAGACCGAAGGCGCCGATCTGCGCATGCCGAGCGGCGGCGGGCGCCGTCGAGGACAGCGAGCCTGCTGCGAGGCCCGCAGCCGCGGCCGCCGCCGCAATCGAGGCGATAGTCCGTGCAGAG
>DASPTE010000013.1:0-12627 GCA_035623585.1 Steroidobacteraceae bacterium | reverse complement strand
CGCGCATCGCATGCAGCGGCTCTCGCCGACCTTTGCTCGACTTGCCGCGGAGCTCGACCGCCACGTGGCGAAGTTCGCGCGCGCGCTCGAGCTCGATCTCACCGCGCGGGCCCTCGTCATGACGGACTGCTGGGTCAACATTATGGGTCGCGGCGCAGTGCACGGGCTGCATCTGCATCCGCTGTCGACGATCAGCGGTACCTACTACGTCGTATTGCCGCGCGGTGCACCGGGTTTGAAGATCGAGGATCCGAGAGTCGGTCTCTTCATGGCGGCGCCACCACGCCTGCCGAGGGTGCAGCGGGCGCGTGGACCCTGGGTGACGCTCACGCCGCGCACCGGGCAGGTGGTGCTTTTCGAAAGTTGGTTGCGACACGAGGTCCCGCCACACCCAAGCAAAGCTGAGCGCGTCAGCGTCAGTTTCAACTACAGCTGGTTCTAGCCGCGCGCACGCGCGGTCAACGCGGGAGCGGTGTGCGCGTTCCGCATCACGGAAGTTAGCGCTGCGGAAGAAAGGGATGATTCAGCTGCAGTTCAGTGACGATCGGTCAAGTTGTCCCAAGGAGACCATATGCGCAATCTGACTCGCGGCCTCTTTGCGGCGTTGGCCCTCGCTTCGCTCCCCCTCACATCGAGCGCGGTGGTCGCGGTCGGCGTCTCGATCTACGTGGCGCCTCCGCCGCTTCCAGTCTATGTGCAGCCGCCACCGCCTGCGCTCGGCTACATCTGGGTGCCCGGCTACTGGGCGTGGGCGTACGATGGCTACTACTGGGTGCCCGGAACTTGGGTGCTCGCTCCCGCACCGGGAGTTTTGTGGACGCCCGGTTACTGGGGCTGGGTGAGCGGTGCTTACGTTTGGCACGAGGGCTACTGGGGTCCGCACGTCGGTTTCTACGGGGGCATCAACTACGGGTTCGGTTACACCGGCGTCGGCTACCAGGGCGGCTACTGGCACGGGAATCAGTTCTATTACAACAGCGCCGTCACCAACGTTCACGAAACCAACATTACCAACGTCTATAACCGCACCGTTGTCAACAACGTCACGGTTAATCATGTGAGTTTCAATGGCGGCGTCGGCGGCGTCGCGGCGCAGCCGACGTCGGCGGAGCTGGCGGCCTCGCGCGAGCAGCACACGGGTATCACCCAGCTGCAGCTGCAGCATGAACAGATGGCACGCAGCAACAACGCGCTGCGGGCGTCTGTCAACGGCGGCAAGCCCGCCATTGCCGCGACCGCAAAGCCGGCCGATTTCACTGGCGCAGGTATCGTTGCCGCGCGCGGGGCAAATCCGAACCCAGTGCATCAGACTCCGCAGCCCCCGCATCCGACGGCCAATGCAAATCCGCCGTCCCACAGTGGTGGCGCTCCGGCGACCCAGGCCGGCAAGGCGGCCTATACGGGGGGCGCGGCATACACGAGTTCGTCGCACAACAGCCAGGGCCATCCGAGCGCGCATCAGACTGCACAGTCCCCGCATCCGACGACCAATGTGAATCCGCCGTCGCATGGCGGCGGCTACCCGGTGGCCCAGGCCGGCAAGGCGAGCTATGCGGGAGGTGCTCCTTACCCGAACACGCCGCACAGCACCCAGGGCCATCCGAGCGCGCACAACGCACCGAGCGCGCACAACTCACCCAACGAGCCCAGTGCGCACGAAGGGCACGAACACCCCTAAGCGCTGGACACTGCTTAAGGCCCCGCGGCGAGCGGCGCAAGGGGCCTCACACGACGCGCCGAAGCCAGGTGGCGATGTCGGCGACTTCCTGCGGGCAGACCGCGTGCGGCATCGTGTACACGTGCCATTCCACCGCGTACCCCGCCGCCTCGAGCTGCCGGCGGGCATGCTCGCCGAGCGCCATGCTGACGACAGGATCCTGACTGCCGTGCGCAAGGAAGATCGGAGTTTGGTCGTTGGCCGCAACACGCTCGTCCGCAAGACGGCTTGCGAGCGGCAGGTAACAGGAGAGGCCCATGATACCGGCGAGCTTCTCCGGAAAGCGCACCCCGCTGAAGAGCGCCATCGCGCCGCCTTGCGAAAATCCGGCGAGCACGATGTGCTCGCTCTTGATGCCGCGAGCGTTCTCGCGGCGGATCAGATTCTCAATGGCGGCTTGTGAGGCGCGGATCCCTTTCTCGTCCTCGGTCGCGCGCCGATCGAGCGCGCTCACATCGTACCAGGCACGCATGGCGAACCCGCCGTTGAGTGTCACCGGACGGATCGGCGCGTGCGGAAACACAAAGCGCAACGCCTTATCTCCGGGGCGGATTAACTGCGGCACGATCGGCTCGAAGTCGTGGCCGTCGGCCCCGAGGCCATGCAGCCAGATCACCGCACCCAGGGGTGCGCGCCCGGTTTCGATCTCTACTGCCTCACGCGACACCTGGGACCTCCACAACCGTTACCGCACGGCGTCGCATGTTAGTGCAGAGCCCGAGGCTTTTGCAGCGGGGCACGGATGATGGCGCGGCGAAGCCTCCCGGTGGCTAAACCCGCGGCGAAGGGCGCGCCTCGTGCTCGGCGCGCGAGCCGCTTGCCGATCTGGCCGCGACGCGCGCTCCAGCGGCGGTGGTGGCGTCGCTTCCGGCGCCTGCCGCGCGCTGAGCGCCTGCTGCTCGCCCTCACGGCTGCGGCGCTTCTTGCCCTTGCCGCTAACGCCCTCTATCAGATAGTCCATAAGCCCAGCGAGCTTTTCTTCCCCGTGAGCGGCGCGCTCAACAAGCCCGCCAGCGAAACCTGGCGCGATTACGGGGCTCTCTTCGAACGCTACTCGACCGCCACCATCACGCCGCAGCTGCTCGCGGCGCTCGCGCAGGTTGAGGCTGCGGGCAATCCGCTGGCGCGCACCTACTGGCGTTGGTCCTGGAGCCTTCGGCCGCTCGAGCTCTATCGGCCGGCGTCGAGTGCAGTCGGCATGTACCAGATCACCGACGGTACCTTCGCCGAGGCGCGCCACTACTGTATCCACGATCACACCCTCGCGCGCGAGGGACGTTGGAGTGACTGGCACGCGTGTTGGTTCAATTTGCTGTACCTGCGCATCCTGCCCGGCGATGCGGTGGAACTCACCGCGGCGTATCTCGATCTCAAGGTGAACGCGATCCTTGCGCGCTTGCCGCTGCGCTCGGCGACACGGCTCGAGAAACAGCACCTCGGAGCGCTCGTACACCTCTGTGGCGAGGCTGCGGCAACTGGGTACGCGCGCGCGGGTTTTCGCCTGTCCGCGGCCGAGCGCTGCGGCGATCACGACCCGCGCGTCTACCTCGAGCAAGTCGACTCGCATGCGAGCCTCTTCGCTCGGCTCGAAGCAGCGGAGAGGTGACTCGTGCGATGCGGCCCGTCAGTGGTGGTGACTGTCAGGGGTGTGCACGTGACCGTGGGCGATTTCGGTTTCGGTCGCCGCGCGCACCGCGGCGATCTCGATCTCGAAGTCCAGGGTTTTTCCGGCGAGCGGGTGATTGCCATCGAGCGTCACCATGTCGCCGACGATGCGGCTCACGGTCAGCATGCGCGCGCCGTCGCGGGTCTGCGCTTCGAGCCGCATCCCTACCGTGAGTTCGCGAATGCCCTTGAGAGCGCGCCGCGGCACCTGCTGCACGAGGTCCGGCTGGTACTCGCCGTAGCCATCGGCCGCGGAGACCTTCACGCGAAGCTTGTCGCCCGCGCTCTTGCCGGTCAGTTCGCGCTCGAGTCCCGGCACCAGATTCCCGTGACCGTGCAGGTAGCTCAGCGGCTGCGCGGGGGCCGAGCGGTCGATCACCGCACCCGTCTCATCGCGGAGTGTGTAGTAGATGCTGACGACCTGATTCGGCTCGATGCTCATGAAGACCCTTCGTGATAAGCGGTGCGCACGGGTGGCAAGAGGGGCGGGCGCGCATTAAAAGGTCGCGCAGGATAGCATTGCGCACCCCCTGCGGCCTAACGCCAGCAAGATGCCGCGGGGCGCTGCCAGAGGGTCACCACTGTGAGGACTGTGCACCCCGGAATTATCGCCGCCGCGTGCGCGCTGCAGGTATGCGCGCTCGGCGGCACCGGGGAACAGACTGCAAGGACTTCCGCGATGGCCGATAACCCGTTCGCCGCCCCGAGCTCGCTGCCCTTCGCGCTCCCGCCCTTTGATCGCATTCGCGAGAGCGACTACCTGCCGGCGTATGAGGCCGGTATGCGTGAGCAGCTCGAGGAGGTGGCCCGCATCGCCCACAACCCCGAGCCTGCGAGCTTCGACAACACGATCGTCGCGCTCGAGCGCTCCGGACAGCTCCTCAACAGGGTGGAGGCGGTTTTTTCGAGCCTCAACGCCTGCAATACCAATGCCCAGCTGCAGAAGCTCGACACCGAGATGACGCCAAAGCTCGCGGCGCAAAAGGATGCGATCTATCTCGATCCGGCGCTCTGGGCGCGTGTCGATGCGCTGTATCGGAAGCGCTCGAGCCTGCACCTCGATGGCGAGTCACAGGAGCTTCTCCTGCGCTACCACACGATGTTCGTGCGCGCCGGCGCCGAGCTCAGCGCCAGCGATCAGGCGAGGCTGCGCGATCTCAACAAGGAGATCTCCTCGCTCACCACGCGCTTCAAGCAGAACGTGCTCAAAGCCACGGCCGATGGTGCGGTGGCGGTCGATGACGTCGCCGAGCTCGACGGGCTCTCCGCGGTGCAGGTAGGCGCTGCGGCACAGGCTGCGGCCGCGCGCGGCATGAGCGGCAAATACCTGCTCACGCTCCAGAACACGACCACCCAGCCGGTGCTCGCGCAACTCAAGAACCGCGCGCTGCGCGAGCGCATCTATCGCGCATCGATCGGAAGAGGTGTCGCGAGTAATGCCGACAACACGGTCGTCATCGCGCAGCTCGTGCGGCTGCGTGCGGAGCGCGCGGCGCTCCTTGGGTACTCAAGCCATGCCGCATATCAGCTCGCCGACGAGTCCGCGGGCACCCCGCAGGCGGTGCGCACCATGATCGACCAGGTGGCTCCGGCCGCGCTCGCTCGGGCGCGCGCGGAGGCCGCCGACATCCAGAAGCTGATCGATGAACAGGCGGCCGCCTCGGGTACGCCCTCCTTCGCGCTTGCGCCCTGGGACTGGTCGTTCTACGCCGAGCAGGTGCGCAAGGCGCGCTACGACTTCGATCAGGGGCGCGTCGCGCCGTACTTTGAGCTCGACCGCGTCCTCAAGGACGGAGTGTTCTTCGCAGCACACGGACTCTACGGACTCACCTTCACCGAGCGGCACGATCTGCACGTCTATCATCCTGACGTGCGCGTGTTCGAGGTGTTCGACGCCGACGGTCGGCCGCTTGCGCTCTTTCTTGCAGATTTCTTCGCCCGTGACAACAAGCAGGGTGGGGCGTGGATGGACTCGCTCGTTGTCCAGTCAAAACTGCTGCAACAGCAACCGGTGGTCGAGAACCACCTGAACATCCCCAAGCCCCAGTCGGGACAGCCGGTGCTGCTCACTTTCGACGAGGTGCGGGCGTTGTTCCACGAGTTTGGGCACGCGCTGCACGGGATGCTTTCCAACGTCCGCTATCCGCTGCTCTCAGGCACCCACGTGCCGCGCGACTTCGTTGAGTATCCCTCCCAGTTCAACGAGATGTGGGCACGCGAGCCCGCGGTGGTCGCTAACTACGCCCGCCACTACCAAAGCGCTCAGCCGATGCCGCCGGAACTCCTCACCAAGGTGTTGGCCGCGGACAATTTCAACCAGGGCTACGCAGCGACCGAATACCTCGCCGCCGCGTTTCTCGATTTGGCCTGGTACGAGATCAGCGCGGCCGCCGCGCCCGACCCCAGTGGCGTTCGCGCCTTCGAACAGGCGGCGCTCAAGGCATCCGGCCTCGACTACGCCCCGGTGCCGCCACGGTATTACTCGACGTACTTCTCCCACATCTTTCAGGGGGGTTACTCGGCCGAGTACTACGCTTATCTCTGGAGCGAGGTGCTCGCGCGCGATACCGGACAGTGGTTCCACCAGCGCGGTGGACTCACGCGGCAGAATGGGGCCGCACTGCGGGGGAAGATCCTGTCTCGCGGCCGCACGCAGGACCCCGATGAGCTGTTCCGCGCCTTCTACGGCGGCCCGCCCGAGATCGCCCCCCTCCTCGAGTACCGTGGGTTGACGAGCGGGGGTTAGATGCCCGCGGTGCGATCGGTACGATCGATCGCCGCGACCAGCCGCGCGAAGCACTCGAGCACCGGCAGCTCGAGGCCGCGCTCGCGGGCCTTCTCTTGTGCGTATCCGAGCGTCTCGTTGACTTCGAGCGGGCGGTGAGCCTCGAGGTCCTGCAGTGCAGACATGCGATGCTGCGGGGCATTCGCGCGGAACTCCTCTCCCGCGCGCCTGACGATTGCCACCGCCTCGCTTTCAGAGCCCGCGCAGATGCTCGCGGCGGGTAGGATCGAGCGGTCACTGAGGGAGATGCCGAGCGCGCGCGCCAGGGTTCCCATCTCGCGCACGAGTCGTGCGAGCAGCAGCGCCGAGTCCGGGTCGCTCAGGTATTTCCAGGTCACTGCCCGCGTCGTGACCGAGAGCGCCATGAGGCCTATCCAGGCGCAGAATTTCGACCACTCGAGCGTCAGGATCTCGCGCGTCGCCGCGGCGCGCACCCCGCTCGCATCGAGCGTGCGCGCGAACTTTTCGGCGCGTGCGCTATCGCCGCCGGCAAGCTCGCCGACGAAGATGTTGACGTTGCGTGTGAAGAGCACCGCACCGTCCGGGAGCAGTTCGCCGCTCGTGTCGGCGAGCGCGCCGAGCACCCGCTCGGCGCCGAATGCTTCCGCAAGCAGCTCGTTCTTGAGCGGCCCGTTTTGAATCGAAAGCGTCACGCCGAAGTCGGCGTGCGTGAGCGCCGCGAGGGCCGCCGCGGTCCCCGGCGTCTTCATGGCGACGATGAGCGTCTCGGCGCCGGAAAATTCGCGTGGATCGGCGACGACACGCACTGGCATCGTGAACTCCACGAGTCCGCGGATCGTAAGGCCGTGCTGTTCGATGTAGGCGGCCCGCTTGCCGCGGGCGAGCATGACGACCCTGTGCCCCGCACGGGCGAGGTGGGCGCCGACGATCGAGCCCATGGAACCCGCTCCGAGAATCGCAAAATCAGACTCGCGCATGGCGCCCGCTTCCCCTCAGAGCGCGTCCGCAATGTCCTGCATCAAGCCGCGGTCCTCCGGCTTGGTCTCGGGCGGGTAGCGCTTGAGCACCGTACCATCGCGGCCGATCAGGAATTTCTCGAAGTTCCAGTTGATGTCGCCCGCTATGCCGCTCGCCGCAGAGGTGAGGAACTCGTAGAGCGGATGGCGATTCGCACCGTTCACTTCGAGTTTGGCGCTCAGTGGGAAACTCACTCCGTAAGTACTTTCGCAGAAGGCGGCGATCTCCGCCTCGCTCCCCGGCTCCTGGGCCGCGAACTGGTTGCAGGGAAAACCTATGACGGTGAAGTTCTGCCCGGCAAGCTCGCGTTGCAGCTGCTCGAGACCGGCATACTGCGGGGTGAGGCCGCAGCGGCTCGCGACGTTGACCGCGAGCGTCACCTTGCCGCGTAGCGGTCCAAGCAGATCCGCGCGGCCATCGATCGTGCGGACCGCAATGTCGTAAAACCCGCTCATGGCAGCGCTCTCCGCACCAAGCCCCGTTGTACGATACACCACCGCAGCGTTTACGATCAGCGTGCGCTGCTCCAGGGAGAACGCCAATGGCTGCTGAACTCAGTGGCACCGAATCCACCAAGATCGCCGCGACCCTCAATCGCATTCTCGAGCTGGAACTTGCAGGGCTCGTCCGGTATCTGCACTACAGCTTCATGATCTTCGGCCACAACCGCATTCCGATCGTCGCTTGGCTGCGCGGCCAGGCAGATGAGGCGCAGGCGCACTCGGTGCTCGCGGGCGAACACATCACGAGCCTCGGAACTCACCCCTCGCTCAAGATCGGGCCGCTGCTTGAGACCCACAAACACAACGTCGACGAGATCCTGCGCGAGGCGCTCGCTCACGAGCAGGAAGGACTGAGCGAGTATCGCAAGCTCCTCGGCCTCGTAGCCGGCCGCAGCATCATGCTCGAGGAGTACGCGCGCCAGCAGATCGCGGCCGAAGAGGCGCACGTCGCCGAAATCGCCAAGATGCTGCGCAAACCGGGCTCTATCGCCTGACATAAGCGCGCCCGTCTCTCTCTAAGGGCAGAGACGCCGCTGTCCACGAAGGCTTTGTCGCTTGTTAGGGACGCGCGGCGGCCTCATATGGTGCGTTGGTTCACGGATCGTTAACCGGTCGTGCGTAGACTGCGCGCCCGACAGACTCGAAGGACCAATCATCATGGAATTGATCATCTCCTCGCTCTTCGCCGCCACACTTCTCCTCGTCGGCCATCTCGGCGTGCTCGTGCGCAACCGCGTGCGCGCGGCGCTCCGCGCGCGCGCGGACTAGCGGCCCAGGCTCCCAAAAGGCGTCCATCGGCCCCCCTGGGGATGGCGTCGCCAAACGGCGGCAGGTTTTTTACTTTGCTGAGCGGAGGCGTATGCTCGACGGGTGCGGATCATCGCGGTCACGAACATCAAAGGTGGTGTCGGCAAGACCACGACTGCGGTGAATCTCGCCTATCTGTGCGCGGCGGCAGGTTCCCCGACACTCATCTGGGATCTCGATTCGCAGGGGAGCGCCACTTACGCGCTGCGCGGTGAGCCCCACGAACACGCCTCGGCCAAGAAGCTGCTCGCCGGCAAGCGCGAGCTGCCCGAGCTGATACTCAGTACCGGCTACCCCGACCTCGATCTCCTGCCTGCGGATTTTTCCTACCGGAACTTCCCGGTGCACCTCGCTGAGCGGCGCCACCCGGCCGAGCGGCTGCTGCGCATGAGCCGCTCGCTGCACGAGATTTACGATACCTTGTTCCTCGACACGCCGGCGGGCATCTCGCTGCTTTCGGAGAACGTGCTGCGTGCCGCGGACGTGGCGATCGTGCCGGTCGTACCGACCCCGCTCTCGCTGCGCATGCTGCTGCAGCTCGAGGACTTCATCCGCGACGAGGGCTGGAGTGACCTGAAGCTCCTGCCGTTCTTCTCGATGGTCGACCGGCGCCGCGCGCTGCATGCCGAGCTCATCGCGAGTGCCCGCGAGCAGTTCCCGATGATTCTCGAGAGCGAGGTGCCGTACTCGAGCGAGATCGAGCGCATGAGCGTGCGCCGCGCGCCACTGCCGGCATACACGCCCAAGAGCGATGCGGCGCTCGTTTACAGCGCGCTCTGGAGAGAGATCCGCCGCTATCTCGATCCCGCCTCGCACCCGGCGCACCGCCTGAATCGGGACTCCACCGAGATCGCTCACCGCGCGCGACTTTGGTGAGTGCTGGGCGGATTGAGCCGCGCGGCGCCGCTGCAGCGAGCGTTCCGGGCGGCTTATCCGCAGAGCGCGCCGTACTCCTCCTCATCGGGATCAGCGCGCTTTGTCGTCTGGTACTTGCCGCGCAGCTCGGGCTCTCCGTCGATGAGTCCTACAGCGTTGCGATCAGCCGGCGATTTGCGCTGAGCTACTTCGATCATCCGCCGCTGCATGTGTGGCTCGTCGGCGCGTGGGCGCGGCTCCTTGGAACGGAGGCGTCTCTCGCATTGCGGGTGCCCGATATCGTGCTCTTTGCGGGTTCGACGTGGCTTATGTACCGGCTGACGGCTCTCGTGTACGGCGTGGCCGCTGGCGTTTGGGCCGCGCTCGCGCTCAATCTCGCGCCCGTCTTCACACTCAACGCCGCCGGCGGAATCGTTCCGGACGGGCCGATGGTGTTCTTCGCGCTGCTCGCGCTCTACTGCTTCGTCCGCGCAATGAGCTCACCGCCCCCGCCTCGTCGGGCGCTCGCATGGTGGTTCGGTGCCGGCGCTGCGGCGGGACTTGCGCTGCTTTCGAAATATCTGGCGATCTTCACGATCCTCTCGCTCGCCTTCTGCCTCCTGACCTGCAGGCCGCGTCGGCTGCGCGAGGGCGGGCCCTGGCTCGCAGCTTTTCTCATCGTGCTCCTTTTCCTGCCGGTTCTGATCTGGAACCACTCGCATGAGTGGGCCTCGTTCGCATTCCAGGGTGGCCGCGCGAGACCTGCCGGGTTGAGCCTCGGGCGGGCGGCGGTCGACTTCGCGGGGCAGTTGTTGTACCTGCTTCCATGGAGCGCCCTCGCGCTACTCTACGTGCTTGTCCGCGCCATGCGGGGCGGACCGCGCGATGAAGCCACTTGGCTCTTCGTGTGGCTGAGCGCGCCAGCGATCATGTTCTTTGCGCTCGCGGGGCTATGGACCACGGTGCTGCCCCACTGGCCGGCGATCGGTTGGCTGTTTGGCTTGCCTCTCCTTGGGTCGTGGCTTGCAGCGATTGCCGCGCAGCGTCCACGCCTCGTGCGCGGGATTGCCTTCGCGAGTGCCGCGCTTCTCGTCTCGGTAATCGCCCTTGGAGTCACTCAGGCCCGAACCGGCTGGCTCGATGAGAAGATTCCCGCCCTTGCAGGAGCGGATCCGACGCTCGACTTTCTTGACTGGCGTGAGCTCAAGTACCCGGTCGCGCGGCACCGGGCACAAGATCCGGACTTGGTCGTCGCCACAGTCAGTTGGATCGACGCCGGCAAGGTCAGCTATGCGCTCGGCGGGGATGAGGTACCCGTGTTGTGCCTGTCGTCCGATGCCCGCGAGTTCGGCTTCCTCTACGACGAGCAGCCCTGGCGCGGCCGCACGCTGCTCATCATCGCCGATGGTGCGCGCAAGGACTGGCTGCAACTCGCGACGCCACGGTTCGTGCGCATCGAACCGCTGGAAGATGTGCAACTGACGCGGGCCGGGAAGGCCGCGCTCACACTGCACACGGCCTGGGGTTACGGTTTTCGCCCGCGCGTCGGGCTTCCGTGACGACGTTGCGGTTGGAGGGGAGCTACGCGGCGAGTGCGGGCGTGTTGGCGCGGAACTCGCTCGCGGGAATCTCCTCGATGGCGTAACCGGCTGCGATCCAGGCGTCGAGGCCACCGCCCAACGGGCGCACGCGCCTGAATCCGCTGCTCATCAGAAGCAGCGCCGCCTGCGCCGCCGAGGCCTCGTGCGGGCAGCTGCAGTAAAGAACGATCTCGCGCTCGCGCGGCAATTTGCCGATGTGCCGTGGGAACTCCTGCAGTGGGAAGTGCAGGGAGCCGGGAATGCGTTTCCGTTCGAGCGACTCGGCGGTCGAGGAGCGAACGTCCACGATGACGGGCGGAGGATCGCACTGCATGAGCTCATAGAGTTCGGCAACCGTAATCCGGGCCATGTCGAGCGCGCTGTAGTAGCGCCGGCGCTGCCACCACTTGTAGGCGATGTAGGCAGCGAACCCAAACGAGAGGACCACGAGCGCCGCCTTGCCGACTTCACCGAGGTGAGGCAGTACCCACTCGACCTCCTCCCTGAGCAGCACGCCGCCGAGCAACGCCGCCCCCACCCAAAGCAGCGCGCTCGCGACCGAGAGCGCGGCGAAGCGTCCCATCGGCATGTGCATCGCTCCGGCGAGCGGTGGGGTAATCATCGAGACGCCGGGTATGAACTTGGCGACCAGGATGAGCTTCGCACCATGCCGCTCGAAGCTCGCCTGCGCCTGACCCACGCAGATATCGGGTGTCAGCGAGATGCGGCACACGAGTTTCATAACGCCGCCGCCGTAGCGGCGGCCGGCAAAATACCAGCTACAGTCGGCGATGAAGGACGCGAGCACCGCGACCCCGATCAGGGTCAGGAGCGGCAGTCGACCGCCCGCAGCGAGTGCACCGGCCACAACCAGCGTCGGGATGGCGGGCACGGGCACGCCGAGCTGATCGAGCAGCACATTGAAAAAGACGAGCCCGAGCCCGAAGGGAGCCACGGACCGATCTTGCCCCGCGCTGCGCCGCGGGACAAGCAAGCCTCGGCTTAGCCGGGGTACTTGGTGAAGATTGCGGCCACGGCCGCGTTGATACGCTTCTCGGCCTCGCCGTCGCTCACGCCGTACAGGCTCTGATCGGCTGAGGCATGCCAGAGCGGCTGGCCGCTGCGCGCGTCGTAGAGATCGACGGCAATGATGCCCTCGCGATAAACGTACGGTCCCCAGCCATACCAACCCGGGCCATAGGGATATCCATAGGGGTATCCATAGGGCCAGGCCGCGTCCACGACGTAAGTCGAGCCGATGCCGTAGCCGACCAGACAATCCGCTGCGGTGCCCGGGGGCTGAATGCCGTATGGCCCGAGATGCGCGGCGATGGCGGCGCGCAAGCGGCTCTCGTTGAGGGGGTTCGCGATGCCGCTGCGCAGCGGACTGTCGCCGCGGAACGATCCCACCCAGGCGAATGTGCCGCAATGAACGCTGCCGATGAGATTCTTGTTCACGTCCGACTTGACGTAGGGCCCGCACGCGGCGAGAGCCGCAAGCAAGGGAACGACGCTGCAGGTGCGGATCAATCTCTTCTGCATGAGCAGACCTCAGACGGGCGGAGGGTCAGAAAACAGGGGTTGGTGTCCGCCGGATGAGATGCTAACGCGCCGCGCGTGACCGCGTTTACGGGTGTGGCGCGGCTTTGACGCTAGAACGGATCGCCGATCACAAGGCGCCATCCCGAGACCACTCCGGCGAATCGATAACCGATCCCGAGCCGCGGCAGGTCAAAG
>DASPTE010000003.1:0-7959 GCA_035623585.1 Steroidobacteraceae bacterium | reverse complement strand
GTTTGATTGCCGATCACGCAGTCGTGCGCGACGTGCGAGGTGGCCATGAAGAGGTTGTCGTTGCCGATGCTTGTTACGCCCTTATCGTGGGTGGTGCCGCGGCTGACCGTGGTGAACTCACGGAAGACGTTGCGATCGCCGATCTCAAGGCGCGTCGGCTCGCCCTTGTACTTCTTGTCCTGAGGAGCAGCGCCGATCGAGGCGAACTGGAAGATGTGATTGTCGGCGCCGATCGCGGTCGGTCCCTCGATCACAGCGTGCGGGCCGACGACGCTGCGCGGGCCGATGCGCACCTGCGCGCCGATGACGGCGAAGGGACCGACACTGACATCGGGGGCGAGTTCGGCGTCCTTCGCGATGATGGCGCGCGGATCGATCAAGGGTTGGTCTCCGGCGCCGCCATGATCTCCGCGTGCGCGACTTCGTGCCCGTCGACCTCGGCATGGGTCGCGAACTTCCAGATGCCCTTGAGCGAGCGCTCGAGCTGCGCGTTCAGCAAGAGCTGATCGCCAGGCACCACCGGTCGGCGAAAGCGTGCCTTGTCGATGCCGACCAGGTAGAGGCGCGTGTCGGCGTTGGGAAAGACATTCGCGGTCACGAAACACAGGATCCCTGCGATCTGCGCCAGCGCCTCGATGATCAAGACTCCGGGCATCACCGGCCGCGCCGGGAAATGCCCGGGAAAATACGGTTCGTTGTAGGTGACATTCTTCACGCCGCGGATGCTCTCGCCGGGACGGCACTCGAGCACGCGATCGACGAGGAGTAACGGGTAGCGGTGCGGCAGCCGTTCGAGGATCGCACCGATGTCGAGTTGCACCGGCTCAGTCATGTCCCTTCATCTTCCTGCCCGGCATCGGTTTCCGGATCGGGCTCTTCCTCCGCCGCAGCGACCCCGGCGGCGCGCTCGAGATTTTTTACGCGCCGCTCGAGCTGCTCGCCACGCCTGAAGCGCGCGACCATGCGGCGCCAGGTGCGATTGTCCTCAAAGGGGATGCCACTTGAGTATACGCCGGCGCGCGGCACCGAGTGCGTGATCATCGAGTAGCCGGTGACGACCACATCATCGGCGACCGTGATGTGGCCGGCAAAGCCCGCACCACCGCCGATCATGCAGCGTTTGCCGATCGTCGCGCTGCCCGAAACTCCGGTGCAGCCGGCGATCACGGTATGTGCGCCGATGCGCACGTTGTGAGCGATCATGATGAGATTGTCGAGCTTCACGCCCTCTTCGATGACGGTGTCGTCGATGGCGCCACGGTCGATCGTGGTGTTGGCGCCGATCTCGACATCGGCGCCCACCCGCACGCTGCCGACCTGCGGCACCTTGACCCAGGTGCCGCGCTCGGGCGCGAAGCCAAAGCCATCGCCACCGATCACGACGCCCGGATGAATGATGGTGCGGGCGCCGATCGTGACGCGTGCGGCAAGAGTCACGCGCGCGACGAGCCGCACGTCCTCAGCGAGCTGCACGCCCTCGGCGAGGATCGAGTGTGGGCCGATGAGGCTGCGCGCCCCGATAACGACGTTCTCGGCAATCGTGCAGAAGGGGCCGATTTGCGCGCTCGGGTCAACCCGCGCGCCGGGGGCGATGAGTGCGCTCGGGTGCACCCCGGGGACCACCGCGGGCGCGGGATGCAACAGCGTCGCGATCCGCGCGTACGTGGCGTAGGGGTTTTCGGCGAGCAGCGCCGCCGTCGGGCACCCGTCCGCCGCCTTCGGCACGAGCACGACCGCGGCGGCGCGCGTTTGCGCGAGCTGCGGACGGTAGCGCGGGTTGGCGAGGAAACTCACCGCGCGCTCATCGGCGTTCGCCAAAGTGGCGACGTGCTCGACGCGTGCCTCCGGATCGCCGCGCAGTTCACAGCCGAAGCGTACCGCGAGTTCTCCGAGCGACAGCGACATACGGAAGTCTCGCCGCCGCGGCGCCGTGGCGCGCCGCGCGCAGCGTCAGGGCGTCTTGCTCGGTGCGGGCGCGGGTTTTGGCGTCGCGGCGGCGCCGCTGCGCGCCTGCAGTGCCGAGAGCACCTGCGGGGTGATGTCGTAGGCGCCGGTCGCGTAGATCACCGTCTCGCCGCTCAGCACGATGTCATAGTTCTGCGCCTTGGCGTAGGTACGCACCTCATCGATGAGCGTGCGCTGCAGGCGCGACATCTCCTCGTTGCGCCGCGCGGTGACATCGTCCTGGAACTCCCCGCGTGCGCGCTCGAATTCGCGTGCCCCATCGCGCAGCTCCTTGTCGGCGCGCGCCCGCTGATCCTCGGACATGGTCGCGGCGTCCTTCTGCAGCTTCTCCTGCTTCGCCTTGAGCGCCTGCTCCTGGGCCTGGAGCGTGCGTTGCCGCGGCGCAAACTCGGCGCGCATCGACTCGAGCATGGCCTTGCCCTGAGGGGACTCCTCGGCGAGCCGCTCGAAATAGACCACCGCGATCTTGCCCTCCGCGGCCAACACGGGAAACGCCACGAGCGCCATGCCCGCCGCCACCATCCACGCCGCCAACTTGCTACCGCTCGAACGCTTCACGGAGATACCTACCTCGTTTGTAAGTGTTTGTGGGCGCCGGACCCATCCGGGTCCGGCTCGAAACCGCATAGTATCGCGTACAAGGCGCCCCTCTGGCGACACTTCGTGACAAGTCTCCCCGCAGGACGCGTCCTCAGAACGCATTGCCGACCGAGAACTGGAACACCTGCGTCTCATCACCCCAGGTCGTGATGCCATTGCCATGCTGAGCATTGAGCGGGAGCCCGAGGCTGAAGCGGAAGAGCCCGAGCGGGGCGAGCCACTGCACCGCGATGCCTACCCCGCGCTTGAGGCAGGTGAAACAGAAGTGGTAGTAGTTGGGCGTCACCTGGTCGGGACCGTAGAACTGCGGGAAGTTGCCGGTCTGGAAGACGCCGCCGATGTCGTAGAAGAGGCTCACACGCGCGGTCTGCGCAAACTTCGACGGCATCGGCAGGATGAGCTCGTTCTGGCTGGTGACGCGCAGGTTCCCCCCGTAGGGGTTACCGAACTGATCCTTAGGTCCCAGGCGGCTTTCGTAGAAGCCGCGTACGGAATTCGGTCCGCCGCCAAAGAACTGGCGGTACGGGGGAATCGCGGTCGAGTGGTCAAGTGGCTCGCCGTAGTCGACGCCCTCGAGGAAGGAGAACGTGAAGCCGTGGGTGAGGGGCACGTACTTGAGGAACTGGTAGCCAGCGATCCAGTAGTTGACGTCGCTCCCGGGGGTGGTGACAGAGAGCGAGATGCTCTGGCGCATGCCGCGGTCGGCGAAGAGCGTGCGGTTACGCGTATCCCAGTCCCAACCCGCGACCAGCTCGACGTTCCTGAAGTTCGTGCCGTAGAAAAGGTAGTAGTTGTTGGTCGCATCGTCGTGCGCGAGGCGGGCGTAGGGATGACCGTTCGACTGCACCCACTCCTGTGCCTGTAGCGCGCTCGTCTGGGAGTTGGTGAGAAGCTCCGAGGAATTGAAAGCGAAGCCGGCGCGCAGGTACATGAATTCCGTGATCGGGTAGGCCCAGGTGGGCCCGAGGCTCAAAGTCGCCGACGAGAAGTTCGAGGACGAGGACACGAACTGGGTGACGTCGCTATAGGTGAGCGAGATCGTGCGCTGCACGTTGTCGATGCTCGTGTAGGGGTCGGTCCAGGAGAGGTTGTAGACCTTGCTGAAGGCGCCGCCGTTGAGATTCACGGCGACGCGCTGCCCGGTGCCAAGGAAGTCCGAGTCCGCATAGCTCGCGTTGATCTGGAAGCGATAGGTTTGCGAGTAGCCGATACCGCCCGAGAGCTGTGAGGCGGGGCCCTCCTCGATCTTGTAGTTGACGTCCACCATGTCCGGGGAGCCCGCGACCGGCGTCGTCTCCGACTCGACGCTCTTCACGTACGGCAGGCGCTGGATGCGCTGCTTCGAGCGCTCGAGCGCGGTGTTCGAGAGCCATCCGCCCTCGAGCTGGCGCATCTCGCGCCGCAGCACCTCATCGTTGATGCGGTTCGCGCCCGAGAAGCTGATGTTGCGTACGTAGACGCGGTTCCCCGGGTCGACGAAGAAGGTGAGCGATACCGTGTGATGCACGTTGTCGGCGGTCGGCACCGGCTCGACCTTGGCGAAGGCGTAGCCATCGCGCCCCATGCGGTTCTGCATCAGCTCCTGCGATGAGGTGATGAGTTTGCGGTTGAAGGTGTCGCCCGGGTGAATGAGCAGCAGCTCCTCGAGCTCCCGCTGGGGCACGACGAAGGTGCCCGCGATCTTGATCTGCGACACCTTATAAATCTGGCCCTCGTCGATATTGACCGTGATGAAGATGTCTTCCTTATCGGGTGCGATCGCCACCTGGGTGGATTCGATCTGGAAGTTCGCGTAGCCGCGATCCATGTAGAAGTTACGGAGCTTCTCCAGGTCCCCCTGGAGCGATTCGCGCGAATAGCGATCGTCCTGCTTGTACCAGGAGAGCCAGTTCGGTGTTTTCAGCTCGAGGGAGTTCTGGATTTCCTTCTGCGTGTACTTGGTGGCCCCGACGAGATTGATCTCGCGAATGCGCGCGCGATTACCCTCCTTGATGTCGATCTTGATCTTGACGCGGTTGCCGGGCTCCTCCTCCACCTTGGAGTCGATGACGACGCCGTACTTGCCGCGCGCGAAGTACTGATCGGTGAGGTACTGGGTGACGTCCTCGAGCACTGAGCGGTCGAAAGTCTTGCCGGTGGCGAGGCCGACGTTGCGGAGTGATTTCTGCAAATCCTCGGTCTTTATGTCCTTGTTGCCCGTGATCTCGAAGCTCTCGATCGAGGGCCGCTCGAGCACAACCACCACGAGCGTGTTGCCATCGCGCCGCATCTGCACGTCGCGGAAGAAGCCGGTCGCGTAGAGCGCACGGATCGCCTCGCGGATGCGCTGCGCGTTCAGGTGATCGCCGATGTTTACCGGGAGGTAGTTGTAGACCGTGCCCTCGGACACGCGCTGCAAACCCTCGACGCGGATGTCACCGACGGTGAAATCCGCCGCTCCCGCGGTGGCGGGCGGGGGTACGGGCTGCGCGAGCGTGAGCGCGCAGCGCGCAACGAGCGC
This sequence comes from Steroidobacteraceae bacterium, assembly GCA_035623585.1. GTDB lineage: Bacteria > Pseudomonadota > Gammaproteobacteria > Steroidobacterales > Steroidobacteraceae > 13-2-20CM-66-19. The sequence goes on along the minus strand of DASPTE010000003.1, from coordinate 2,894 downwards.
CAGCGCGGCGAAGGCAACATGCCTCCTCATGCTCCAACCACCCCTGACCCCTTTTTCGCGCCGTGCGGCGCGCTTGCAGCCCTTACGTTTGTTGCACTATTCGAGGACCGAAGACGCTTCCGCCTTCAGCGTTCGCACGAGGCCCCTCGTGGCCCCCTTTTACGGCGCGGTCAACTGAACTGACGCGCAATGTCGTTGTAGAGCGCGACACCCATCAGGACGATGAGCAGGGCGATACCAACCTGCTGCCCGACAGCCTGCGCCCGCTCCGAGAGCGGACTGCCCTTAAGCCACTCCACGATCTGGAAGACGATCTGACCGCCGTCCAGGATCGGGATCGGCAACAGGTTGAGAAACCCGAGCGAGAGCGAGATCAGCACCAGGAAGCCGAGGAACGAGGCGACCCCGGCCTCAGCGGAGTCGCCGGCGAACTCGGCGATCGAAAGCGGGCCGCTCAGGTTCTTCAGCGACACTCGCCCGAGCACCATGCGCCAGAAGAGCCGCCCCTGCAGCACCGTCATGTTCCAGGCTTCCGCGTTCGCGCGGCCGAGTGCGGCAGTGGGACTGAGTTCGGTGTGAATCAGCATGCTGTCGGGATAGCCCTTGAACGGGGGCTGGGTGACGCGGATGCGGCCGATGCGCTTGCCCTCGACCTGCTCGCTCGCCACATCGACTTGGGTCTCATGGGTGACGCCGCCGCGGCTGTACTCGATCGTGACGCGCTCCCCGGGACGGGCGCTGATGTAGGTGACGATCTCGCGGAAATCGTTCATCGGCACTGAATTGATGGCGATGACGCGATCGCCCGCGGCAAGCCCCGCGCGCGCCGCCGGGCCATCGGGCAGCACCTGCCCGAGCACCGCAGGGAGCGGCGGCGTCCAGAACTGAAACCCGAGACCGCGAAAGAGCTCAGTCGGCTCGGTGAGACGGCGCCGCTCGCGCGCATCCGGCACGCTCATTTTCACATCGCGCAGCTCGCCGTTGCTGTCGCGCACGCCAAGGTCCACATCCCCGCCCGAGCTCATGGCATCGAGGAGCCCGAAGAGCACCTCGCGCTGTCCGGTCACGGTCACGCCGTTGACGCTTCCGATCTCATCCCCCGAGTGCAGTCCCGCGCGTGCGGCGACCGAGTCCGCCGTCACCTCGCCCACCTTGGGTCTGAGCTCGGTGACTCCGTTCACCCACAACATGCCCCAGAGCACGAGCACCGCGAACAGGATGTTGCTGGCGGGGCCGGCGAGGAGGACGAGGATGCGCTGCCAGGGCGGGCGGCGCGTATACGAGCGCGGCAGATCTTGAGGGGCGACCGGCCCTTCGCGCTCGTCGAGAAGTTTCACGTAGCCGCCGAGCGGAATGGCGGCGATCACGTATTCGACCTTGTCGGCGCCCCCGATCCAGGTGAACAGCGGTTTTCCGAACCCCACCGAGAAGCGCAGCACCTTGAAGCCCAGGCGCCGCGCCACCCAGAAGTGGCCGAACTCATGCACCGTCACCAGCAAGCCGACGGCGATCACGAACCACACCAGGTACCAGATGAGACTCATGCGTGAGCGCCTCTTACCGCCGCGTTAGTTGCAGTGCCACCGATTCGCTCACGCGCGCGACTTCGGCTTTCGGCATCGGCGGCGAGGACATCATCCAGCCCGCCGATCGCTCCCCCCGGGCCCCTCTCTACTACCGCTTCAATGACCGCGGCGATGCCTGGAAAGTTCAATCGGCGCTCGAGGAAGGCCTGGACCGCGACCTCGTTGGCGGCGTTGAGCACCACGGGGGAGAGTCCCCCGGCGCGCGCCGCCTCCTGCGCAAGCGCGAGACAACGGAATTTCTCGGTGTCGGGCGAGCGGAAATCGAGCCGGCCCGCCTTGAGCAGATCGAGCGGCTCAACCCCCGAGTCGATGCGCTCGGGCCACCCGAGGGCGTGGGCGATCGGCGTGCGCATGTCAGGGGAGGAGAGCTGCGCGAGCATCGAGCCATCGAGGTACTCGACGAGCGAATGCACGATGCTCTGGGGGTGAACAAGGATCTCGACCTGTGCGGGCTTGAGCCCAAAGAGCAGGCACGCTTCGATGAGCTCGAGTCCCTTGTTCATAAGTGTTGCGGAATCGACCGAGATCTTGCGTCCCATGACCCAGTTCGGATGCGCACAGGCCGCCTCCGGAGTGACGCCATCGAGTGCCTCGCGCGGGGTGTCGCGGAAGGGTCCCCCGGAGGCCGTCAGGAGGATGCGCCGCAGTCCTGGCGGGGTGACGCCGGTTCTCGTGCCGCGCGGCAGACACTGGAAGATCGCGTTGTGCTCGCTGTCGATCGGCAGCAGCGTCGCCCCGGCGCGCTCGATGGCGGCCACCAGCAGCGGGCCGGCCATGACCAGCGATTCCTTGTTGGCGAGCAGCAGCCGCTTGCCCGCGCGCGCCGCCGCAAGCGTCGAGCGCAGTCCGGCGGCTCCGACGATCGCCGCCATGACGGCGTTGACTTCCCCAGCGACTGCGATCTCCTCGAGTGCCTCGGCGCCTGCAAGGAGGCGGGTGTTGGGAGCTCGGCCGGCGAGGAGCGTCCGTAACTCCGCCGCTGCGCTCTCGTCGGCAAGCGCTGCGTATGCGGGCCGCCAGGCGAGCACCTGCTCGGCGAGCTTGGCGGCGTTGCGGTGCGCGGCGATCGCAACTAAGCGGAACCGATCGGGATGGCGCGCGAGGACATCGAGTGTGTACTCGCCCACCTTGCCCGTTGAACCGAGGACGGCGACGCCGATCATGCGTTCACCCCGAGGAGCCGGATACCGAGAAGCCAGACGGGCACAGCTCCCGTGAGACTATCAACGCGGTCCATGAGTCCTCCATGGCCTGGGAGCACGGTGCCGCTGTCCTTCAGGCCGGCGAAGCGCTTCAAGAGGCTCTCCG
>DASPTE010000159.1:0-4525 GCA_035623585.1 Steroidobacteraceae bacterium | reverse complement strand
GAGCGAGCGCTCGCGCACGATCTGCGCGTAGGCGCGCGCGTTCGCCGCGGTCGGCGTATCGCGCGCGATGGAGCTCAGGTAAGCGAGTCCGCCCGCCTTCTCGAGCAGCCCGTTGCGCTCGAGGAAGCCCGAGACCGTGACGACGTCCGCGGGCTTACCCTCGCCGGCGATGCCGGCGATCGCGCTGAAGATCAGCTGATGATCGGGACGGTAGAAGTCTTCCTGCCGCACGACGTCCGCGACCTGGTCCCAGGACACGGGATCGATGAGCAGACCCCCGAGCACCGCCTGCTCGGCCTCGACCGAGTGCGGCGGAGCGGGCGCGTCAAACAGTGCGACCGAGCCCGAATCACGCGCCTTGGCGGAACCGGCCATCGCTTGTCCCGGGAGCTACTCTTCGGGGACGATCGCTACCGCCAGCGGTACGTCGACGTCGGCGTGCAGGTGCAGGCTGACCTGGTGCTCGCCGAGCGTGCGCAGCGGCCCGCTCGGAAGACGCACTTCGCTGCGCTCGATCTTGAAGCCCGCCTTGGTGCAGGCCTCGGCGATGTCGGCGGTGCCGATCGAGCCGAACAGCTTGCCTTCCGTGCCCGCCTTGGCAGGAATGGTGAGCTTGAACTCCTTCATGGCCTCGGCGCGCTCGCTCGCGGACTGCAGATGCTCGCGTGCCGCCTTCTCGAGCTCGGCGCGTCGCGCCTCGAAGCGCGCGACGTTCTCCGGAGTCGCCAGCGTCGCCTTGCCCTGGGGCAGGAGGAAATTACGCCCGTAGCCCGAGCGCACCTTGACGCGGTCGCCGATGTTGCCGAGGTTGGCAACCTTCTGAAGCAGGATGACTTGCATCGACTGCGCCCCTTAGTGCTGGTCGGTGTACGGCAGCAGCGCGAGGAAGCGCGCGCGCTTGATCGCGACCGCCAGCTGCCGCTGGTAGAAGGACTTGGTGCCGGTGATGCGGCTCGGAACGATCTTGCCCGTCTCGGTGACGTAGCCCTTGAGCGTGGCGAGATCCTTGTAGTCGATCTGCTTCACGCCCTCGGCGGTGAAGCGGCAGAACTTCTTGCGTCGTGAGAAGCGGCTGCCGCCGCCCCCACCGTGTCCTCTGGACATTGCCATGGATCAGATCCTCAGGATTGGTTGCAGTGTACTGTGCTTTGCCTGAGCGCGGGACGGCGAATTCAGGCGTTGTCCGACGCGGAATTGTCGTCGTCCTCGCCCGGGGCCGACTCCTCGCGGGCGCGCTCGCGCCGGCGGCTGCCGCCCTCGCCCTCCTCGTCCGCGGCCTTGGCCATCGGCGAGGGCTCGGTCACGGCGGAGTCCATGTTCACGACCAGGTGGCGCAACACCGCATCGCTGAAGCGGAAGGCGCCAGTGAGCTCATCCAGCGTCTTCTGGTCGGTCTCGATGTTCATGAGCACGTAGTGGGCCTTGTGCACCTTGGCGAGCGGATAGGCGAGCTGGCGCCGGCCCCAGTCCTCCAGGCGATGCACGTGGCCGCCGCCGGCGGCGATCATGCCCTTGTAGCGCTCGATCATGGCGGGCACCTGCTCGCTCTGATCGGGATGCACGAGAAAAACGATTTCGTAATGCCTCATCTGTCGGTCTCCTTACGGGTTGAGCCGCCCGGCGGTTAAGGCTTCGCCAGTGCGGCAAGGAGTAACGTCGTCGGGCACTGGCCCGCTCGGACGCCCCTTTCGGTTAAAAAGGGGCGCGAAGCATACTCAAAGCGCACCCCTGCCGCAATGCCGCCGCACGCCCCAGGCGCTTGCCGATCAAGGACTTCGATCGAGTCATTGGATCAAGGACTTGCGACCGGCAGCCCTCGGTGCTCGAGCGGCCGTCCCAGCCCACATATATTGAGGAGTGCGCGCGCGATCCGGCGCCCCCCGCTCGAGAGCTCAGCCTCCGAGACGCTCCTCAACCTGCTGCCAGCCAAGTTCCGCCGTCTCGCGGGCGCGCTCCCCCGCCTCGCGCGCATGACGGCTCGCCGCGGTCCCCTCGAGGACGCGCTTCATGATGCCCTGGCGGATGCAGGCGATGCGGAACAGGTTGTAGGCCATGCAGAACTCCCAGACGCGCGGCTCGATGGGCGCGCGAGCGGTGCGTCGGCAGTAGGCGGCGACGTACTCCGCCTCGGTGGGTATCCCGAGGGCCGCCAGGTCGACGCCCTTCAGTCCCGGGATTTCGCCCGCGCCGACCCGCCAGAGCATCACGTGATAGGAGAAGTCAGCGAGCGGGTGCCCAAGCGTCGAGAGCTCCCAATCGACGACCGCGAGCATCCGCGGCTGATCGGGCGCGAAGATCATGTTGTCGATGCGATAGTCGCCGTGCACCAGCGTGGTTTCGTCGCCCGGCGGAATGTTGGCCGGCAGCCAGGCGAGGAGCTTCTCCATCGCCTCGATGGGCCCGGTCTGGGACGCACGGTACTGCTTGCTCCAGCGCGCGATCTGACGGGCGAAGTAGTTGCCGGGCTTGCCGTAGTCGGCGAGCCCCAGGCCGGCGAAGTCCGCGGTGTGCAACGCCACCAGCACGCGATTCATCTCGTCGTAGATCGCGGCGCGCTCTTGCCGTGTCAACCCGGGAAGCCGCGGGTCCCAGAAGTTCCGTCCGTGGACGTAGCTCATGACGTAGAACATCGTGCCGATGACGCTCTCGTCCTCGCACAGACAGATCGGCTCGGCCACCGGTACCCCATGCCCGAAGAGCGCGCGCGTGATGCGGAACTCGCGGTCGACTGCGTGCGCCGAGGGCAGCAGCTGGCCGGCGGGCTTGCGGCGCAGGACGTAGTGCGCACCATTGCCGGCGGTGAGGAGGAAGGTCGGGTTCGACTGGCCGCCGCGGAACATCTCGACCGTGAGCGGGCCCTGGAAGCCCGCGACCTGAGCGCTCAGGTAACGCGCGAGCGCCGCCTCATCGAAGCGCTGCCGGTCCGGGACCGGCATGGTGCCCGCGAATTCCTGCCCCGGCATGTCAGGAGTGCTTTTCGAGCTCGAGCTTGCCGATCTGGTTGCGGTGTACCTCGTCGGGCCCATCGGCGAGACGGATGGTGCGCGCGTGCGCGTAGGCCTTCGCCAGCTCGAAGTCGTCGCAAACGCCCGCCGCGCCGTGCGCCTGGATCGCCCAGTCGGTCACCTGGCAGGCGGCATCGGCGGCGGCGATCTTGATCATGGCGATCTCGGCGCGCGCCGCCTTGTTGCCGACCGTGTCCATGAGGTATGCGGCCTTGTACACGAGCAGCCGCGCCTGATCGATGCGGATGCGCGACTCCGCGATGCGCTCGAGCGTCACCGACTGCTCGGCGATCGGCCGTCCGAAAGCGGTGCGCGCCTTGACGCGGCGACACATTTTCTCGAGCGCGCGCTCGGCGACGCCGATGAGACGCATCGCGTGATGAATGCGCCCGGGACCCAAGCGCCCCTGCGCGATCTCAAAGCCCCGCCCCTCGCCGAGCAGGAGGTTCGCGACCGGCACGCGCACATCGCGGAAGTCGATCTCCATGTGCCCGTGCGGCGCATCGTCGTAGCCGAACACCGGCAGGTTCCTCAATATCGTGATGCCGGGCGTCTCGCGCGGCACCAGGATCATCGACTGCTGGCGGTGCCGGTGTGCGCCGGGGTCGGTCTTGCCCATGAAGATGAACAGGCGACAGCGCGCACTCCCCGCCCCCGACGTCCACCACTTGCGGCCGTTGATCACATAAGAGTCTCCGTCGCGGACGATCGAGCTCTCGATGTTGGTGGCATCGCTCGAAGCGACGCGCGGCTCGGTCATGGCGAAGGCCGAGCGGATCTTCCCTTCGAGGAGCGGTTCGAGCCACTGCTTTTTCTGCTCGGGCGTGGCGTAACGCTCGAGCGTCTCCATGTTGCCGGTGTCGGGGGCGGCGCAGTTGAAAACCTCCGGTGACCAGACGACGCGTCCCATCACTTCGCAAAGCGGCGCGTACTCGAGGTTGCTGAGCCCGGCACCATGAGTCGAATCGGGCAGGAACAGGTTCCACAGCCCCTGCGCCCGCGCCTTCTGCTGCAGCTCGCCGATGAGCGGCGGCTCCTCCCAGCGGCCGCCACGGTCGAGCTCCTCGCGGTAGCGCTGCTCGTTCGGATACACATGCGTATCCATGAAGGCGCCGAGGCGCCCGAGGTACTCTTTCGTCTTCCGGCTGAATTCAAAGTCCACGGATGTCACTCCTGCCGTTGCCAGCTGCCGCGCTGGCGTGCGGCCTCATAGAGAAGCATACCGGCGGCCACCGATACATTGAGACTTTCCACAGCGCCGAGCTGCGGCAGTCGCACCAGGAAGTCGCAGTTCTGCCGCGTGAGCTGCCGCAGTCCGGCCCCCTCGGCGCCGAGCACGAGCGCTACGGAGCCCTTGAGGTCAACTGCATCCGCGCTCTTCTCAGCGGTGGCGTCCGCTCCCACCACCCAGAGGCCCGCCTCTTTGAGGAGCTTGAGGCTTCGCACGAGATTGGTCACCGCCACCACCGGCGTCGTCTCTGCAGCTCCCGCGGCGACCTTGCGCGCCGCGGGTGTGAGCT
>DASPTE010000145.1:0-11525 GCA_035623585.1 Steroidobacteraceae bacterium | reverse complement strand
GGCGAATGGGGTGCGTGCGACCATCATCAATCTTTCGAACCGCCTCAATAAGCTGCGGCTCCCCTTCATCAAGGCGCGCAGGTTCGATCAGGTGTATTTCATCGGCGCCAAAGCGCTCTCCACCCGGCGCGGCGATCAGTTTCTCTTCGACTATTTCACCGGCAAGTGTTTCTTCTGGGTGCTCGACCCGATCATCTACGATTTTGCCCGCCAGGGGGCCGTCACCCGGGCGTACTTCGAGCGCGCCGCCAGCTCGCCCCGTCACCATCTGCTCTTCCCGGACCGCTCCTACCTGGAGCTCGTGCGCGAGCTCGATGGCGGCCGCAGCCACTACTTCTCCTTCGGCGCCGATTCGCGCCCCTTCACGCAGGGCTCCGCAAACACCGGGCACTCGGAGAATCGCTCGCCGCGGGTGCTGATCGTCGGCAACATCGGCAAGGAGCTCGTGCTGCCCGGCCACGAGACGCTCCCCGACACTATCGCCGCGACCGATCCCTTCGGATTGTCGCCTGCGCGGCAGGCGGCCCTCATCGAGGCGCTCACAAGAAGCGAGCACGGCTCGAACGTCGCCACTACCGTGCGCGATTTTCTCGGGATCCCCTCGCGCGAGCTCTTCACCGCACCGGTCGTGCGCTTTCTCACCGCCGTGGACGCCCTCGAGAAACGCCGCCGCCGTCTGAGCGTCGTCCGGGCACTGTCGCTGCCCGCCGATTTCGTCGGCGTCGGCTGGCAGGAAGTATTTGGCGAGCGCCCGGAGACCCACTACAACAACGCGCGCATCGGGCATGCGACCTTGCCCGCGCTCTTCGGGCACTACAAGGTGCTCCTCGACTTTGCTCCCAACTGGGATGACGGCTTCAATGACCGCGTCGTCACGGCGCTCTGCGCCGGGTGTCGGGTCGTGACCTCGCGCAACGCCGCCACCGCCGAGCTCGGCGATGACGCGTCTCTGGTCTCGACCTACGCCTTCTATGAACCCGACCCGGATACCCCAACGCGTGCCGCACTCGAAGCGCCGCCGATCGATGCGGCAACCCAGAGCCGGCTGCGCGAGCGGTGCAGCTGGAGCGGGCGCGTCGGGGATCTCCTTGCGAGCCTCCCACGCAGCTAACGGGCGGCGCGCGCGCGGCGCCTGCGAGCTCTTTGGGGAGCGGCGACGCGCAGAAGCACAACCGCCTGTGCCGCAATTCCCTCGCCGCGTCCGAGAAAGCCGAGTCCCTCGGTGGTGGTCGCCTTGATGTTGACGCACGAGGGATCGACCTCGAGGAGCTCGGCGATCTGCCGCCGCATCGCCTCCCGATAGGGACCGATCCTTGGGGCCTCGGCAAGCAGTGTCAGGTCGGCGTTGACGACTGCCAGGCGCTCCGTGCGCAGCATTGCGAGCACCATGGTCACAAACTGCCGGCTGTCCGCGCCGCGCCACTTCGGATCGCTATCCCTGAAATGCTGGCCGATGTCGCCGAGACCGCCCGCTCCGAGCAGCGCATCGCAGAGCGCGTGCAGGAGCACATCGCCGTCGGAGTGCGCGAGGATGCCCCGGGTGTGAGGGATGCGGACCCCGCCCAAAATAACGAAATCTCCAGCTCCAAAGGCATGGACGTCGATCCCCGAGCCGATACGCATCGGCGCTCCTTTGCGCGCACTCACGCGTGCCTCGCTTGCAGTACGCCCGCAGCAATCACGAGGTCTGCGGCGGTCGTGACTTTGACGTTTGTCGCGAGTCCGGTGACGAGCCGCGGCCGCGCGCCGCGCCACTCGAGCGCCTGGGCCTCATCGGTGGGGAAGCGCGAAGCCGCATGCGCCGCATCGAGCGCCGCGCACAGCTGCCCGAAGCGGAACATCTGCGGAGTGAGCGCGCGGTAGAGCCCGGCGCGCTCGAGCGTCTGAGCGACCTCGGGATCAGCGCCCGGGGATGCCTGTTTCAAGGTGTCGGCGAGTGGGGTTGCAAGGAGGCCCCCGAGGGGGTGTGTGCCGAGATCCGAAATCAGGCTCTCGAGATCGGACTGCGCAAGACAGGGCCGTGCTGCATCGTGCACCAGCACCCAGTCCCCGGCTGCGGCATGCCCCTCGAGCGCCCCGAGCGCGCGTCGCACCGATAGGCTGCGCTCGGCGCCACCCACAACCGTCCTGATCCGCCCGGCCGCTGTCGCGAGCCGCCCCGCAACCTCCTGCCATGAGACGTCCTCGGCTGCGAGTGCGATGACGATCTGCGCGCAGCGCGCATCGGCGAGGAAGGGAGCGAGTGCCCACTCGATGACCGTGCGTCCGAGAAGCGGCGCGTACTGCTTGGGGCGCTCGGCACCGAAGCGTCGCCCCGCGCCCGCAGCCGGCATGACGAGCCAGTAACGCATCGCTTGGGCTTCCGGGCGTGCGCCGCTTCAGTGGGCCGCAGCAGCTGTGCGGGTCGCGGTGTGCTGCGCTTCGGCCGGGCGCGGAGGGACGACCTGATAGAACGTCTCGCCGCGCGCGATCATGCCAAGGTCACTCCGGGCGCGCTCCTCGAGCGCCTCCATTCCGGTCTTCAGGTCGCGCACTTCGGCGGCGAGCTGTTGATTGCGTTCGGCGAGTTGCTCGTTCTCCGCACGCTGCGCCGCGACCGCCCGTTCGAGACGGTCGACTTCGCGCACTCCGTCAGGGGAGAGCCATATCCGGTATTGCAGGAGAACGACGACGACCGCGAGCGCTGCGGCGAACCACTTCATTGGCGCGAGAGCATAGCAGAGGGCGCCTGCGCGCGAAGTGTCGCACCTTCGCGGCGCACGAGCCGCGACTCAGCCGGGCGAGCGCTGAGTGAGAGCGGCGCCCGCGCGAGTCGCGGCGGCCAACCGCTCCGGCCAGATCCCATCGATCCGCCGGCGCACGGCGGCAATCACTTCGGCACGCGCCCCTTCCGGACGCCCCGTGGCGAAAGGCGGCTCGGGCGCGTATTCAATCGCGAGTTGGATCGCTTCGGCGGCCTCGCGGCCCGCGATCTCGGCGACGACGGTCAGCGCCAGGTCGATTCCCGCCGTGACCCCACCGCCCGTAATCACATTGCCATCGCGCACCACGCGCGCGCCGTCCGGTGTGGCGCCGAAGAGGGGCAGCAGTTCGCGGAACGCCCAGTGACAGGCGGCCCGCTTACCGCGCAGGAGTCCCGCCGCGCCAAGAAGCAGCGACCCCGTGCATACCGAGGTGACGTAGCGCGAGCGGGCAGCGAGGCGGCGCAGCGCTTCGAGGTAAGCGGGATCGTCCATCGCCGCGGCGCAGCCGAAACCGCCCGGCACGCAAAGGAGCGCGCATTCCTCGATCGAGGCGAGCGCGCGCACATTGGCGAAGACCAAGCCGCCGTCGGCGCTGACTTCGCCGCCGGCGGTGCTCGCGAGCACCACCCGCGCACCCGGAAGGCGCGTAAACACTTCCCAGGGGCCGGTGAAATCAAGCTGCGTGATACGCGGGTAGAGCGCAAACACCACCGGAAATTCACTCGCCATGTGTGCCTCCGGCGTGCGGTTCAGATCTTGACCGGAAACGCCTCACGCCCCGCATAGCGGACGTTGGGGATTTCAGCCTCGATCCGCAGCAGGCGGTTGTACTTGCCGACCCGGTCCGAGCGCGAGAGCGAGCCGGTCTTGATCTGGGAGGCTGCGCTCGCCACCGCGATGTCGGCAATCGTGCTGTCCTCGGTCTCCCCGGAGCGGTGCGACACCACGGACGCATAGTGCGCCTTCGTGGCCATGTCGATCGCGGCGAGTGTCTCGGTGAGCGTACCGATCTGGTTGGGCTTGATGAGAATGGCGTTAGCGATCTTCTCATCGATCGCACGCTGCAGGATCTTGGTGTTGGTGACGAAGACATCATCGCCGACGAGTTGCAGCTTCCTCCCGAGCGCGCGCGTGAGCTGCGACCAGCCGTCCCAGTCCTCCTCGCTCATGCCGTCCTCGATGCTGACGATCGGATACTTGGCGGCGAGACTGCTCAGGTATGCGGTGAACTCCGCGGGCGAATAGCTCTTCTTCTCGGAATCGAGCTCATAGCGGCCGTTGCGGAAGAATTCGCTGCTCGCCACATCGAGACCGAGATACACCTCGCGCCCCGGCCGGTACCCCGCCCGCTCGATCGCTTCCAGGATGAGCCCGAGCGCCGCCTCGTTCGATTCGAGATTGGGCGCGAAGCCACCTTCATCCCCGACCGCGGTCGCGAGCTTGCGTGCGGCGAGGAGTTTCTTGAGCGTCTGGAAGATCTCCGCCCCATAGCGCAGCGCCTCGTGGAAGTTCGGCGCGCCGACCGGAAGGATCAGGAACTCCTGGATATCGAGGCTGTTGTCGGCGTGCGCGCCCCCGTTGATGATGTTCATCATCGGCACGGGCATTACGGGTTCGGGCGCCCCGCCGATCAGCTGAGCGAGATAGCGGTAAAGGGGCACGCCGGCATCGTTTGCGGCCGCGTGCGCGGTGGCGAGCGAGACGCCGAGGATGGCGTTGGCGCCGAGGCGACCCTTGTTGTCCGTGCCATCGAGCTCGATCATCTGCCGATCGATCCCCGCCTGATCGCGCGCGTCGCGACCGACGAGCGCCTTCTTGAGCACGCCGTTGACGTGTTGCACGGCCTTCAGTACGCCTTTGCCCCCGTAGCGCTTGGCGTCGCCATCGCGCAGCTCGACGGCCTCGCGCGTGCCGGTGGATGCGCCCGAGGGCACTGCGGCACGCCCGAGCGTGCCCGAATCGAGGATGACGTCCGCTTCGACGGTGGGATTACCGCGTGAGTCGAGAATCTCCCGGGCGCGGATGTCCTGGATCAGACTCATTGCTGTTCTCCGGCGAGCGTTTGCCGCTCAGGCGGGCGCTGCGCCCGTGCTCAGGGCAGTAGTGACTCTTCGTAGGGTACGCTCTTCACGGCCCGATCGAGCTCGCGCAGCGTCTCAAGGAGCGGCTTCATGCGCGCGAGCGGCCAGGCGTTGGGCCCGTCCGAGAGTGCTTCCTCGGGTTTCGGATGCGTCTCCATGAAGATCCCGGCGACGCCGGCGGCCACCGCGGCGCGCGCGAGCACCGGAATGAACTCGCGCTCACCGCCCGAGGCCGAGCCCTTGCCCCCCGGCAGCTGCACCGAGTGCGTGGCATCGAATACCACGGGGCAGCCGGTCGTGCGCAGGATCGAGAGCGAGCGCATGTCGGAGACGAGATTGTTGTAGCCGAAGCTGAAGCCGCGTTCGCAGACCATGATGCGCTCGTTCCCGGTCGAGCGCGCCTTGTCGACCACGTTCTGCATTTCCCAGGGCGAGAGGAACTGACCCTTCTTGATGTTGACCGGTTTGCCCTGGGAGGCCGTGTTGAGGATGAAATTCGTCTGCCGGCACAGGAAGGCCGGCGTCTGCAGCACGTCGACCACCGCCGCGACCTCAGCGAGCGGGGTGTCCTCGTGCACGTCCGTGAGTACCGGAACTCCGACTTTGCGGCGCACCTCGCCGAGAATCTTGAGCCCGCTCTCAATGCCGAGCCCCCTGAAGCTCTCTCGCGAGGAGCGGTTGGCCTTGTCGTAGGAGGCCTTGAACACGTAGGGGATGCCGAGCTCGGTCGTAATCTCTTTCAGCCGCCCGGCGATCTCCTCGGTGAGCGCGGGACTTTCGATCACGCAAGGACCTGCGATCAGAAAGAAGGGCTCACGCGAGCCGACTTCATGTCCGGCGAGCTGCATGAGGTGCCGATACCTTGCCGGCGATGTGCCGCGCTCGCGAGCGGCTCAGGCCCCCGCCGCCTGCGGCAGCTGGGAGGCGCGCTGGGCGCGCGCGGCGCGGATGAAGCCCGCAAAGAGCGGATGGCCATCGCGCGGGGTGGAGGTGAACTCGGGGTGGAACTGCGTCGCGACGAACCAGGGATGGTTCGGCAGTTCGATCACTTCCACCAGCCCATCGCGGGAGAACCCGGAGAAGCGCAGGCCCGACTGGCGGTAGCGATCGAGATAGGTGTTGTTGAACTCGTAGCGGTGGCGGTGCCGTTCGACGATCGAATCGCGGCCATAGATGTCGCGGGCGCGCGTGCCAGCAGCGAGCAACACCTCCTGGCCGCCAAGGCGCATGGTGCCGCCCTTGGCGGAACTCTCGTCGCGCGTCTGAACGCCATGCATCTGATCCTGCCACTCCGAGATGAGCGCAATCACCGGGTGCGGGGTCGCGCGGTTGAACTCGGTGCTGTTGGCTTGCTCGAGGCCGAGCACGTGGCGGCCGTATTCCACGATCGCGACCTGCATCCCGAGACAGATGCCGAGGTAAGGCACGCCGCGCTCGCGCGCGTAGCGCACCGCCTGGATCTTGCCCTCGATGCCACGCTCGCCGAACCCCCCGGGCACGAGTACCGCATCGACCCCGCGCAGTGCGTGCGTGCCGTGCTGCTCGATATCGGTCGATTCGACGTAGTGAATGTTGACGCGGGTGCGGCTCTTTAAGCCGCCGTGCATCAGCGCCTCATGGAGCGAGAGATAGGAGTCGCGCATCTGCACGTACTTGCCAACCATGGCGATATCGACCTGCCCGTCCGGGTTCGCCTTGGCGCTCACCACCTGGCGCCAATCGGCGAGATCGGTCGATGGCACCTCGAGGCGCAGCTTGTCGACGACGATGTCATCGAGCCCCTGCTCGTGCAGCAGGATCGGGATCTTATAGATGTCGTCCGCATCCACTGCGGAGATGACCGCGCGCTCCTCGACGTTGGTGAAGAGCGCGATCTTGCGCCGCTGCTCCTCGGGAAGGGAGTGCTTGCAGCGGCAGAGAAGCACATCCGGCTGGATGCCGATGCCGCGCAGCTCCTTCACCGAGTGCTGCGTCGGCTTGGTTTTGACCTCGCTCGACCCGCCGACGACCGGCACGAGCGTGAGGTGCATGTAGACGCAGTTGTTGCGACCGAGCTCAACGCCGAGCTGTCGGATCGCCTCGAGGAAGGGGAGCGATTCGATGTCACCGACCGTGCCGCCGATCTCCACCATACACACATCGGCGCCGTCCGCACCGAGCTTGATGCTGCGCTTGATCTCATCGGTGATGTGCGGGATCACCTGCACGGTGGCGCCGAGGTAATCGCCGCGGCGCTCCTTGGCGATCACGCGCTCGTAGATGCGTCCAGTGGTGAAATTGCTGTTGCGTCCGGTGGTGGTGCGCACGAAGCGCTCGTAGTGACCGAGATCGAGATCGGTCTCGGTGCCGTCCTGGGTGACGAACACCTCCCCGTGCTGAAACGGGCTCATGGTGCCCGGGTCGACGTTGATGTAGGGGTCGAGCTTGACCATCGCCACCTTGAGACCGCGCGCTTCGAGTATGGCGCCGAGCGAGGCCGAAGCGATCCCCTTGCCCAATGAGGACACGACACCACCGGTGACGAATACGAAACGCGTCATATGTAAGGCCAGGGAATTTCCCGTCGTCTGAGGCCGCTGCCGGAAGTAATGGTGGCAGCGACGACGGGCCACAAGATTAGCACATCTCCTCAGCGGCGAGGGGCCGCGCGGCTGTCGCCCTCGGACGACGCACGCCAGATGAGGCGAGCGCGCCGCCGGCTCGTAGCGCTTGAGCGCACCGACTCATCGAGCCACAGATCGGCCGCGGCGATCAGCCGCTCGCCCGCGAAAAGAAGCGGCAGTTCTGCGCGCCGGGCCGCCGGCACACGCGCCTCCTGCAGGAAGCGCTTGAGCGCCCGGTGGGGCCCACCGCGCACGGCACGCAGCCGCTCGCCGCCGCGGCGCGACCGCACGCTCAGCACAGGCGGCAGCGCATCGAGGTCGATCGGCCCTCGGGCATCGCTTTTGACGAGGAGCGTGCCAAAGCGCGAGCGCAGGGCGTGCCCCTCACGCCAGCGCCAGCTGAGTTCCTCGGCATCGGCCTCTCGATGCCCAGCTGGTACGCGCGCGGGTACCCCCGCCCCGGCCGACAGCACGAGCCGATCGCCTTCACGCTCGAGCCTAGCCCCTGCCCAGCGCACGAGCGGCTGACGGTCGGCGCGCGCGGCGAGGAAAGGGCCCGCGATCTCCTCGAGGCGACTCGCCGGCGGGGCGAGATACCCGCTCGCGCCAATCCAGTACCGCAGCGCGTTGCGCCGGCGGTCCGGGCTCAGGCCCCGCAGCACCGGTGCCGAGAGGGCGGCCCCATCGCTCGCGCGCGCGGCATCGGCGGCACCGAGAAGATCAAGCAGGCGCTGCGCCTGCGCGGCGTGGCGCGCCGCGCGCGCTACGGTCGCCGCAGCTCCCGGCCAGCGCGCGCGGATCGCCGGCAGCACCTTCGCGCGCAGGTAGTTGCGATCGAGGTGCACTTGCGCGTTCGTGTCGTCTTCGACCCAACGCAGGCCCTGCGAGCGCACCCACGCGCTCAACTCTTCCCGCTGCACCTCGAGGAGTGGTCGCACCAGGAGCCCCTGCGCGAAGGGCGCGATGGCAGGCATTGCCGCAAGTCCCGCGATGCCCGCGCCGCGCAGAAGCTGAAGCAGCACGGTCTCGAGCTGATCGTCCTGCTGATGCGCGGTGAGCAGCGCCTCGCCCGGCGCGAGAGCTGCCGCGAAGAGCCCGTAACGTGCCTTGCGCGCGGCGGCCTCGAGTGATTCGCCCTTGGTGCGTTCGACCCGCGCGGTGCGCACCTCAAACGGCACGCCGAGCGTGCGCGCGAGGCGCCTGCAGTGCCCACTCCAGCGCCCCGAGTGCGGGTGCAGGCGGTGGTCGATATGCAGCGCCCGCAGCCGCCGCGGCCGCTGCCCGGCCTGGGCGAGTGCGGCCAGGAGCGCTGTGGAATCGACCCCCCCGCTGAAGGCGACGCAGAGCGCCAGGTTGGGATAACCGGGCAGGAGCTCTGCCAGGCGCGCAGCGAGCCACGCGGGGCCAAAGCCCTCGCTATCGCGGGGGTGCGCGCCGGCCGGGGAGGTCTCTAGTGTTGGAGCTTCAATAGATCTCGCCCATCCAGGTCAGGCCTGGACGCTGGGCGTTCGGCGATTCTAGCGCCGCGGGAGCGCAGTGCGCGTCGGAGCGCCCAGGCAGGGGTGCAAACGCACCGACCGAGCGGCGCGAGCCGCAAGGGGCGCGAGGTGGTCTCCGGCGCGGCGCGCGCGATCGCGCCGGCCGGAGTCACGCTCCTCTGTCAGCATTCGGTTGGCGGTGAAGAGCCGGACGAAAGACATCTCAGCGCAGATGGATGATCTGTCGCGGATTCGGCGCC
Source organism: Steroidobacteraceae bacterium (assembly GCA_035623585.1). Classification (GTDB taxonomy): domain Bacteria; phylum Pseudomonadota; class Gammaproteobacteria; order Steroidobacterales; family Steroidobacteraceae; genus 13-2-20CM-66-19. Next base: position 2,359 of record DASPTE010000145.1, on the reverse strand, counting down.
GGCAGGTCCGTCGGCTGGGGGCGAGCCGTCGCAAGTTTCCTGCCTCCTCTCGGCCTAACCTCGCGTGTACGCGCGGAGCGGGCCTCGGGGCGCCATGCGATGCGCTCCGACGCCACCCCGAGCGCATTCAGTCGCGAGAGGACAAGAAGCACCACATAGCCGACGAGCGTCGCGAGTGCGAGCGTTGAATCGATGAGGAAGAATTCCATAAGACACCTCCCGGTTTGTGCCTATGGGGAGGAAGTCTAGTGAGGGCACGACGCGCACACAGTCCTCGGGCGAGGTAGCGCGCGGGTGAATTCAGCAGATCCGCCGGTACTTATTTAGGAGGATGCCGCCGCGCGAAACGCAATGAGCTCAGATCGAATCGGTTGAGCCGAGGGCTGGATGAGGCAGCCCGATGCGCGGTCCGCGATGTCGACGTCTAGGCAGCGTTTTCGGCAAAGACGCCGAAGCTTGCGATCTTCTGGGCGCGTTTTGCGCGCAGCTCATCGCGCGGCATGGCCTCGAGCTCGCCGAGATGACGCAGGAGCGCGGACTTGAGGCTCGCGGCCACTGCCACGGGGTCGCGGTGTGCGCCCCCGAGTGGCTCCTCTATAACCTCATCGACGAGGCCGAGTTTCAGCAACCGCTCGGCGGTCAGATTGAGTGCCTCGGCCGCCTGTTCCTTCTTGTCCTGACTCTTCCAGAGGATCGAGGCGCAGCCCTCGGGCGATATCACCGAGTAGGTACTGTACTGCAGCATGAGGAGGCGATCGCACACGCCGATGCCGAGTGCGCCCCCCGAGCCGCCCTCGCCCGTGACCACGGTAACGATCGGGATGCGCAGCACCGACATCTCGAAGAGGTTGCGCCCGATCGCCTCGCTCTGCCCGCGCTCCTCGGCACCGACCCCGGGATAAGCGCCCTGTGTGTCGACGAACGTCACCAGCGGGAGGCCGAAGCGCTCGGCGAGCCGCATGAGGCGCAGCGCCTTGCGGTAGCCCTCGGGCTTTGGCATGCCGTAGTTGCGCCGCACGCGCTCCTTGGTGTCGCGGCCCTTCTGGTGACCGATGATCATGACCGCGTGCCCATCGATGCGGGCGAGCCCGCCGACGATGGCGCCATCGTCGGCGTACATGCGATCGCCGTGCAGCTCGTTGAACTCGCTGCAGATCGCGTTGACGTAGTCGAGCGTGTAGGGGCGGTGTGGGTGGCGTGCGAGTTGTGTGATCTGCCAGGGCGTGAGGTTCGAGAAAATGCTCATCGTGAGCTGACGGCTCTTCGCCTGGAGCCTGCCAATCTCATCCTGAATGTTGACTTCGGAGTCGGAACCCACGTGCCGCAGCTCTTCGATCTTCGCTTCGAGCTCGGCGATCGGTTGTTCGAAATCGAGAAACGCGACAGCCATGGCCGTGAGCCTACCCCAACTCAGCGGCCGTCAGCCGAAAATGATGCAGCGGGGGCGGCAGCGGGGGGCGCATACACAACCTCCACGGCGCCGCTCCCGACGAGCCGCTCGAGCTGTTCGAGGAGCTCGCGGCTCGCGCGCACGGTCCACTCGGGGCCGAGCGTGAGCGCGCCACTCGCCGAGTTCGCGGTGTACTCGATGGTGACCGGACAGGGCCCGGGGCGCCAGGGCGTCAGGATCGCCGCAAGCCGCTCGAGGAAGACGCCGCTCGCGGCGGTGGCAGTGCCCGCGGCACCGGTCGCAGTGTCGGCGGGTGTGCAGCGGATCACGAGTCGTCGCGCCTCCTCCTCGTGCGCCTTGTCGAGCTCACTGATCCGACGCGCCGAGAGCCGCCACGCATCACTGAATTCATCGAAGCGCAGCGTCCCCTCGACGAGCACGAGTGCGTCCTTGGCGATGAGTTCGCGGTGTTTGTAGTAGGTTTCCTCGAACAACATAACTTCGATGCGTCCGGTGCGGTCATCGAGCGTCAGCACCACGCGCGGCCCGCGTTTTTTCACCTCGTCGATGAGACCGGCAACCGTGACCGGCTTGCCAAGGCCAAAGCGCCCGGACTCGAAGCCGGCAACCGGGCGATCGCTCACCAGATCCCCGATCCGATGCGACACGAAGCGCGCGAGAGAGGCTTCGAAACGACCGAGGGGATGTCCGGTGAGATAAAGACCGAGCGTCTCGCGCTCCCCGGCAAGCCTCACCGCCTCGCTCCACTCCGGCAGCGGGGCGCGCACGGGCGCGGGCGCCGCGCTCGCGCGCTCATCGTTGGCGAGCCCGAAGAGATCGTTTTGCCCTGCGGCCTTGGCGCGTGTGTTCTGATCCCCAAGGTGCATCGCGCCGGGGAGCCGGTCCATGAGCGTTGCGCGGTTCGCACCGAGGCCGTCCAGACTCCCCGAGCGCAGCAGGGCCTCGAGC
>DASPTE010000130.1:0-30507 GCA_035623585.1 Steroidobacteraceae bacterium | reverse complement strand
GAGGACCTCTCGGATGAGCAGGCCCGGCAGCTCGGTCTCGCCCGCGGCGGCGTGCTCATCGAGAATCTCTACGTCGGCAGCCCCGCGCAACAGGCGGGACTACTGCCGGGCGACCTCTTGGTCGCGATCGATGGCTCGGCGCCGCTCAACGCTCAGGATGCGCTCGGACGCATCGCGAGCCATAAACCCGGCACGGCCATCGTGCTGCGCGGCATACGCGGCCGGCAGGTATTCGAGGTGCGCGCGCAGGTGGGCGAGCGGCCTCGCAGCGGCTAAGCGAGTATCTTGTGAGCACCCTCGGCACGCGTCGTTTTGCCTCGCGCGAGGCGCTCGACGCGGCGCTCGCCGCGCGGCTCGGGCAGAGCATCGGGGCAAGCGGCCCCACGGCCCTCATGCTCTCGGGCGGCACGACTCCGCTCGCGGCGTACCGCAGGCTTGCCGACTCCCCCCCGCCGCACGATGCGCGGCTGCGGGTCCTTTTTTCCGACGAGCGTTACGTGCCCGCGGACTCCCCGGCGAGCAACTATCACCAATCACAACCGGTGCTCGATGCGCTCGCGCTGCCCGCTGCTTCCCTGCTGCGGGTACGTACCGAACTGCCTCTCGAGGTGGCTGCGGCAGATTATGGAAAGCAGCTCCGCGCGCTTCTCGAGGCGGGCGTCCCCGTCACGCTCGGGCTCCTGGGGCTTGGCGCGGACGGGCACACGGCCTCGCTCTTCAATCCCGCCGATCTCGTGCGCGCGCGCGGCCGACTGGCGATCGCCGTGCAGCGTCCGGACGGGATGTCAGCGGTGAGCGTCACCCCGGACTTTCTCATCCGCATCGAGAGGTTGCTCTTCGTCGTCGCCGGCGCGGGAAAGGATGACGCCCGGCGTGCTTTCGCCGCGCAGGATCCGAATCTCATTGCCTGGCGGGCGGTGCAAAATTGCCCGAGTGTCGAACTCTGGTTCTCTTTGGACTGAGTTTCGACTGTGCGGCCCGCATGATTTGTTGCCAACAAGCAACGTATTCGGATGCCATTTGTATTGTAGGTTTTTGCAAAATCATATAGGGTCGCGGCCAATAGGAAGCAGTGCAGGCTGCTGGGGGAGCAAGAACTACTCTGAGCTGTTGCGAAAAGCACAGCACCCAAGCAATTGGTCAAACCATAGCGGGATCGCCGGCAGATTCAGCCGGCGGAGCTTTAGCCGTATCAACTTCGGGGAGTTACTAGAAACATGAACACGGGAAACAACCAGATCCTCAGGCGAGCGGTGCGCACCGCGCTTTTGGGCGGGAGCACGGTCGCGGGCTTCATGACGCACTCCTCGCCCGCGCAGGCGCAGGCGGCTCCGGCGGCGGCCGAAGCCACACCGGCGGTCGCGGAGGTCGTGGTTACCGGATCACGCATCACCTCACCCAATCTCGAGGGCATCAGTCCCGTCACCACAGTGTCCGGTGATGCGTTCAAGGAGACCGGCGTCACGCGAGTCGAGGACGTGCTCAACGCTCTCCCGCAAGTGGTCGCCGACCAGAACTCCGGACTCTCAATGGGCACGAGCGGTGTCGCCAACATAGACCTGCGCGGTCTCGGCTCAGCCCGCACCCTCGTCCTCATCAACGGGCGGCGTGTGATCGGCGGCGACCCCACCGGCGGCGGCGCCAGCATCGTCAACCTGGAAGGCGCGGGGGCGGCGGATGTCAACCAGATTCCGGTCGCGCTGATCGACCGCGTGGACGTGCTCACGGGCGGCGCTGCCTCGACCTACGGCGCGGATGCGGTCGCGGGCGTCGTGAACTTCATCATGAACACGCACTTCGATGGCCTCCGCATCGATGCCAATGTTGGAGCCTATCAACACGACAACCATGAAACCTGGCTGGCTCCTATCTTCGAGTCGGCGGGTTTCGCCCCCGTCACCGGCAAAAACTTTGACGGCGCGAACAAGAGCCTGACGGTCATCCTCGGCGATAGCTTCGCCGACGGCAGGGGGCACTTCGAAGGCTACCTCGGCTATCAGCGCCAGAACCAAGTTGCTGCGAGTCATCGCGATCACTCCGCGTGCGGACTGTCGTTTACTGTCAGCCCAACAGTGTGGAGCTGCGCCGGCTCGAGCAACTCGGCGCCGGCCGTCATCAAAACAGCTAACTTGTCTGCCTCGTCCCAGATTGATGCGGCCGGGGATCTCGTGAAGCAGTACAACCACTTCAACTTCGCGAACTATTTCTATCTTCAGCGCTCCGATCAGCGCTACACCGCCGGAATGTTCGGCAACCTCAAGATGAACGAGCACGCGGAAGCGTACATGGAGTTCATGTTCATGGACGACCAGACCCAGGGCAACTACGGACCCGCGGGCATGTTCTTCGGAAGCGGTCCCTCCATCAGTCCGGCAAACGGACAAAGAGACGGTACCTGGACCGTCAACTGCGGTATCGGCGCCTACGGCAACGCGGGGATGAACCCGTACCTGACGGCGAGTGAGTTCAACACACTCTGCGCTCCGGGCAGCCCCTACCCTCAGTACCGCCTGCCGAACGGCGACATCCAGCTGGTCATGGCACGGCGCAACGTCGAAGGCGGCCCACGCGAAGACCAGTACACCCACACCACCTGGCGCGGCGTGTTCGGCTTGAAGGGCGAGATCAGCGCGGACTGGAACTATGATACGTCCTTGACTTACAGCGTGGTGCGGGTCACCGACTACCACAACGACGATACCTCCTCGAGACTCATGCAGGACGCGCTGCTCGCCGTGCCGGGGCCAAACGGCACGGTCGTTTGCCGCAGCGGCAATGCGGGCTGCATTCCGTGGAACATCTTTAATCCGGCCGGCCCGAGCGCCGCCAACGCGATTCCTTACTTCTCCGTGCCTGGACTGTTACAGGGCTTCGGATCGGAGCAGATCTGGACTAGCTTCGTCGATGGCGACCTGACCCATGCGGGGGTGAAGCTGCCAACCGCTGATGACGGCCTGAAGCTGGTGCTAGGTGCCGAGTACCGCCAGGAGACCATCAGCTTCTCCCCGGATGAGGAACTCATCTCGGCAGACCTCGCCGGTATCGGATCGCCGACCATCGGCTACTCAGCTGGCTACCACGTCTGGGAGGGGTTCGTGGAGGCGCGCATGCCGCTGATGCGCAATCTCCCGGGAGCCCAGGTGCTCGACCTCGAGGGCGGTTACCGCTACTCGAGCTACACCAGCGGCTTCGACACGAACACCTGGAAGATCGGTCTGACCTGGGCGCCCATCAAGGATGTCCGCTTGCGCGGCAGCGTCAACCAGGCGGTACGCGCCCCCAACGCCGCGGAGCTCGGCAAGCCCACGTACGTCGCTCTGGATGGCAGTACCGATCTCTGCGCCGGGAGGACAGGTTTCTCGGCCGCGCAGTGCGCCCAAACCGGGCTTACGGCGGCTCAATACCCCGCGGCAGCATCGCCCGCGAGCCAGTACAACGGGCAGATCGGCGGCAATCCGAACCTGCAGCCCGAAACCGGCAAGACCACCACTGTGGGCATTGTGTTCACGCCAACGTTCCTGCCGCGCTTCAACATGTCGGTCGACTACTCCGACATCAAGATCACGAATCTCGTTTCTTCCTATGGTTCCAACTTCATCCAGGCCGAGTGCATCGCCACCGGCAGCCCGTTCTGGTGCTCGCCGAACCCGCCTGCCTATTCACCGGGCATCCATCGCAACAACCTTGGTTCGTTGTGGTCGAACTCGTCGGGCTACGTGATCGATCCGCTGGTCAATACTGGCGGCGAGGAAAACAAATCGGTCGATGTGGGCGTCGGCTGGAATCAGGGCATAGGGAGCGCGGGAGCGCTGCGCGCGCGCCTGGTTGGCACTTACCTTCTGCATCTCTACTTCACCCCGGGAGGCCCGAACCCGTCACCCTACGACTGCGCCGGCCATTTCGGACCCTCCTGCTCGCCGGCCACGCCGACCTGGCGTATGGTGGTGCCCGTCGACTGGGATACGCCGGCCAAGGGGCTTAGTTTCGGGGCGACGTGGCGTTACTACGGAGCGGTCACCAACACGATCGACACCCCGGGGCAACCGGATTACATCCCGGGTTTCCCAAACCCCGACACACGCCTCCCGACGATGAGCTACATCGATCTGCGCGCGTCCTACGTCTGGCGCAACTGGACCCTACGGGTCGGCTGCAACAACGTAGCCGACAAGGATCCGGTGGCGATCACCCTGTTTACGGCGGGCAACAACACCCAGGCATCAGCCAACACCTACCCAGGGGTGTACGACACCAGCGGACGCTACCTGTTCGCGAACCTGACGGTCGACTTCTAAGGCGCTCAGGGAGCTTTTGATGGCACGACGGCGGGCGCAAGCCCGCCGTCTTTTTTAGTAGCCCCAGCGCTCGATCCAGGGCGCGAGAATGGCCAACGCCTCGGCGAAGTGCCGCTGGTAGTGCGTCCACCGGCCCACGGAGCGGCTGCTGACCGGCTCGGTGACCTGCGCGTAGCTCGGCGTGCTGATGAATCCCTTCTCCCGCGCGTGCTTCCCGGGAGCGAGCATCGCCTCGTGCCAGGGTAACTGCAGAAATGCGGCGAGCTTGCGCACCTCCACGGCGAAGTCCGTGGTGAGTGATTCGTAGCGTAGCTCGTAGCTCGAAGGGCGCAGCAGCGGCCACTGCTCATACCAGTAGCCGTAGGCGCGGGAGTAGCTCCGGGCGAGCGTCGTCAGATCGCGGCACGCGACCGCGAGCCCCGGTGAGCCGAAGTGCTGCAGGAAGCAGCTCAAGAGCGTATCGCACGGATGACGAATGGCGAGAATGATGCTCGCCTGCGGAAACAACCGCCGCATCATCGGCAGCAGAGTAAGGTTCAGCGGGTTCTTGTCCACCAGACGCTGGCCCGGCTGCAGCCCCGAGCGCTTGCGTGCACGCTCGAAGTAGCGCGCGCGCATCTCATCCAGGTCCTGCGCGCTCAGTCTGCCGAGCTCGGCGGGATAGCCGATACCGCGCGCCGCGACTTCGTTCACGGCCCTCGATACTAACGCCTGCTCGTCCATGGACTTAAGCCCCGGGTGCGCGTCCAGCACCTGCTCCAACAGCGTCGTTCCGGAGCGGGGAAAACCCACGATGAAGATCGGACTGTCTTCGATCGAAGGTCCCTTCTCGTTCGCCCAGGTAGCGACATCCTGCGGGTCGCATCCGCTCGAGCTGGCCGACCAGAACACTAAGTTCTCGACTGCCGTTTCCCCGGTTGCGAGCTCGAGGTACTGAAGCTGCGAGCGGTGCGCCTCCTCGGCTGCGGCGTACGCCTCTTCGTAGCGCCCGAGCGCGTCACACACCCGGGCAAACGGAAACAGGCGATGGTGCCGGTGGATGAACTCCTGCTCGCTCTCTAGCGCCTGCGCCAGTTGCCCGTAAGCTTCCTCGTGCTGACCGGCTCTCTCGGCGAGCGCGGCCGATAAAAGCAGCCTCTCGGGAACTGCTTCGGTACTGGGATCGTTGTACTCGAGCCGACTCAACAGCGCACGGGCCTCATCCAGCCGATGCAGGCGCTCGAAGATGACCGCGACTCTGAGCGCGGAGGGTCCTTGCTGCGGGGGATTCGCGAGTACCCTCCCCAGCGCTGGCTGCGTCTGCTCGATGGCTCCCATCCTTGCAAGCAGCAGCAAGATCAGCACGGTGAACTCGACTCCAAGGTCCTCGAGGTCCTGCCAGTCCTCGAGGGCTGCCAGCGCCTCTTCGGGCCGGCCGAGGTCCCAGGAGCAGCGTGCGAAGGCCCAACGAAGCGCGGCGTCCTTCGGCGCGAGCGCCACGCCGTCGCGCAGTGCCAGGTGCGCCGCGCGAAAATCGCAGCGATCCATCTGCAGCACGCCCAGGTTGTACAACAGCATCGCAGTGGGCGCGCCGAGCTGCAGGGCGCGCTCGAACGCCGCGAGCGCTTGGTCGTAGCGCTTGGCCGGGCGCATCACGGTGCCGAGATGCTGCCAGTGCGACGCGACGGTCGGCTGCAAGAGGGTGAGCGCATTGAAGACTCGCGTCGCGTCCTCGTAGCGGCCTTGCGAGTTGAGGACGCATCCGAGCACCTCGAGCGCGCCGGGATGATGGCGGTGCGCGCTGAGCACAGCCAAGCACTTCGCCTCCGCGGCGGAAAGCTGGTTGCCAGCCCATTCCTGCCGGGCCTGCGCGACCAGCACTTCGGGATTAGAGGACAGGGACATCGTCTGCGAGCATAAGACAAGCCGAGCGGGGGGTCGACGCGCGCGCGGCTGGCGTGCGGAAACATGCTAGCCTTTCCTCAGGCGGCGCCGCGCGCCGGCACACCCGAGACCTCCCGCAAGTTCCGTGGGCGCAACCGATCAAGCCAACCACGTCAGTTTTCAGGACGCCGTTCGTGACCACCGTGCCGGTCGGTTGCGTGAGGCGATCTCCGCCTACGAAAACCTGCTGCGTCGTACGCCCGATGACGCGGACATCTTGCAGCTGCTGGGCGTCGCGCTCGCTCAACTCGACCGTCACGCCGACGGTGTTCGCTTCCTCGCGCGCTCCGTTGAGCTCAAGCCCGACCGCCCTTCGGTTCTGCTGAATCTCGCCCGGGCGCTGCACACGCTCGGGCGCGAAGCGGAAGCGCTCGAGGCTTGCAACCGTGCGCTCGCGCTGGATGCCTCTCTCGCCGGTGCCTACCAGACGCGCGCCGCGGCGCTCGCAGCCCTCGGACGCGCTGATGAAGCCCTGGCGAACCATGCTCAGGCGGTGCGCTTCGCGCCCACGGATGCGGGGGCGCTGACCGACCTCGGCGTCGCACTGTCCGCAGGCGGGCGACACCAGGACGCTCTCGCGTGCTTCGATCGTGCCCTCGAGCTCGATCCCGATCTGCTCGCGGCGCTTCACAACCGCGGGGTGCTCGCCGCACGGGCGGGGCAGCACGAGCGTGCGTTGCAGAGCTTCGACCGGGCGATCACGCTGCAGCCTCACAGCGCAGAGCTCCACTGCCACCGCGGCAATACCCTGAAGGAGCTCGGCCGCCTGTCGGAGGCGGTGGACAGCTACGCGCTCGCCCTCGCTCTCGAGCCAGGCAGCATCGATTATCGGCACAACCGTGCCGTCGCCCACAGCCTGCTCGGGCGGTACGCCGAAGCGCTGCACGACTACGATGAGGTGCTCGCGCAGGATCCCGACCGCGCAGCGGATCTCATCGGGCGCGGCCGGGCATTGGTGCAACTGCGGCGCTACACAGAGGCCCTCGTGCCGCTCGAGCGGGCGATCGCGCTCCGCCCGGACGATCTGACGGCGCATGTCCAGCGCGGAATGGCCATGATGCGCCTCGATCGTCACGCCGAGGCCCTCGCGAGCTTCGACCGCGCGCTGGCGATCGAGCCCGATCTGCCCGAGGTGCTCAACAACCGCGGGATTTGCCTCCATGCGCTCGACCGGTACGAGGAAGCGCTGGTGAGCTTTGAGCGCTCGCTGGCGTTGCGCGGAGCGACGGCCGACACCTACACCAACATCGGGATCCTGCTGAGGTCGCTCGCCCGTTACGGCGAGGCCATCGAGAGCTTCGAGCGCACGCTCGCACGCAAGCCCGGGGACCCTACCGCGCGCTTCAACCTCGCCTTCGTGCACCTGACGCTCGGCAACTTCAGCGAAGGCTGGCCGCTCTACGAAGCGCGCATCGACGATCCGTCGCTCGGCGCGACACGGCGCGATTTCACGGTGCCGCGCTGGACAGGACGCGAGGCGCTCGCTGGCAAGACTCTGCTGGTGCACGCCGAGCAGGGTCTGGGCGATACCCTGCACTTCTGCCGCTACCTGCCCCTGCTCGCGGCGCGGGGCATCGACGTCGTCTTCGAGGTGATGCCCCAGCTCACAGCGTTGATGCGCACGCTGCGCGGCGGCGTGCGGCTCTGTGCGCGCGGCGCGCCGCCACCGCCGTTCGATTTCCACTGTCCGCTCCTCAGCCTGCCGCTGGCGCTCGCTACCGACCTCGGCAGCATTCCGTCCCAGGCGCCCTACCTTGGCGTCGACCCGGAACGGGCCGCGCGGTGGAACCCGTTCATCCGCGCGCTTCCCGGCCTGCGTGTTGGCATTGCCTGGCAGGGCAATCCGCGCGTCGAGCAGTTCGTGTGGGCGCGCGGGCGCTCCATGCCGCTTACGGCACTCGCGCCGCTGGCGAAGATCCCAGGAGTGAGCCTGGTCTCGCTGCAGAAGGGACCGGGCTCGGAGCAGCTGCAGGGGGCGGGATTCCCGGTGATCGATCTGGGCGCGGAGTTCGATGGCGGGCCGGATGCCTTTCTCGATGCGGCCGCCGTCGTGTCGGCGCTCGACCTCGTGATCAGTACCGACACGTCGGTCGCGCATCTCGGTGGCGCGCTCGCTCGCCCCGTCTGGACGGCACTGCCCGTAGTCCCCGAATGGCGCTGGCTGCTCGGTCGCAGCGACAGTCCGTGGTATCCGACGATGCGCCTCTTCCGGCAGACGCGCCGTGGTGACTGGGAGTCGGTGGTCGCGGCGCTCGCAGCAGCGCTCGAGCCGCTCGCGGCCGAACGCGCCCGCTGCGGCTGAGTGCGATCAGCTGATCCGTTTGACCCGTGTCATGCGGTGGTCGGACGTCGACAGCCACAGTGAGCCCAAGAATCCGTGCTTGATCTGCACGGCCTCCCCGACGCTGAAGCGCTCGCCGGGGCGAAATTCCTGCTCTACCCAGACCTGGCCATTGTCCAGCGTGAAGGTGTACTCGCCGTGCGATCCCTGTCGCAGGCCGGCGATTTTGGCGTCGAGCAACTCAGGGTCGATCAGAGGGGCCTTGGGGGCGGACGGATCTTTTCGCTCCGCAATCGCAGCTGTCATTCCGAACTCATCTCGCTTGCGCTGCGGGAGGGAGGCGGCGAGCTCATCGAAGCACTTCAGCCGCAGATGCTCATCCGCTTCCCGTGCACACCGCTGCAGGCCATCACTCAACGGCTCCGCGCCGGCGGCGAGCGGCAGCACCCAGACCGCAAGGAGCAGCAGCAACGCTCGCGCCGCGTGCCTCATCGCGAGCCCAACTGCGGACCGTCTGCTCCGTAGTAATGGCTGATGCCGACAAAGAAAGCGCGCATCAGATCGCGTTCCGCAGCCGAGAGCAGCGGGTTCCAGATATCGAAGATCAGGATGATGCGAATCTCATCGCTGTCATTCCAGGCTTCGTGCTCGATGCAGTCGTCGAATACCCAGGCTTTACCCTTCTGCCAGGAGCGCGCATCGACACCGACCCGAAAGCGGCAGCCCGCGGGGATCACGAGCGGCAAGTGCACGATCGAGCGCACGTTGCTCGTGCCGGTGTGCGCTGGCAGGTGAGCGTGCGGCTTGAGCACCGAAAAGAAAGCGCCGGGCGACCACCCGGGAATATCGCACATGGGCAGCTGCGAAAGCACCGCCGTGGTCTTGGGACACTTCTGCTGGTGATCCGGGATCGGCGCACTGTCGTGCCAAAGCCGATATACGCTCCAGTCGAGTGAGTGATTGAGGGGTGCCCACTGATCGACCGGTGCACCGGCTGGAAAGTCGACGTAGGGCCTGAACCCGGCGCGGTCACCGGCGAACGCAGCGAGAGCCTCGGTGGCGATGTCCTCCGTTGCCGCCTCGAGAGCCTCGAGCCACGGGAAGTGCTCGCGCGGAAAGAACTCGATCCCGGGCAGATAGGGGAACAGCACCTCTTTCGGATAACTGTGATACACGGGGCGCTTGCGCAGGTACACATCGCGACAGGCGTCAAAGCGGTGTTGATCCGTCGCGGCGTGCAGCGCCCGCGCCGGCGCGACTTCGTTCTCGAGGAACTGCTCGAGTTCGCGCCGGCTCGCAAGCACCGCTTCCTGAGCCCGCGCGAGCACACCGGCTGCCTGCGGTGGGGCGGGGGCGCCGGAGGCCGACGAGTCGAGCGCGGCCTGGTAAAGTATCGCCGCTGCCTTGGGCCGCGCGAGGCGCTGCATCAGCCCAGCCTTGGCCAGCAGTGCGACCACGTAGCGGGGCTCGATCGCCAGTGCCTGGTCCAACGCCTCCGCCTCCGACTTGCTATCTCCGAGCGCGCGGTAAGCGCTGGCGAGATTGAGCCACAGAACCTTTGAGTCGCGATTGCCGGCAATCGCCTGGTCGAAGAGTTCCCGGGCGCGGCGCGCCTTACCGGTCTTCAACATATGGCCACCCGCGGCATTCAGCACGAGCGGCTGGTGCGGCGCACGGGCCAGGGCCATTTCTACGAGCTTTAGGGCGGCGTCGGGGGACTGAGTCTGGGACACCTGCTCGATGGCGTCGGCCAGTGCGCGGGCTTCAGCTTCACTGATCGGGGTGGCGTTCAAGGTGGTGGCGTCTTAATGGGCAGGCATTACCCCTGCCCGAAGTGTAGCGGTTATGCGGACTCCTGGTCAGCAGAAGCCCTGATTCCCGGATTTTCGGGCGGCCGCCCGGCTGATGCGACGAAACTGCGCCGGAGAACACGACGAGTGAGGAGGGTTCGTGCTACGTTCCAGGCGTGCGTATCAGGGCGCTCGAGGCTGGCCGGCTTCACTCCGCTCTACGGGCAGGGTTTTTGCTGACTACGCTGTTTTCGGGTATCCCGCCCGCGGCTGCCGCACCCGAGGACTCATCGGCCGTCGCTGCCCCCTCAGGTAGCGATCGACCCCTGTCGAAAGCGGCCTCCGAAGAGGCATCGCTGTTCGCGCTGCCGACCAACCACGACCATATCGGCCGTGTAGTCGTCGCGGCCATGGTCAACGGCAAGGGGCCGTTTCGCTTCATCGTCGACACGGGCGCAACACACTCAACCGTTTCACCCGGACTGGTGCACGCGCTCGGACTGCAGCCGAGCGAGGTACCCTCGATCGTGTTGAATGGCATTACGGGTACGGCGCGGGTATCTGCGGTGACGCTCGACCGGTTGCAGGCCGGTGATATGACCTTCGATCACCTGGTGGCCCCGGTGGTATGGGCACCGGTGATGGCGGGGGCCGACGGCATCCTCGGCGCCGCCGGACTGACGGGAAGGAGTCTGTCGGTCGATTTCGAGCGCAACGAAGTAAGGATTTCCCGGGGTGTCGAGATGTCGGTGCGTGCGGACGCCATGAAAATCCACGCCACTGTCACACACGGCCTGATGACGCTCTCAATGCAAGTGGGTCGCGTCCATGGGCTCGCCGTGATCGACACCGGCTCCGAGCGTACGCTCGGGAATCCGGCGCTGCGTGATGCGCTCAAGCTGCGGGCCCGGACCGGCGCCGAGGCACTGGTCACCTCCGTATACGGCGCCACCGAGCAGGTCGAGCGCGGCGAGATCTGGCGGGCGCCGACCATCCTCATCGATGCCCTGCGAATCAACAATGTCCAGGTCGTTTACGGCGACTTCCACATTTTCAAGGTGTGGGAGATGCAGGACACGCCCGCCATGATCGTCGGCATGGACATCCTCGGTACCGTCGGCTCCCTCGGTATCGATTTCAGGAACGACTACGTCTATTTCACGAGCTCAAGAGCCGACACCACGACCTTCACGCCCACTGGCAACCTGTCGCCCACTCTGCAGAAGAAATAGACATCCTGCACCTGCGCCGGTCCCGGTGGGATCTAACCGGCGGGCTGCGGCAATTCGAACCAGCAGTTGAAGGCGACCGTGATGCGGGTGCCCTCTCCCTGGAATGGCTTCACGTCATGCAGGATCCATGAAGGGAATACCACCAGCTGGCCCGGCGCGAGGTGTAAGGCACGAATGTTCGGGGCAAAGGGATCCCTGAGATTTATTGTGGCCGCATCCATGTGCATGCTCGAGATAACTGCAGGGCTCACGAAACTCAGGGAGCCGCTCTCCGGCTTGTCGGCATCGTGCTGGCCCGGATCGACGCAATAGACCCCCGACCAGGATGCGTTTGGATGATTGTGCAGGGCGAAGAACCCGCCGCGACGTGTGACGTGAAACCAGGCGTCGTTGTAAATCAACAGCCGCGCGATCGTTGCGCTGTCATAACCATTCAGCGCACCGATCATCTGCAGCATGTGGCTCCAGCAGAAATCCTTCAGCTGCTGCACGCAGGGTTCCGGCCAGCGAAAAAGCTGGAACTCGCTCTCGAACACCTGACTGTTACGCTGCGTGAGCGGCCGGGGATTGGCGTAGCGCGAACCCTCCGCCGCCCGTCGCAGAAACAGCTCGCGAAGTTGACCGTTCAAGCCAGCAGGGTTTTCCAATGTCGCGAAGCCGAAAGGCACCGCAAAGAACGGAGTTACCTCGATCACGCCGGCAGATCTCCTTCGGCGGCCGGCCGATCAGCGACGGCCACGGGCACGACAACACTAATGCAGGCCGTATGCCCTCGCCACGAGCTCGCCGACCTGTCTGCCCATCTGGTTCCCAACCTCGCACGAGGTGCGATAGTGCACGCCGCCCCAGATGCGGGCCATGGACACCTCCTGCACCACAGCGTCGGTGCTCGTCCAGCGACGGGTGACGCCAGGGGCGGTATTGCTGGTCGTGCTGAGGTTGAGCGCGGAACTGCCACCGGCCTCGGCGCGCAGCAGCGTGGCGATGGTGGCTGCCAGCATGCAATGCGCGCACGGATATTCGGGCTGCATCGGCGTGACGAGCAATGGTACCCAGTCGGCATCGCGCTCGGTCGCGGCGTTGTCGTCGCGGTCGCCGTTACGGATAGCGGTGATGGGCCGCCAGAAGAGGTAATGGTACTTGGCCTCGAATACGGCGGTTTCGGTCTCGTTCATCGCCGCCGCCACCGCGGCGTACAGCCGGGCGTTGCGCGTCACCTCCCGCCCAGGGACAGTCGCGACCGAGCGTGCCAGGCCGAGGTGGACGTCCGGCAGGGCCGTGGCCCAGAACTTCGCGATCTCGGTCTGCTCGGGCGTGCGTACCGTGCTCTTCGCGGAGCCGACGGCCTTGATCTCGTTGTAGTCCCGTGCCCACTGCTCGCTCTTCAGCGCCGGTGGAGGTCCGGGGCGAAACTCTGCCGCACTCGTCATGAACCAGGGCCGGTGCTCACCGAGCGACCACCCCGTCGGAATCGTCGTCGGCACGTAAAGGCCTGGTGCAGCTGCCGGCCGATAGGGCTCTATGGAATCCAGATCGTGGCTGTGTTTGGTGAGCACATCCGCCGCAGCGCGCTCGCCGACGCCGATGCCCCGGGTCCGCGCCTCGCCTTCGGCGATGGTCGCCACTGCGCGCGCATAGGCTGCCTCGGTTTTATCTTTCAATGCGGGGACTTCCTGCAGCAGCACCGCGCGGCTGGCTGCTGCCACCGCCGCCTCGATGGAGGCTCCCTGCGCGGGCCCCAAGTCGACGCGGTCGCTCGGGTAGCGGTTGGTGATGGCATTCACCGCTTCGTACACGGCATTCTGCGCGAGCGCCAGGGTTCGTATGGTATTGGGGCCCTCGTCCGCGATCTGCGTGGTCGTGTCGCCCCAATCGGTGATGATGTCGGCGTGTGCCGCGGATACAGCCAACAACAGAACGATCGGCCAGGACCAACGGACGCATCTGCTCACGATGCCGCTCCTCACATCACTCGGGGACCGGGCGCCCGCGCCCTAACGGGTCACGACGACCGCTGGCTTGGCGGTACGGGGCGTTGTGCGGGAACTCGCACAGGCGGGGACGCATAGCGTCACACAAGCGCAAAACATGAATTTCTTCAGCATCAGAACGCATGCTAGTCCGCGGCTTGAGCCCGTGCAACCGCTCCCACGGCAGATCGTTGTGCCCGTCAACGAGTGGAGTCTGCGCGAGAACGCGCTCGATGCGCTGCTGTGCCGGCGCGGAGGTTTCGGCGATCGCCGCGGCCGCAGGCACTGACGCCGCGAGCAGCGCCGCCAGAATGCCGAGCGCCGCGCTCGAGAGCCGCAGGCTCAGGTCGGCACCAACGGCCGGCACGAGCGGATCCAGTCCTTCGCCGTCGCCGCCGGGTTGTGCCAGCCGCAGCCCGGGACCAACTCCTGCGCCTCGGCAGGTCCCCAACTGCCGGGGAGATACTCGATGGGCGCTCGAGGGTCGTTGAGCAACGGATCGACGATCGCCCAGGCGGCTTCCACCTCGTCCTCGCGGGCGAAATGCGTGGTGTCCCCGATGAGCGCCTCGCTGAGGAGCGCCTCGTACGGATCATCCATGTCCGCGCTCTGCTGCTGCGAGAAATAGAGCTCGACGTTGCTTCCGGTCATGACCGGTCCCGGTCTTTTGGTGTATGCGCCGAGCGCGATGGCAACGTCGGGACCGAGGCGGAAGCGCACGTGATTGGGTGGCTCGGGACCGATACCGCCAAATACGCTCGTCGGCGGTGGCCGCAGATCCACGACCACCTCGGTGGCCGTCACCGGCAAGCGCTTGCCGGTACGCAGGTAGAACGGCACCCCGCTCCAGCGCCACGAGTCGATCGAAAGAGCGAGTGCCGCGTAGGTCTCGACGGTCGAGTCGGCCGCAACCCCGGGCTCCTCGCGGTAGCCGCGGAACTGTCCGCGCACCAGTTTGGCAGGATCAGCGGGACGAACCGTCTTCAGGAGTTTCACTTTCTCGTCGCGCAACGACTCGCCTTGCGTATTGACCGGCGGCTCCATGGCGAGGAGCGCCACGATCTGCAGCAGGTGGTTCTGGACGACGTCGCGGATCGCCCCGGCTTCCTCATAGAAGCGGCCGCGGCCGGCAACGCCGATGGCCTCCGCCATCGTGATCTGCACGCTGTCGACGAAATTACGGTTCCACACCGGCTCGAGGAAGGAGTTGGCGAAGCGGAAGTAGAGGATGTTCTGCACAGCTTCCTTGCCGAGGTAATGATCGATGCGCAAGATGCTTTCTTCGGGAAAATGCGTGTGGAGCGTCTTATTGAGCGCACGCGCCGAGGCAAGATCGCGGCCGAAGGGTTTCTCGACGATGATGCGCGCCCCGCGTCCGCTGCCCGAGCCGCTCAGGTGCTCGACCACGATCGCGAACATGCTCGGGGGAATCGCGAGGTAGTGCAGCGGCCGTGCGGCGGCGCCGAGCGCCTTGCGCAACCCATCGAAGGTGGCGCGGTTGTGGTAATCGCCGTCCTGGTAGCGCAGGAGAGCGATAAAGCGCTCGATCACCGTCTCCTCAGCGTCGGGCACGAAGTCCTTGAGGCTCTCGCGCACGCGCGCGACGAACTCCTCGAGCTGCCAGCCCGCCCGGGCGACACCAATGACCGGTATTGCGAGGAGGCCGCGGCGCACGAGGCGGTAGAGCGCCGGAAAGATCTTGCGGTAAGAGAGATCCCCCGTTGCTCCAAAAAGCACTAACGCATCGGAATCCTGCCGTTCCATCGCACCGCGCTCAGGGAGACTGCTCGATGTGTCCACCGAATCCGAGACGCATGGCCGAGAGCACTTTGTTGGCGAATTCGCTCCGGCCGCGCGAATCGAAGCGCGCATAAAGCGCGGCGCTCAGTACCGGGGCGGGCACGCCGGTATCGATCGCCGCCTGCACGGTCCAGCGCCCCTCACCCGAATCCGCCACGCGGCCGGCGAATCCCTCGAGCGTCCCATCGTGCTCGAGCGCCATCGCGGTGAGATCGAGCAGCCGCGAGGCGATGATGCTGCCGTGACGCCAAAGTTCCGCGATCGCCGCGACGTCGAGCCGATACTGGTAGAGGCGCGGATTCGAAAGCGGCGCGGTCTCGGCATCGGTGGCGTGTGTTTCCAATCCGGCATCGGCGTGCGCGAGGAGATTGAAGCCTTCCGCGTAAGCCGCCATCAGTCCGTACTCGATGCCGTTGTGGACCATCTTCACGAAATGACCCGCGCCCGAGGGGCCGCAATGGAGGTATCCCTGCGCGGCGGCGCGCGCGCTCGCGGCTTCCGCGACCATCTTGCCACCGGGGGCAAGGGTTGCGAGCAGCGGCTCGATGAGAGTCACCGCCTCGGTGTCGCCGCCGACCATGAGGCAGAAGCCCTGCTCGAGACCGAGCACTCCACCGCTCGTGCCGACATCGAGGTAGCGAATGCCCGCGGCCTTGAGCTCGTCCGCGCGGCGCAGATCGTCGTGGTAGTTCGAGTTGCCGCCATCGATCAGCACATCGCCGCGCGCGAGCAGCGGCCGCAGCTGTCCGATCACCGTGTCGACGATCGCCGCCGGCACCATGATCCATACCGCGCGCGGGGGCGCGAGCGCACGCACGAGCTCCGCAGCTGAGTGCGCCGCCTGCGCCCCGTGGGAGGAGAGCGCCGCAACGGCTTCGGGTCTGGGATCGTATGCGACGCACTCGTGCCCGCCTTGCAGCAACCGCCGCACCATCCCTGCCCCCATGCGGCCGAGTCCGACCATTCCCATGCGCATCGCTTGGCTCCTTCAGGACTCGTGGTTTTCCGATGTGAGGCGCTGCAGCTCGCGGCGCTCAGATCGGCACGCGCCGGATCTGTGCACCGAGCTGAGCGAGCTTCTCCTCGATCGCCTCATAGCCGCGGTCGATATGGTAGATGCGTTCGACCTCGGTGCGACCCTCGGCTACGAGTCCCGCGAGCACAAGGCTCGCCGAGGCACGCAGATCGGTCGCCATCACCGGCGCCGCGGTGAGTCGATTGACCCCGTGGATGATGGCGGTGTTCCCCTCGAGGCGAATCTCCGCGCCTAAGCGGCGCATCTCGAGCATGTGCATGAAGCGGTTTTCGAAGACGGTTTCGGTGATCGTGCCGACGCCGGAGGCGACGGTGTTGAGTGCTGCGAACTGGGCCTGCATGTCCGTCGGGAACGCCGGATAGGGCGCAGTGCGCACGTCCACTGCCTTGAGGGCCCGCCCGCGCATGTCGACCTCGATCCAGGTGTCGCCGCTCGTGACCGCGGCTCCCGCCTCCTCGAGTTTCCCGAGCACCGCATCGAGGTGATCGGGGCGGGTGCTCTTGATGCGCACGTGGCCGCGTGTGATGGCGCCCGCGACCAAGTAGGTGCCACTCTCGATACGATCGGGCAACACCTCATAGGTCGTGCCGCGCAGCCGCCTGACGCCCGTCACGACGATCTTGTCGGTGCCCGCGCCCTGGATCTTCGCCCCCATGGCCACGAGGAAGTTCGCGAGGTCGACGACCTCGGGCTCACGCGCCGCGTTCTCGATGATGGTTTCACCCTCGGCGAGTGTCGCCGCCATCATGAGGTTTTCCGTGCCGGTCACGGTCACGGTGTCGAGCACGAGCCGCGCGCCCTTCAGGCGTGGTGCGCGGGCGCGGATGTAGCCGCCCTCGATCGTGATGTCGGCGCCGAGTGCCTGCAGGCCCGCGACGTGAATGTTCACGGGGCGCGCGCCGATTGCGCAGCCGCCCGGGAGCGATACGTCCGCATGCCCGTAGCGCGCGAGCAGTGGCCCGAGCACGAGGATGGACGCGCGCATGGTCTTCACCAGATCGTAGGGCGCGAAGCACTCGCGCAGTGTCGAAGCGTCAACTTCGATGCGCATGCGCTCATCGATCGTCACCGTCGCACCCATGCGGCCGAGCAGCTCCACGGTCGTCGTGACATCACGCAGGTGCGGGACGTTGGCGACCACCACCGGATCCTCGGCGAGCAGTGCCCCGGCGAGAATCGGCAGAGTCGCGTTTTTCGCGCCCGAGATGCGTACCTCGCCCTCGAGCGCTACGCCGCCCTGGATCTGCAGCTTATCCACCGGCGCCCCGCTCGGACTCCTCGGGCGTCAGCGCTTCAATCGAGAGTGCGTGAATCTCCCGTCCCATGAGCTCCCCGAGCGTGCCGTACACGAGCTGATGACGGGCGAGGCTGCGCTTGCCGGCAAATTCGCGTGCAACGATGCGCGCGCTGAAATGCGTGTTGTCGGGTGATTCGACCTGCACCTCGGCGCCGGGCAGGCCCGCGCGGATCAACCGCGCCACTTCTTCCGGGCTCATTGGCGGCATCTTACATGGGTGGCACGAGCGGCTGCGATGTTACGGCGCTCCCCCTGAGGGCTCGCCGGCACGCCTATAATCGGGCGCATGGATGCGCAACCCGCCCCCGCGACCCTCGCCGCTGCCTCAGTGGACGATGAGTCCCTGCTCGGCTCGGCTCGCCGCGCGCTCGCCATCGAGACCCGCGCCCTCGAGGTGCTCGCGCCGCGCCTCGGGGCGAGCTTCGCGAACGCCTGCCGCATCTGCCTCGAGTGTCGCGGACGCGTAGTCGTGACCGGCATGGGGAAATCGGGCCACATCGCCGGCAAGATCGCGGCGACGCTCGCGAGCACCGGTACTCCGGCCTTCTTCCTCCATCCGGCCGAGGCCGGGCACGGCGATCTCGGCATGATCACGCGCTCGGATGCGGTGCTTGCGCTCTCGAACTCGGGCGAAACACCGGAACTGATCCTGCTGCTGCCGCACCTCAAGCGCCTCGGGGTGCCGCTCATCGTGATGACGGGCAAGACCGCCTCCACACTGGCGCAGGGGGCAAGCGTCGCGCTCGATGTCGGCGTCCCCGAGGAGGCCTGCCCGCTCAATCTCGCTCCCACCGCGAGCACCACCGCAACGCTCGCCATGGGCGATGCGCTCGCGGTGGCGGTGCTTGAAGCCCGCGGCTTCACGCGCGCGGATTTCGCCCGCTCGCACCCAAGCGGCGTGCTCGGCCGCCGCCTGCTCCTGCACGTCGAGGATCTGATGCGTAGCGGTAGCGCGATTCCGCGGGTGCGCCCCGAGGCACCGCTCAGCGCCGGCCTTCTCGAGATGTCGCGCAAGGGGCTCGGCATGACGGTGATCGTCGATGAGGAGGATCGGGTGCTCGGGGTATTCACCGACGGCGATCTGCGGCGCACGCTCGACCGCCAGATCGATGTGCACACCACCGTGATGAGCGAGGTGATGACCGCGGGCGGCAAGACGATCGGCGCGCGCGAACTCGCCGCCGAGGCCGTGCATCTGATGGAAGTGCACAGCATCACATCGCTCCCGGTCATCGACGCGCACGGCCGACTGGTCGGCGCGCTCAACGTGCACGATCTGCTGCGCGGTGGGGTCGTCTGAGTCGACGCCGCACTCGATGCCGCGCGCCATTCGCCTGCTCGTGCTTGACGTCGATGGCGTGCTGACCGACGGGCGGTTGTACTTCGGCGCGCGCGGCGAGGCACTCAAGGTATTTCACGTGCAGGATGGGCTTGGCATCACGCAACTCGCCCGCACCGGCATCGAGGTGGCAGTGATCTCCGGGCGGCGCTCCCCGGCGGTCAGCGCACGCTGCCGCGAGCTCGGGGTGCGCCACCTGCACCAGGGTGCCAAGGACAAACTTGCCGTGTTCCGGCGGCTTTGCGCGCGGCTCGAGCTCACTCCCACCGCCTGCGCCTGTATCGGCGATGACCTTCCGGATATGCCGCTGATGCGGGCCGTCGCGCTGAGTTTCGCGGTCGCGGATGCGCACCCCCAGGTGCGGCGCGTCGCGCACATCGTGACGCGCCTGCCCGGCGGACACGGCGCCGTGCGCGAGGTATGCGATCACCTGATCGCGCTGCGGACGCGGGAGGCGCGGGCGCGATGATCTACCGGCTTGGGGTGCTGCTCGCGCTCTTGGCGCTCATCGTGTTCGTGGTGGTGTTCTCCGGGCCGCAGCGCGAGAGCGTAACGCCGGCGAGCGTGAGCGGGCCGCAGCACGATCCGGGGTATTCCGCCCGCCAGGCGCGACTCGTTCAGACTGGAGCCGATGGCCTGCCGCTTTACACGCTCGATGCGGCAACCATCGAACAGCAGCCCGACCAGAACACCGTGGAGCTCGCGCAGGTGCAGCTCGGTTTCCGTGACGCGAATGGCAATCAGTGGACCGCTCAGGCCAACCGCGGCGAACTCGCGCAGAACAGCGGTGTCGTAAAGCTCGAGGGCAGCGTGCACGTGACCGGGACGCTCGCGGGGAGCGACGATCCGGCCCAGATCTCCACCGAGCATCTCTCGTTCGACACCGATGCCCAGGTCGCGACCACCCAAGACCCGGTGACGGTGGTGATGACCGGGCGCGAGCTTAATGCGCAGGGGCTCATCGCCAGCTTGAAGGAGCGTCGCGTGCAATTACAATCGGCCGTGCATGGCTCTTTCCTGCCGTAAATCGCTGCCATGGCTCGCGGTGGCGCTCAGCGCCTGCGCCGCGGCGGCGGCGCCCCCGCCGGCCGCGCAGGTATTGCCCGCGCCGATGAGCTCCGAGCAACCGATCAATCTCGTGGCGGCCTCCACCGAAGTCGATTACAAATCCAACACGGTGACGTTTGCGGACGTGGTGATCTCGCAGGGACCGACCAAGGTGCAGGCCGAGCACGCGCACGCGACCGGGCTCAACTTTGCCAACAGCCGCTGGACGTTCGAAGGCAAGGTGCGCATCGACGTGGAGCAGCGCGGCAACCTGCGCTCGGATCAGGCGGTGGTCGACTTCAAGGACAACCGCATCGCCCGCGCCACCATCACCGGCAAGCCTGCCGAGTTCGAACAAAAGCGCGCCGATTCCGAGCAGATGGCGCGCGGCCACGCCAACGAGATCATTTACGACCTGAGCGATGGCACGGTGCGACTGAGCGAGGACGCCTGGCTCTCGGACGGCCAGAACGAAATCTCAGGCCCGCTCCTCGTGTACAACATCCGCGCGCAGCGCGTGCAGGCCGCGACTCCGCCGGGGACGGACGAGCGCGTGCACATCACGATCACGCCGCCCAACTCCACCGGCGGCGGCAAGCCGCAGCCGCCGAAGGTTTCCTCGGGCGCGGCGGCTGAACCGGCCGCATCCCCGAGCGCCGCGGCGCAGCCCAAGCCGACGCCGAACCCCCCGCCATGACACTTCTCAAGGCGACGGGCCTGGCGAAAAGCTACAAGTCGCGCCAGGTCGTGCGCGATCTGTCACTCGAGCTCGCCACCGGCGAAGTCGTCGGGCTTCTCGGACCCAATGGCGCCGGCAAGACGACCGCCTTCTACATGATCGTCGGGCTCGTGCCTTGCGACGCCGGGCGCATTCAGCTCGGCGACACCGATCTCACGCTCCTGCCCATGCATCGGCGCGCGCAGCTCGGCCTGGGCTACCTGCCGCAGGAAGCCTCGGTGTTCCGTAAGCTCTCGGTCGAGAACAACGTGATGGCGATCCTCGAGACGCGGGCAGACCTCGAGCGCGCCGCCCGCGAGGAACGCCTCGAGCAGCTGCTCGAGGAGCTGCGCATCGGCCACGTACGGCGCACGCTAGGTGCGGCACTCTCGGGCGGTGAGCGCCGCCGGGTCGAAATTGCACGGGCGCTCGCCGCCGAACCGCGCTTCATGCTGCTCGATGAGCCTTTCGCCGGCGTCGACCCGCTCTCCGTGCTCGATATCCAACGCATCATCCGTGAGCTCACGCACCGCGGCATCGGCGTGCTCATCACTGACCATAATGTGCGCGAGACACTCGGCGTGTGCGCGCGCGCCTACATCGTCAATCAGGGCACCATCATCGCCGCGGGGAGTGCGGAAGAAGTCCTTGCCAACTCCCAAGTGCGTGAGGTGTACTTGGGTGAATCATTCCGGCTGTGAGAAAGCGAAATACATTGTTTTTCACGGGGTTACCGACTCCATCCGGGAAGGCATCTCAGGGCCCTCGGTAAGTCGCCATGCTGAAACCCACCCTGCAGCTGAAGCTTGGGCAACAGCTGACCATGACGCCGCAGCTGCAGCAGGCGATCCGGCTTCTGCAGCTGCCGGCGCTTGAGCTGCAGGCACACATCCGCGAGCTGCTCGAGACGAACGTGATGCTCGAGCCCGCGGAGGAGAGCGAGGCGGGAAGCGGTAGCTTTGAGGCACCGGTCACCGCTGCCGAGCAGCCGAAACCCATCGAGCGCGCCACGGAAGGCGGCGTCGAGGTGCTCGAGGAGGGCTGGGGCGAGCAGTCGGTGGGCGCGGCCGAAACGCCCTGGAGCGCCGACGATGAGGATCGGCAGCAGGAGTACGCGGACGAAACCCGCGAGTCGCTGCAGGATCATCTGCTCTGGCAACTCGAGCTCGCGAACCTGGCGCCGCGGCAAGTGGCGATCGCACGCGCGATCGTCGATGCGGTGAGCGATGATGGCTATCTCATCGAGTCGCTCGAAGAGATAGCCCAGACGTTGCGCCCGGAAATCGAGTCCGCTCCCGATGAGGTCGCGCGCGTCCTCGAACGCGTGCAGGCGCTCGATCCCGCGGGCGTCGCGGCCCGCTCGGTCGGTGAGTGCATCGAGCTGCAGCTGCGGCAGCTCGATCCCGCCATCCCAGGTCACGCGAGCGCGCTCGCGATCGCGCGCCATCACCTCGAACGGCTCGCCGCGGGCGAGTTCGCGCTGCTGCGGCGCGAGCTGCGCACCACTGAGGAGGAGCTCGAGGCGGCACTCGCGCTGGTGCGCTCCTGTCAGCCACGTCCCGGAGCGATCGTGAACGCCGGCAAGGCGCAGTACGTGGTACCGGACGTGTTCGTGCGCCGCACCGACCACGGCTGGGGGGTCGAGGTGAACGCCGCCACGCTGCCGCGGGTGCGTTTGAACCAGGGCTACGCGAGCCTGATCGGCCGCAATGCCAGCCACGCGAGCATGCGCGCCCAGCTGCAGGAGGCGCGCTGGTTGCTCAAGAGCCTCGAGATCCGCCAGGAAACGCTCATGAAAGTGGCCCGCTCCATCGTCGAGCGGCAAACCGCCTTCCTCGAGCACGGCGAGGAACACATGCGGCCGATGATCCTCAAGGACATCGCCGAAGCGGTGGCGATGCACGAGTCCACCATCTCGCGCGTGACGTCCGGCAAATACATGCACACCCCGCGGGGGGTGTTCGAGCTGCGCTACTTCTTCTCAAGTCACGTCGAGGGGGCCGATGGCTCGGGCACCTCCTCGACCGCGATTCGCGCCAAGATCCGCAAACTCGTCAAGGAAGAAGATCCGGATAACCCCCTGAGCGATGGACGCATCGCCGAACTGCTCTCCGCCGCGGGGATCCAAGTTGCGCGCCGCACCGTCGCCAAGTACCGCGAAGCCATGGGCATCGCGGCCTCCAACGAGCGGCGGCGCACGGCGCTCAAGCAGCTGTGCAAGTGATGCGCAGACTCAGCTCAAGAAGGTACCTCATAACAGCTAAGGAGACGGCCCATGCAGCTCAGCGTCACCGGTCATCACGTCGCGGTTACCCCTTCGTTGCGCCGCTATGTGACCAAGAAGCTCGCGCGCATCGGCCGACACTTTGACCAAGTCATCGACGTGCACTGCGTGCTGGTGGTGGAGAAGCTGCGACAGAAGGCGGAAGCGACGCTGCACGTGAGAGGCAGCGCGATCTATGCGGACGCGACCGAAGAAGACATGTACGCGGCCATCGATCTGCTCGCGGACAAGCTCGACCGCTGCATCAAGAAACACAAGGAAAAGCGCCGCAACCATCACGCCGCGGAGGCGCGCGCCCTGCGCACCTGAGGCGGCAAGCGCACGCTCGCCGGGCGGGGCTTGCGGCCCGCCGCCGAGTGGCTGAGGATTGCCGCCGTGCGCATCATCTTCGTCAGCGGCCTCTCCGGATCCGGCAAGAGCGTGGCGCTGCACATGCTCGAGGATCTCGGCTTTTACTGCATCGACAACATCCCCGCCGCGCTCCTCAACACGTTCGTTTCCTACACGGTGCGCAGTTCCGAGCCCACCTACGAGCGCACCGCCATCGGGCTCGACGCGCGCAACACCGCCGCCGAAGTGGCGAGCGTCCCGCAGCTGATCGATGAGCTCAAGCGTAGCGGACTGCAATGCGAGGTGGTGTTCCTGTTCGCCGCCGAGGACGAACTGCTGCGACGCTTCGCGGAGACGCGCCGCAAGCATCCGCTCAGTCGCAGCGGCGCCGGTCTGCGCGAGGCGGTGGAGCTCGAGCGCGCGCTGCTCGAGCCGATCGCTTCCGTCGCGGATCTGCTGATTGACACCACGCGTCTCAACGTGCACGCGCTGCGCGACATCATCCACAAGCGCCTCGAGCAGCGCACGGCCGGGCGGCTGTCGATCGCCTTCGAGTCGTTCGGGTTCAAGCACGGTATCCCCGGCGATGCGGACTTCGTGTTCGATGCGCGTGCGCTTCCGAATCCCTACTGGCAACCGGGTTTGCGCAATCTCACCGGTCGCGACGAGGAGGTCATTCGCTTTCTTGAAACGCAGACCAACGTCGCGGCACTCATCGGCGACATTGCGCGCTTCATCCGCGGCCGCATTCCCGACTATCTCGCGAGCAACCGCGGTTACCTCACCGTTGCGGTGGGGTGCACCGGTGGCCAGCACCGCTCGGTGTATATCGTCGAGCAGCTGGCGGCGGAGTTTGCCGCAGAGTTTGGCAACGTGACTGCCCGCCACAGCGGGCTGCCAGGGGCGAAGCTCTTCGAGCCGCGCCCGAGTGCGCCGCTGGCCGCCACCGCTAGCACACGGCCCTAGCGAGGCGGCAATCAACCCGAAGGGCGCTCCGCGGGCAGGGCGCGCTGCGATTTCTTAAGTCGCCTGCGCCACCCCGGGAGCAGTCAGTACCTGGGGCAGCTTCTCCCCACTCATGAAGGCGAGGAGCGCCGTGCGTGCTTCAAGGGCGTCGCGATAGCCAAGTTCGATCAAGGCGCGCGTATAACCGGCTTCGAAGGTGAGATAGCTCGCGAGCTGGTAGCCCTCGGCATCCCGCCCACCGATCACCCGCAGCAGTGCCCGCAGCCCGAGCGGCATCTCCGCGGCATGACGCGCCGCGATCTCACGCGGATCGACACTCGGGGCTAGCATCAGCGTTTCGATGGTGCGCTCCCCGCGCACGACCTGGGGCGCGCTGTACACGAGCGTGTTGATGCGCTCGAGCTGCTCGAGGTCGGCGTACACCTGATCGCTAAAGAGCGTGTCGAGCATGTAGCCGAAGATCTCCCCGGGGGTCGGCATGACCGGCTGCAGGCGGTTGACGGTGACGCCCGCGGCACGCCGCGCGCGCACGCCGATCACGAGCAGGCGGTCGGCACCGAGGTGAATCGCCGGGCTGAGGGGATGGAACTGGCGCATGGCGCCATCGCCGAAGTAGTCATCGCCAATGCGCATCGGCGGGAAGAGCAGCGGGATGGCAGCGCTCGCCATGACGTGATCGATCGTCACCTCGGTGCGGCGGCCGATGCGCCCGACGCGCGACCAGTCATTGATCGAGTCGATGCCGTCGTAAAACGAAACGGAGTGTCCGGAGCTATAGCTGGTCGAACAGAGCGCAAAGGCGCGCAGGTGCCCGCGCTCGATGCTGCGGCGGATGCCGGTGGAATCGACGTTCTTCTCAAGCAGATCGCGCAGCGGCGAGTTGTCGAGGAGCGACTTCGGCGGCGACACCACGAACCCGCCCGAGAGCAGGGCCAGTATCCAATGAAACCCCGCGCGCAACATGTGTGGCGCGTCCACACGAAACACCTGGCCGGAGCGGAAATTCGCCCACACGCGCTCAAGCCCCGCGACCGCCCGCCGCCAGTGGTGCGCTTCGGCGGCGAGCACGCTCGCGGCCACGGCGCCCGCGGAAGTGCCGACGATGATCGGGAAGGGATTGCGCGCCCGCGGCAGCAGTTCCGCGAGCGCGAGCAGCGCCCCGACCTGGTAGGCCGCCCGCGCGCCACCCCCCGTCAGCACGAGCCCGACGCACGGGCGGTAGCCGGGGCGGACAGCGGTCTCGCTTAATGCGGGAAGCGAGCTCGTCTCGGATAAACTCGGTAGCGAAGTCGTTTCGGCAAGGCGGTCCATGGCGCTTGTACCGCCGACTATTATGAAACCGCCGGCGGCGGCTCCTGTGTGACGGGTGTCGCGGCAGCGGGTGGCTCCGGCGTGACGACACCGGCAAAGGGGCGTCGCAGTTCACTGATTGCGCTATCGAGCCCGGCGATGGTGAGCGGAAACATGCGCCCGCCGATCAGCTCGCGCGTGATGCGCACCGATGGTGTGTAGCGCCAGCGCTCCAGAGGTTCGGGATTGAGCCAGACGAGCCGTGGGAAGGCGCTCGTGAGGCGCTGCATCCACACCGCCCCGGCCTCGCCGTTCCAGTGCTCGATGCTGCCGCCCGGCTGCACGATCTCATAAGGGCTCATGGTCGCATCTCCCACGAGGATGACGCGGTAATCGCGTGGGTAGGTGCGCAGCAGTCGCTCGGTTGGAAGCAGCGTCGCGAGGCGCCGGCTGTTGTCCTGCCAGAGGTTCTCGTAGATGAAGTTGTGAAAATAGAAGTGCACGAGGTGCTTGAACTCGCCGCGCGCGGCAGAGAAGAGCTCCTCGCACACCCGCACGTGTGGATCCATCGAGCCGCCGACGTCGAGGAACAGGAGCACCTTCACGGCGTTATGCCGCTCGGGCACGAGCTTCAGGTCGAGCAGGCCCCCGTTGCGGGCCGTCGCATCGATGGTGCCATCGAGGTCGAGCTCCTCGGCAGCACCCTCGCGTGCAAACTTGCGCAGTTTGCGCAGTGCCAGTTTGAGATTGCGTGTGCCGAGCTCCACCGTATCATCGAAATTGCGATATTCGCGCCGCTCCCAGATCTTCACCGCGCGGCGCGCGCCTCCACCCTGCGCGCCGAAGCGAACGCCCTCGGGATTGAAGCCATCGGCTCCGAAGGGTGAGGTACCGCCCGTTCCGATCCACTTGCTGCCGCCCGAGTGGCGCTCCTGCTGCTCACGCAGCCGCTCGGCGAGGGTTTCGAGCAGCCGCTGCCAACCCCCGAGCGCCTGAATGCGCTCGCGTTCCTCGGGAGACAACATGCGCCGCGCCATGCTTTCGAGCCATTCCGCAGGTATCTCTTTGACGAGCTGCGCAAAGAGTCGTTCCGCGCCCTGGAAAGTCTCGGCAAACACCCGGTCAAAGCGGTCGTAGTGGCGTTCGTCCTTCACGAGCGCGGCGCGCGCGAGGTAATAGAAGTCGTCGGCGGAGAGCGCGGCGACGCGCGCCGCGAGCGCCTCGAGGAGTCCGAGGAACTCAGTGATCGACACCGGCACGCCCGCCGCGCGCAGCTCGAAGAAAAACCGCACCAGCATCGAGCCGCCCTCAGCGCGCGCGCCGCTGCAGGAATACCAGCTGCTCGAAGAGGTGCACGTCCTGCTCGTTCTTGAGGAGCGCCCCGTGCAGGACTGGGATGACTTTCTTGGCGTCCGTGCTGCGCAGCGCCTCGGGCGGGATATCCTCGGCGAGCAGCAGCTTGATCCAGTCGAGGAGCTCGGAAGTGGAGGGCTTCTTCTTGAGTCCCGGCGTCGCACGCACATCGAAGAACACCGTCAGCGCTTCGCTCAGGAGCTCTTTTTTCAACTTGGGATAGTGCACATCGACGATGGCGCGCATGGTCGCCTCGTCGGGAAAGCGGATGTAGTGAAAGAAGCAGCGGCGCAGGAAGGCGTCCGGTAGCTCTTTCTCGTTGTTGCTCGTGATGATGATGATCGGTCGATGCCGCGCCTTCACGAGCTCGCGTGTCTCGTAGACGTAGAACTCCATGCGATCGAGCTCACGCAGCAAGTCGTTAGGAAACTCGATATCCGCTTTGTCGATCTCATCGATGAGCAGGACCGGCTGCACCGCGGACTCGAATGCTTCCCACAGCCGCCCCTTCAAGATGTAGTTTCTGATGTCGTGTACACGCGCATCGCCAAGCTGCGAGTCGCGCAATCTCGAGACGGCGTCGTATTCGTAAAGGCCCTGCTGCGCCTTGCTCGTCGACTTGATGTGCCACTCGAAGAGCGGCCGCTCGAGCGCGCGGGCGATCTCCTGGGCCAGCTGCGTCTTGCCCGTCCCCGGCTCCCCTTTGATAAGCAGCGGCCGGGCGAGGGTGATGGCGGCGTTGACCGCCATGTTGAGATCGTCGGTGGCGACGTACTGAGCGGTACCGGTGAAACGCGCATTCATAGTGAGGTGCAGTCTAACCGCGATAGCGGCGGCGTGCCCCTGCGCCAGTGCGACCGTCAGTTTGGCGCGAGCGTAAGTGTGTGTTCGGCGGCTCCGGGCAGGAACGGCAGTGATTGCCCGTGTGCCCAGGCATGAAAGTCCGCGCGATAGTAGGGCGAGAGTGGATGCCCGCTCTGACCGCCGGGAAGTACCAGGTAACCCTCCGCTTCGTGCCCGGGGGAGACTGCGAAGCGTTCGGAGGCGCCGAAGGCGCCGTCCTGCACGCGCGGCATGTCGTGGTCGCCGGGAAGGTCGACGGTCGGCATATCGAGAAGCCCGGCGAGCCAGGGGATGGCCCGAGAGAGCGGATGGCGGATTTGCACACGATTGTGCGCGCCCCACGTACAGCGTTCGAGCGCGCCGCAGCTGTGGTCGAGTTCGGCGATCGTGGCATCGACCTGCGCGCGCAGGAACGCGGGCCAGTCCGCGTACTCTTTGGCGAGGAGGTGCAGCGGTCGCTCACTCACGAGCCGCCACAGCGGCCCCTCAAACTGCGCGGGAATTTCCGCGCCATCGGCGCTCGGAACTGAGAGCGCCCCGAGCAGCATCTCCCACACGGACTGTGCAGTCTGTTCGCGGTACGCGCGCACCAGGCGATAGCCGACCGCATCGGCGCTCGCCTGACCGTTCCAGGCCTCGACCAGATGCCGGAACTCGGCGCGGCGCGCGGTCGCGGCCGTGGCATCGGCATCGAGCACTGAGAGAATGAGGGTGCGCCAGCGCTCGAGGAACAGGCCGCGGTCATCAAGCTGGATGCGCAGCATGTCGGCGGGTGTGAGCGCTCCACGCAGCGCCAGCAGGTCGTCGCGGATCTGACCCGCGCGCGCACCGAGGTCATATTGAGCGCCGAAGCTCGCCACGTGTCCCCCGATCAGTTCCTGTTGGTGCGGGTCTGTGACGACGCGCGCATTGGCGGTCCAGATGCGGCCTTGCTCGGGATCGAAGATGTGCGGGTGATCAGCGGCGGTGGTCCAAGGCGCGCCGTGCCGGGCGCGCGCAGCGCTCGTGTCCTCGGGGATGCGGCCGAGGATCGCCCAGCCGATGTGGCCGTCGCGATCGCCGACCACGAAGTTCTGATGCGGGATGCCGACTTCGGGCGCGAGCGCGAGGGCATCGGCGACCGAGCTCACCCGCTCAAGTGATCCCATCTTCATGTTTGTGGCACTGGGCAGCTCGGCCAACCAGGCGCCAAACCAACAGAGGCGCTTTTCGGCATCGACACGCAGCAAAACGCCCGCAGCATCCGAGCGTACCTCGAGCACCGAAGCCTCAGCACCCCGCACGCGGATCTCCTCGCGCACCGTCGTGAGCGGAACGCGTTCCCCGGCCGGTGTCGTCAGGGCATTCTCGGCAACCGAAGTGCACGGCACGGCCTCGACGGCGATCCAGTCGCCATAGCTATTGGTGAACCCCCAGGCAATGTGGCCGTTCGAACCCGCGACCAGAAGCGGCGTCCCGGGGAGCGTGACTCCGGTGAGATCAAGAGCAGGCTCGCTCGCACCCGCCCCGATCTTAAGCCGTGCGTGGTACCAGATGGTCGGCACGCGCTGCGTGAGATGCATGTCGTTGGCGATGAGCGCGGCGCCGTTTGCGGTCAGACTGCCCGCGACAGCCCAGTTGTTGCTGCCGGCCTCAGTGACGCGGGTGGGCGATGCGGATACTCGGGCCGCTGTCGGCTGGGCGCGCACGTCGAGCACGGCCGCATCGGGGATCGGGACGCTGGCGGGTGGCGGCGCGGATGCACCTGCGGGGGCGTCCCAGCTCGTGCCAAGCGGGTAGAAGAACCCGAGCGCGCATTTCCAGCCGGAGGCGCACTCGGGGCCGCCGAGCCCGGCGTTGATCTCCTGGCGCAGCAGCTCGCGGCGCAGGCCGTTCGCCTGCAGGTCCCACCACATCGCGTATTCGACGAGCATTACATCCTCGGGAAGCCAGGGCGAGGGCTGCGCACCGAGCACCCAGTACTCCCAGGGCCGGCCACCGAGGTGTGCGAGTCCCGCGTTCACGCCGCGGGTATAAGCTTCGAGCACGGCGCGCTGCTCGGGCGTCGCTTGCGCGATGACCTCGCGGGCCACGGCACGGAATCTGAAAAGACGCGCGCGGCGATCCTGAGGGAGCGCCACCTGGCCGAAGAGCTCCGCGAGCTCTCCTGCGGCGAGGCGGCGCGAGAGGTCCATCTCGAAGTAACGGTCCTGCGCATGCACGAAGCCTGTGCCATAGGCGAGATCGAGACGGTTGGCAGCTTCGATCGTCGCGACCCCGCGCGCATCGCGCTCGATGCGCACCGCGGCCGAGAGATTCGGCGCAGCGATCACCCCATCGAGATCGGGCAAGGAGGCCCGGAGCAGGGCGAAGAGGAGCAGCGCGGCTGCACACGCGAGCCCGATGCAGGCAAGGGCCACGTACTTAAGCGCAGGCATACGGGAGTGCGCGCTCAGTCGAGCGCGACTTTGAGGATCAGCATCGAGTTCGTGCCGCCCTGTACGCCCGAGAGCTCGCCCTTGGTGAGAATCACGAGGTCGCGTTTTTTTACGAGTTCGAGCTCGAGCAGCCGCGTGAAGAGCGCGCGGTAGAGGTTCTCGGTCGAGATATCGGCGCTCGTGACGTCGAAGATCACCGGATAGACGCCGCGGTAGAGCGTCACCCGGCGGCGGGTCGCTTCATGACGCGTGAAAGCGTAAATCGGAATGTCCGAGCGGATGCGCGACATCCAAAG
>DASPTE010000123.1:0-2222 GCA_035623585.1 Steroidobacteraceae bacterium | reverse complement strand
CTTTGGCCGCAAGCGGGCCGAGCACGGTGCTGAAGGTCTGGGTGATCTGCGCCGCTGAGATCGGCTGATTCGTTCCGCTGCCGACCCAGGACTTCGCGACGCCTCCAAGTCCCTGCTGCTCGAGCTGCGTGACGATGCCCTGTACGCCGCCGTGCTGCTGAATGAAGGAATTGACCACCGTCGTCATTTCCGCGCCGACGGCACCGCCCAGCAATCCATCTAAGAGGCCCATGATTCCTCCTGCTCGTTTGTCGTTATCGAAGGTCCGAGTCGCAGGCTGCATTGTCCTGCAAACCTCCCCCATCGCTCAAGCACGCTCGAAGGCATGCACGGTATCGGTTTTTGCTGCACGGCCGTCATCGGTGCGGGCATCCTCGTCTTTCGAGCGCGTGCGAGCGGCCGGCTCCCACGTACCTACGGGCACGCGTGTGAATTACGCATTCATGGTAGCTAACGGAAGCGAGGAGCGCGCCCGAGCCGTGCGTATGCTGCAGTTTTGTTATATTATTATGACGACATTAAAAAAACTTACTGTGGAACTAGAATTCGCGTAGCTGGTGGGCGGCACGGAGATCGCACGAGCGGTGAGACCTCATGAGGCAGGTGAAGAAGCTGGGGCTTTTGGGCACGGGAGTGATCGGCGGCGGCTGGGCGGCGCGCGCGCTGCACTTTGGGATCGATGTGCTCGCGGCGGATGTCAAACCGGAGATGGAGGAGTGGATCCGTGGTGCGGTGGCGAACGCGGAGGGCGCACTCGCGCGCCTCACTTTTGCGCCGCTCCCGCCCAAGGGCAAGTTGTCCTTCACGACCGACGCGCAGGCGATGGCACGTCAGGTGGATTTCATCCAGGAGAACATCCCCGAGCAGCTCGAGCTCAAGCAACGCGTGCTCGCCGACGTGAGCCGCCACGCCCCGCCCGACGTGCTGATCGCATCCAGCACCTCAGGACTCATGCCCACGGAGCTGCAGCGCGACATGGTGGCCCCCGAACGCTTCCTGGTCGCGCACCCATTTAACCCCGTTTATCTGCTACCGCTCGTTGAACTCGTCGGCGGACGGCAGACCTCGGCCACGGCGCTCGATGCGGCGAGCCGCTTCTTCACTTTCATCGGAATGCACCCGTTGCGCGTGCGCCGCGAAGTGCCCGGTCATCTCACCGATCGCTTGCAGGAGGCGCTCTGGCGCGAAATCCTGCACATGGTGAACGAGGATGTGGCGACGACCGGCGAACTCGATGACTCGATCATCTACGGCCCGGGGCTGCGCTGGGCGGGCATGGGCACGAACCTCATCTATCATCTCGCCGGCGGCGAGACCGGTATGCGCCACATGCTGCGGCAGTTCGGGCCCGCGCTCAAATGGCCATGGACCAAGCTTGAAGCGCCAGAGCTCACCGAATCACTCATCGACAAGATGGTGGCTGGCACGCAGGAGGAGGCCGCCGGTCGCTCGATCCGCGAACTCGAGCGCTTGCGCGATGCCTACCTGGTCGCGATCCAACAGGTGCTCCGGGAATTCAATCTCGGGGCAGGTGCGACGTTGCGCGCGCTCGAGGAGCGTCTCTATGAGAGTTCCGCGGCCGCCGCGCGGGCGCGGCTCGGCGGGAGTGATTCGGAAGCCGAGCCGCTGCGGCTCATCGAAACCGAGGTGCGACCCGAGTGGATCGACTACCACGGTCATATGACCGATTCGCGCTACCTGCAGGTGTTCGGGGATGCAACCGATGCACTCTTTAGATATGTCGGGATCGATGACGCCTACCGCCGAAGCGGCCGAGCCATGTACGTCGTCGAGACTCATATCACGCATCAGGCCGAGGCGCGCGTCCAGGAGCCCCTTTACGTATTGACGCGAGTGCTCGAGGTCGATGATAAGCGGGTGCGGCTCTTCCATAGCCTCGAGCGGCGTCGCGATGCAGTGCGCATCGCTACCTCGGAGCAGCTGTATCTGCACGTAAACGCGCCCGCTGGGAAGGCTTCGCTGCTCGAGCCACGCGTGCGCGCACGACTCGCCGAGATCCAGGCTCGGCATGCACGCTTGCCGGCCCCGCCCGAAGCCGGCCGACTCGCAGGCACGGCTGGCCGCCCAGCGAGGACATCGTAAGACGATGCCGAAGATCGTCGATCACGACGCGCGCCGTGAGCAGATCGCGCTCATCGCTTGTCACGTCATTGCGCAGTACGGCTTCGACCAGGCCACAATCGTGCGGATCGCGCGTGAGG
>DASPTE010000114.1:0-13358 GCA_035623585.1 Steroidobacteraceae bacterium | reverse complement strand
CTCCTTAATAAGGGGTACGCCTGCGTTCCCACTCCGGGCTCGAGAGCCGGGTACGGATTTGCCGGTGTTTGCTGTAGGCTCATCCTCCATGACTCCCAGCGGTTCGACTGCCAAGCTCACGCGCGAGCGCCTCATCGAGGTCGAGGACGTTCAGGCGCACGCCGATACGCGCCGCCTGCCCATCAACCGCGTCGGGATCAAGGACATCAGCCACCCCGTGCGGGTCAAGGACCGCTCGGCGGGCGAGCAGCACACCATCGCCACCTTCAACATGTACGTGAACCTGCCGCACAACTTCAAAGGCACGCACATGTCGCGCTTCGTCGAGATCCTGCACGCCGAGCGCGAGATTTCGGTCGAGTCCTTTCGCACCATGCTGCGCACCATGGCGGCGCGGCTCGAGGCCGACAGCGGCCACATCGAGATGAGCTTCCCGTTCTTCATCATGAAGCGCGCGCCCATCTCGGGCGTCGAGAGTCTGATGGATTACCAGGCGACGCTCATCGGCGAACACCGCCAGGGGCACACCGACATGTGGGTGCGCGTCTCGGTGCCGGTGACCAGCCTCTGCCCATGCTCGAAGCAGATCTCGGCCTACGGCGCCCACAACCAGCGCTCGCACGTCACGATCACCGCCAAGCTCCGGAGCTACATCTGGATCGAGGAGCTCATCGAGATCGCCGAGAGCGAAGCCTCGTGCGAGCTCTATGGAATTCTCAAGCGCCCCGACGAGAAATATGTGACCGAGCGCGCCTATGACAATCCGAAGTTCGTCGAAGACGTGGTGCGCGACATCGCCACGCGGCTGAACCGCGACGAGCGCGTCGGTGCCTATGTGGTGGAATCGGAGAACTTCGAATCCATCCACAATCACTCGGCCTACGCGCGCATCGAGCGCGACAAGGACGCCTGAGCTCGGCACACGCCGTTGTCATCGGGCTCCGATGTACGCCCCGCCGCAAGGCGAGCACAATCCCCGCAGAGCGAATCAGACGCGACCGCGAGGGGGGAGTCTATGGCGACGTTCGTTCTGGTCCACGGCGCGTGGTCCGGCGGACTTATTTGGCGCAAGGTCGCGCGGGCGCTTCGGAAGGCCGGCCACGAGGTCTATACGCCAACCCTAACCGGTCTTGGCGAGCGCCGGCATTTGCTCACTCGTGGAATCAATCTCGACACACACATCCGCGATGTTCTCGGCGTCATCGATTACGAGGACTTGTCCGGCTTTGTCCTTGTCGGTCACTCCTATGGAGGCATGGTCGTAACGGGCGTCGCCGATGCCCGACCCGCGAGAGTCGGATCGCTCGTTTATCTCGATGCGTTTGTCCCGGAAGATGGGCAGTCGCTTCTCAGCATCGTGCCGCCCGGCATGCCGCGGCCCTCAACGGCAGTGGACCAAGATTGGCTTTCCGCGCCGCTACCCCCGGAGGCGTTTGGGGAGCCGAGCGCGGAAGTGCGTGAGTTTACCTCGCGAAAAGGCATGTCGCAGCCGACCGCGTGCTTCACGCAACCCGTGGAACTCACCGGCGGCATCGATCGCATCGAGCGCTACACCTACATTTACTGCAACGATCCCGCGCCCACTGCGTTCACTCCCTTCTACGAAAAGCTGAAGCACAAAGCCGGCTGGACCGTACATACCCTCCCCTGCACGCACTACGCGCAGATGGATATGCCTGAGGAGCTGACACGCCTGCTACTGAAGGCGGCGCTTTGACGCGCGCTTTCGTGGCGCTCGCCCGTGAGCTCAGCGCGGATCTTTTTGCGCCGCGCGCTGCGCCGCGCGGCTGCGCGGCTTAGGCTGGCAGCTCCACCACGACTCTGAGCCCCGGCTCGTTGCTGTGCAGCTCGAGCCGTCCCCGATGCAGCCGCGCAATCGCGGCGACGAGGCTGAGACCTAGGCCGCTGCCGCCCTCCTTGGCGCCGCCAAAGCGCATGAACGGCTGCAGCGCCCGCCCACGGTCCACCGCGGCAATGCCGGGTCCGTTGTCGGCGACCACAAGACGCACGGAGCCGCTCAGGCGCCGCACGGCGACGTCGATGCGCCCGCCGCGCGGCACGTACTTGAGCGCGTTCTCGATGAGATTCGTGAGGAGCTGCGCGAGGAGTTGCCGGTTCCCCTGCACGACGGAGCGCCCCTCCTGCTGGCAGGCGAGTTCAAGTCCCTGAGCGCCCGCGACCGGTTCGAAGAGCTCGACGAGTTCGGAAGCGAGCTCCCCGACATCGACGGCCGCCGGTGAGGCGAGCGCGGCGCCCGATTCGGCGAGCGCGATCTGCAGGAGCGTCGCGAGCGTGCGCTGCAGGTGATCGACCTCGCGCAGCGCCGACTCTATCGACTCGTGCACGGCGGGCTCGAGCGCCGGCGAGTGCAGGAGCAAGGCGTCCATGCGCGTGCGCAGCCGGTGGAGCGGCGCGCGCAGATCGTGTGCGGCGCTGTCAAAGGTGGCCCGCAGCGTCCCCGCCTGCTCCTCGAGCCTATCGAGCACGCGGTTGACCGCCACCGCGAGCGCGTCGAACTCGTCGTTGGCGCCAGCCACCGGCAAGCGCCGCCCCGGATCACCGCCCATGATGCGCTGACAGGTACTGGTCACCTCATCGACGCGCCGCGCGAGCTTGTAGCTGAACCAAAAGCCCGCGAGTGCCGCGGCGAGCGTGGACAGGCCGATCCCCCAGAGCGTGGCAAAGCGGAACTTCTCGACAAAGCGCCGCCCCTGGGAAATATCGGTGCCGACGAGCAGCAGGTCTCCGCCAGGGAGGGTACGCACCGCAGCGCGCACCGGGTGCACGGCGCGTCGCCCAGGCTCGATCGTCGCGATCTCGAACTCCGGCCAGCGCTCGCTCGGCATACCATCGAACGGCCAGTGGGCGACATTGCCCGCGATCGGTTCGAAATTGGCGTCAGCGATCATGTAGACCGCCCCCACCCGGCCCCAGCTGTCGATGCGCTGGTTGATCTCATCGGTCACACCGGGCACGCCGCTTCGCGCAAAACGCTCCTGCAGACTTTCAAGTTCGGTGTCGATGATGAGGTCAACCTCGTCCGTGATCAGGCTCTCGGTCAGTAGGTACGCGCTGCCGAGCGTCACCCCGACTGCGAGGGTCACGAGGAGCGTGTAACCCACCGAGAGCCGGAAGGCGGTGGTGTTGATGAGCCCGAGACGCACGCTGCCCGCTAGCTGTCGCTGCGCAGCACGTAACCGGTACCGCGCACGGTGTGGATGAGAGGATGGTCGCTGCCGCGATCGATCGCCTGTCGCAGGCGGCTGATGTGCACGTCGATCAGGTTGCTCTGCGGGTCGAAGTGCAGATCCCACACTCCCTCGAGCAGCATCGTGCGGGTCACCACCTGGCCGACGCGGCGCATCAGGAACTCGAGGAGCTTGAGCTCGCGCGTCGTGAGCTCGAGCTCGCGACCGCCGCGCGTCACGCGGCGTGCGAGCAGATCGAACTCGAGATCCTCGATCTTGAGACGCGTCGCGTGCGGGGCGCTTGAGTGGCGCCTGAGCAAGGCTTCGATTCGCGCGAGCAGTTCCGCGAATGCAAAGGGCTTGGTGAGGTAGTCGTCACCCCCCGCCTTGAGTCCGCGGATGCGATCGTCCACGCTGCCGAGCGCCGAGAGCACCAGCACCGGCGTACCGATTGTTTTGGCGCGCAGCTGCTCGATGATGGCGAGGCCATCGACATGCGGCAGCATGCGATCGGTAACTACGAGGTCGAACTGGCCTTCGAGGGCGCGCGCGAGCCCCTCGCGGCCGTCGGCGGCGTGCTCGATGGTATAGCCGCTCTCGCGCAGACCCTTCACCAGGAAACGCGCGGCCTCGGTATCGTCCTCGATCAGCAAGACGTGCACGGGCGAAAGAGTAGGAGCGGCCGCGGCCGCGGCGCAAGAGTCCTGCGTGGATTGAGAGCTCGGTGGCCTAGGGCAGGAGCGCGAGGATCGCTCCCACCATGAAGGCAACCGCAAAGGCGAGGAGCGGGTCCACTCAGGTAGCGCCGATCGGGGGGCGCTCGGCGCTCTGCAGCCGCGCGATCATCGTGCTCAGGAACACGCGGTTGAAGCGCAGCTGGCAGGAAGCGGAGACCTGCTCAAGGAGCGTCGAGCTCACGCGCAGTACGCTCACCCCGCTGCCAGCGCGGATGGTGGCGGTGCGCTTGGCGCCGGGTACGTAGCTCGCCTCACCGAAACAGTCGCCGGTGTCGAGAGAACCCATCTTCTGGCCATGCCGTTCGACGTTACAGGCGCCGGTCACGATGATGTAGAAGCGATCGTCCATCTCGCCTTCCTTGACGATCTCCTCGCCCGGCGCGTACTCCTTCCAGGTGCTGGCACGCAGCACTTCCCAGATCTCGGCATGCGAGAACTCGTGGAAGAACTTGAGCTTGCGCAGTACGCCGAACTGCTCCTGATGGTCGATGCGCGCGTTGGCTTCGCGCAGCCGCTGATGCACCCGCGTGAGTTCGGCGGCGAAGTCGAGTCCGGTCTTGTAGCGCTTTTCGGGATCCTTTTGCAGCGCCTGCGCGACCACGTTCTCGAGCTCCTCGGGAACTTCCCCGCGCAGGGTATGGATCGGCGGGGGCGTCGCGTAGACGATCTGATGCAGGAGCTTCTGCAGATTGCCGGCGCGGAAGGGGCGCGCGCCGGTGAGGAGCTCGTACATCACGGCACCGAGCGAGTACAGATCCGAGCGGTTGGTGAGCTCGAGGCTCTGCACCTGCTCGGGCGACATGTAGGAGGGGCTGCCGGCGATGCCCTCGATGCGCGAGATGTCGGAATCCTGAACCAGCGCGATGCCGAAATCGATGATGCGCACGTCGCTGTCCTGCGTGAGCATGATGTTCGAGGGCTTGATGTCGCGGTGAATCACCCCGCGCGAATGCGCGTAGTGCAGCGCCTTGGCGCACTTGAACATAATCTCGACGGTATCGTCGATACGCAGCAGGTTGTCCGGGCGGCAGTAAGCGGCGAGCGTGCGCGCGCCGTGAACGTGTTCGGTGACGATGTAGCAGTGGCCGTTCTCTTCGCCGGCGTCGTAGATCGGCAGGATGTGCGGATGCTGCAGCATGCCGACGAGGTGCGCCTCGGAGAGGAACATCTTGCGGGCGATGCGGGCGCGCTCCTCATCCCCGCCGGTGTCCATGTTGTAGACCTTGATCGCGACGTCGCGGCCGTAATAGCCATCGTGGGAGAGGTATACGATCCCGGTACTGCCGCGGCCCACTTCCCTGATGACGACATACTTGCCGATCTTGTCGGGCATGCCGGCCACGGGCCGGGCGGGCGGAACAGGTTTTGGAGCAGGAGCCGGTGCAGACATGGCGCGGCACAATTCGGAACGGCGCGTCAGCATACGGTCTCGCCCCGGCAGGGGACTGTGATGCACCCCTCACGCGCTCCGCCGAAGCGGAAATCGCGCCGCGCTCGCGGCTCGGGGAGCTCGGGTCAATCAGACAAAATGTTGGTAGCCGGAATGCGAGAACTCCATCACAGC
The DNA here is from genome assembly GCA_035623585.1 of Steroidobacteraceae bacterium. GTDB lineage: Bacteria > Pseudomonadota > Gammaproteobacteria > Steroidobacterales > Steroidobacteraceae > 13-2-20CM-66-19. Next base: position 7,869 of record DASPTE010000114.1, on the reverse strand, counting down.
GCCATCGCGCACCACGACCGCGCCGGCCGCACTGCGCAGACTCCCGATGCGCGTGTAGCGCCAGTCCTGAGGCGGCAGCTCCGCAAGCAACCTCGCGACGTTCTGCGGATGCACGCTGAAGAGGAGCTCGTAGTCATCGCCGCCGGTGAGCGCGAGTTGGCGCGCACGCTCATCACCTACGGCGCTCGTGAGCGGCTGCGATACTGGCAGCGTCTTGATGTCGATCTCCACGCCGACACCGCTTGCGCTCGCGAGCTTCGCGGCATCGCCGAGAAGCCCATCGGATACATCGATGCAGGCGCTCGCATAAGCGCGCAGCCGCTCCCCGAGCGCCACGCGCGGCGTCGGCAAGAGAAAGCGCTCGCGCAGATAGGCGAAGGAGTCGGCGGGCGACGTGAGCCGGCCCTCGACGAGGGCGAGCCCCGCCGCCGCATCACCGGGCGTGCCGGACACAAAGAGCGCATCGCCCGCGCGTCCGCCCGTGCGCCGTAGCGCGGTGCCGCGCGGTACATACCCGAGCAGCTGCAGGCTCACGCAGAGTGGACCGCGCGTGGTGTCGCCGCCAACGATCGCCACTTTATTATCGTGCGCGAGTGCGTTGAGCCCTGCGGCAAACTCCTCGAGCCACGCTTCGTCAGCCTCAGGCAGCGTGAGCGCGAGCAGTGCCCAGGCGGGTCGCGCGCCCATCGCCGCGAAATCGCTGAGATTGACCGCGAGCGCCCGATGGCCGACCGCGGCCGGCGGCGTTCGCGCGGGAAAGTGCACGCCGGCAACCAGGGTGTCGGTGGCAGCCACCAAATCACTCTCGGGCGGCATGGTGAGAAGCGCCGCATCGTCACCGACACCGAGCACGACATCGGCGCGGTGCGCCCCGCAGTCGCGGAAGAACCGCTCGATGAGGGTACTTTCCGAGAGCGGCATGGCGGCCTTCCCTCAGTGCTCGTCCGGGCGCAGCTCACGTGCTGCGCGGTCGAGCACCGCGTTCACGAACTTGTGCCCGTCGGTGGCGCCAAAGCGTTTCGCCAGTCCGATCGCCTCGTTGATGGCGACGCGGTACGGCACCTCGGGGCGGGCGCTGAGCTCGTAGAGCGCGATGAGGAGAATCGCGTGTTCGATGGGATCGAGGAGCTTCGGTTCGCGATCGGCGAGCGTGGCGAGGCGTTCATCGAGACGTTCACGCGTCTGGGCGACCCCCTCAATGAGCGCGAGAAAGTACTCGCGGTCGGCGCGCGGCATGTCGTCGGCATCGCCGAACTCGGCGGCGAGGTCCTGCCAGGGACAGGCGTTCAGCTGCCAGCGGTAAAGCGCCTGCAGCGCGAGCTTGCGCGCCACCGTGCGCGTGCCGCTCAATTCACGCGCTCGCGAGGGATTCATCGGCTCGGCACCGCTCAGAGACGCGCCATGACGGCGGCCATCTCGAGCGCGCTCTCCATGGCCTCCCCACCTTTGTTACCGGCCGTGGTGGCGGCGCGCTCGAGCGCCTGCTCGACGGTATCAACGGTGAGCACACCGAAGGCGATCGGCACGCCGCTCTCAAGGCTTGCAAGCTGCAGCCCGTGCGCGCATTCGCCCGCCACGTAGTCGAAGTGGGGGGTCGCGCCGCGGATGACACACCCGAGGGCAACGACCGCGTCGTAGCGGCCGCTGCCCGCGAGCTTGCGGGCCACCACCGGCATCTCGAATGCCCCCGGCACCCGCACCACCACGAGGTCCGAGGCGACGCCGCCGCGCTCGAGCCAGCGGGCCTGCGCGCCCTTGAGCAGGCTCGAGACAATGAAGTCGTTGAAACGCGCGGCGATGATCGCAATCTTGCGGCCGCGGGCGTTCACCGCCCCTTCGATGAGCTCGGCGCTGCTCACCCCTCTTCCCCGACGTAACCCTCGACCTCGAGACCGAAGGCGGAGATACCGTGCATCTGCTTCGGTGCCGAGAGCACGCGCATGCGCTTGACGCCGAGGTCCTTCAGTATCTGTGCGCCGACGCCGAAGGTGCGCAGCACCGCGCGCTCACCGCCCGCTTCGGTCGCGGCCGGAGCGGCGGCGGCGAAGGTGCGCACTGCGTCCGCAAGTTCCCGCGGGGATTCCTGATGACGCAGCACCACGACCACGCCGTTACCGGCTTCGGTGATCCGTTGCATCGCCGCGCGCAGCGACCAGGCGCGCGGGGCGCTCTGCACGCCAAAAAGATCGCGCAGCGTATCGGTGATGTGCACGCGCACGAGTGGCGTCTCGGGGCCATCGAGCCGGCCGTGCGCGAGCGCAACGTGCACTTCGAGGCTCACACAGTCCTGATAGGCGTAGAGGCGGAATTCACCAAGCTCGGTCTGCACGCTCTGCTCGGAGATGCGCTCGACGGTCCGCTCGGTGCGCAGCCGGTGGCGGATGAGATCCGCGATGGTGCCGATCTTCAACTGATGACGGCGCGCAAACTCCTCGAGCTCGGGCCGGCGCGCCATGCTGCCATCGTCGTTCATCACCTCGCAGAGCACGCCAACGGGCCCCAGTCCCGCGAGCCGGCAGAGGTCAACCGCCGCCTCCGTGTGACCTGCGCGCACCAGCACGCCGCCGCGGCGCGAGCGCAGCGGGAAGATATGTCCGGGACGTGCGAAGTCCTCGGGCCGGGAAGCACTGTCCGCGAGCGCACGAATGGTCGCGGCACGGTCCGCCGAAGACACCCCGGTCGTCGTGCCCGCGCGCAGATCCACCGATACCGCAAATGCGGTGCGCTGCGACTCGCTGTTGAGCGGCACCATTTGCGGCAGCTCGAGCCGCTCGAGCCGCTCATCCTCCATCGGCACGCAGATGATCCCGCTCGTGTGCCGGATCATGAACGCGACCGCCTCGGCGTTGGCGTGCTCGGCCGCCATGATGAGATCGCCCTCGTTCTCGCGATCCTCGTCGTCCATCATCACGACCATCCGCCCGGCTCTGAGGTCCGCGAGGATCTCCGCCACGCTGTTGAGTGAGGAAGCGGAGGCTGCTGCGTTCTTCGGGGGAAGGGGAAGGATCTTGGACATGGGCTGTGATCGGCCGTGCGGATGAGTCGGTAAAGTGCGGAGGCAACTTACGTTGAGTGCTGCGCGCATTGTAGTCCAAGGATCGCACAGGCCGGAAAAAGAGCGCGCCCGCGTGCTCGGCAACAAGCCGTCACGTGAACGCGCTCTTCGCGAACGCCGAGAGGCGCTCGGGAGCGCGGTCTTAGCCCGAGGAACGCCTGATTACTTGGTCGCCACTTTGCATTGCGCGAATGAGACGAAGGCACCCTTCCGCGCGGCCACGGTGATGGTGAGCTCCCCGGTCGCGCGGTTGACGATCCCGCTCCAGGCAAACTTCATGTCCGTGCCCTGGATGATCAGCTGTTCGTCGTTCGTCGCCGAGTTCTGGATCGGCAGCGGAATCGTGCGGTTGGGGGTGGTGACGGTCTTTGCGGCGAAGTCGATCTGTATCGTAAACGGCTTATCCTTCTCTGAGGGGTCGCGGACAAATTTGCTGCACCCCTTGTCGGACTGGCAATCCTGAGCCACTTTGGGTGTACAGGTGAGCGGCTGCGTTCCGTCGAAGTCAGCCGCCGCGACAGCCGAGAGCCCCAACCCCATCGCCAGAAACGTAATGCGCGCAAGTTTCATGGTTCTTCTCCTTGTAGATGGACGATCGTTATCAGTCGTTCCGAGACTCCCGGCCCCGGCATCGCGAATTTAGAACTAGTGTATTACGAAACAGGGGCGACACCCGCATCTTGAGCGCGGGCGGTGCGGTCGAATGACGGCGCCCGCCGACGCTCTCGTTGAGGCGCTTGCGCTCGATTAGCGCCGCGGCGTCAGCGACGATTGATTCCCTAAAACAGGACGCCCGCGAGCTTCTTAAGCAGCGCCTCAAGCGGCATTATCGTGAGAAGAAGCGGTGCGATAGGCAACACAACCGGGACGGCCAGTTGGAGCAGGGCCTCCTTTGAGATCGGCGCCAGTTGCATGCTCCGCACCACGGCAAAGCTGTTGGCGAGATCTGCGAGCGACTGGATGTCGCTGCTTCCGAGGAGCGGTTCATTGGCAGGCGCTCCACCGCGGAGCCATTTGACGTCGAAATCACGCGTGTAACGCTCCGCGAACGTTCCATATTCAAGAAGTGCCGCTCGTTTGGTGCGCGACAGCTGCGGTGCAAACACCATGAGCGGTCCAAACACCACGCAGAGAAGGAATATCACCACCACCACGATCTCAGTGGTGAATTCGGGCAGCGTCGCGCCGAGAACCAAAACGCGGTCAGCGATCTGTGCGGCAACCATCGCACCATGTGCCAAGAGCAGCACGGCGAAGGCGTAGACGGTATTCGAAAGAAGTCCGAGACCGCCGACGCGATCCGGGTGCGTCGGCACCAGCGTCAACTTGATCTTCGACACCTGCCAGAGAAAGCGCGCCCAGATGAATATCCGAAAATACCAACGCAAGAGCAGGAACTGAAAGATCGGCAGACTCACCGCCACGTACCAGAGTCCAGCACCCGATAGCTCCGGGTCAGCTGCGGCCACAGGCAGATACCAGCTGGTTACCTGGAGGGCGAGGTGTCGCCGCCAGACGATGAGAACACCGACGGTGTACACCAAGACAAGCAGCAGCAGCTCCGCTGCCACTGAGTTGCGCAATCGGAACGCTGAGTTAATGGCCGCGTCGAAGCGCGGCATCGCGGACTCGGGAATCAAATTCCGGTCGAGGAACGCGCGCGCGACGGGGAGGAGCCGAGCGTGCACGACGAGCTCGGACAGAAGCAGAAGTGGCACCACCACAAGGAAGCGGATGTGAGTCTCCACATCAGGGAGGAAAGGCAACACCACGCTCTTGCCGAGCAGGTGCCCTTCGAGCGCGGAGAGCAGGAAGAGCGGCAACCAGGCGATCAGCGAAATAACGACGACGCGCCGCACGAGTAACGCGAGTGCGTCATCGGCCAGGTGCGTGCGCCGCAGCAACTGGTAGGTCGGGCCGCCCAACACAAGGGAGAAGTTCTGCACATCCCGCAGAACCTGGCTGCTGGAGACGGCGGCGTCGCTCGCCATTTTTTGATCAGGTCGCAGCATTACCGTGCATCGAACCGCCAGACGCTCCGAGAATCCGCTCCACGTAACGCGCCAACTGATCGACCTCAAGATTAACACGCGCACCGGCAGTGAGTGCGCCCAGCGTCGTGCTCAGCTGAGTGTGGGGAATGATGTTGACGCCTAGGGTCGTCCCTTCAACGCTGTTGACCGTAAGACTCACACCATCGAGCGCCACCGACCCCTTGGGCGCGAGATAACGCACCAGCGCGGACGGCACCGAAACGGCTAGTCGCTGCGAGCGCGCGTCCTCGCTGATGCCGCTCACCTCAGCGACTCCATCAACGTGTCCGGAAACCAAATGTCCGCCGAGCATGTCTCCGACGCGCAGTGAGGGCTCGAGATTCACTGCTGAGCCGGGCTTAAGATCACCTAAGGTCGTGACAGTGAGCGTCTCGCGCGAGACGTCGGCGGCAAACGTCCGTCCGCGCACCTCGACTGCGGTGAGGCAACAACCGGCCACGCAGATGCTGTCGCCCACGCGTACCGCGGAGAGGTCAAGGCGCGGACAGGCGATGACAAGATGCAGATCGCCGCCGCGGCTCTCGCGTTGCTCAACCCGTCCGACGTCCTGCACGATGCCGCTGAACAAGGCTCCTCCGTCTCCTCAGTTTGCCGCGCCGTTGCGCGGCCGTAAGCGTAGCCGCAAGTCCTCACCAACCTGCACGCTTTCGATGAGCGTGAACGCAGGCGCATCGCCGAGGTCCTTAAGCTCGGGCAACGCGACGAGCGGGCGCGCCGCGGGCCCGAGAAGCTTGGGTGCCACATACAGCAGGAGCTCGTCCGCGAGCGCCTGCGCGAGCAGTTCGCCCGCGAGCGTTGGGCCCGCTTCCACCAGCGCCTCGTTGATCTCGAGCGCTCCGAGCCTTTGCAACACGGCAGATAGCAGGAGCCGGCCGCCACTTGCAGGCAGCGATTCGATCCGCGCACCGCGTGCGGTGAGGGCGGCTGCGCGCGGCCCCGCGAGCGCCTCCGCCGCTGTCAGTATCAGCACCTCCCCGCCCGTACTCAAAAGACGCGCGGCGGGAGGCGTGCGCAAAGCGGCATCGAGCACGACGCGCAGTGGCTGCCGCGAGCTGCCCCCAAGCTCCCCTTGAGGGAGCCGCACATCGAGGCGTGGATCGTCGGCAAGCACGGTGCCGATGCCCGTCACCACAGCCGAGCTTCTCGCACGCCAGTGTTGCACGTCCGCGCGGGCAGCCTCACCGCTGATCCAGCGGCTCGCACCGTTCGCGAGCGCCGTGCGCCCATCAAGGCTCATGGCGAGTTTCACCCGCACGAACGGCTGACCGCGCCGCATACGTTTGATGAAACCCGCGTTGAGCTCGCGCGCCGCGTCCTCGAGCAGCCCTCCCTCGACCGCGAGCCCGGCAGCGCGCAGTGCTGCAGCGCCCTGCCCGTTGATCTGGGGGTTCGGATCCGCGGTCGCGTACACGACGCGCGCCACGCCTGCGGCGCGCAGCGCCTCCACACAGGGCGGTGTGCGGCCGTAGTGGCTGCAGGGCTCGAGCGTCACGTAAACCGATGCGCCCTCGGCTCGAGGACCCGCAGCGCGGAGCGCTGCGACTTCGGCGTGCGGTTCGCCCGCGCGCTCGTGCCAGCCCTCGCCGACGATACGCCCTTCGCGGGCGATCACGCAGCCAACGCGCGGATTCGGATCAGTGCTGTTGAGCGCACGCGCGGCGAGTTCGAGCGCGCGTTGCATCGCGCTGCGATCAAAATCAGAAAACATCGCTCGTCCGCCCGGTGCGCTTACTTGTTGCCGTCCGACCCGGGCTTGTCATCGCCCGGTGTGTCGGTCGGCAGCAGCGACAGCTGATCGCGGCTCGCGGCGCCTTCACGGGCGCGCTTGCGCGCGTGCGCCGGCGCGCGCGCGCGGCGCAGCCGTTCGATTTCCTCGTGGAACGCCTCGACATGCTCGAACTGACGGTACACGGAGGCGAAGCGCACGTAGGCAACCTCATCGAGCTGACGCAACTCCTCCATGACGAGCTCACCGATTGCCCGCGACGACACCTCGCGGTCGCCGAGCGTGCGCACCTTGTGGACGATGCGGCTGACGGCCTCGTCGATCTGTTCGCGCGACACGGGGCGCTTCTGCAGTGCCTTCTCCATGCCGGCGCGCAGCTTCGCCTCGTCAAAGGCCTCGCGGGCGCGATCACCCTTGACGACGAGTGGCATGAGGAGTTCGGCGGTCTCGAAGGTGGTGAAGCGCTCGCCGCACTTGAGGCACTCGCGGCGACGACGGATCTGCCGGCCCTCGCCCGCAAGGCGCGAGTCGTTCACCTTGGTCTCAACGTGACCGCAAAACGGACAGTGCATGCGGGGCGTTCGCCCCTGTTAGGGTCCGTAGACCGGAAAACGGCGGCAGAGCTCGATCACCTGCGGCCGCACGCGATCGATGACCGCGGTTGAGCCCTCGGCGTCGAGCACCTCGGCGATGAAGTCCGCCACCTGCTCCACCTCGCGCTCGCGGAAGCCGCGCGTGGTGGAGGCGGGTGTGCCGATGCGCAGGCCGCTCGTGATCATCGGCGGGCGCGGGTCGTTCGGCACTGCGTTCTTGTTCACGGTGATATAGGCGCGCCCGAGCGCCGCGTCGGCGTCCTTGCCTGTGATCGCGCGGTCGGCGAGGCTCATGAGGAAGAGGTGATTGTCAGTACCGCCCGAGACGATCTGGTAGCCGCGGGTGCGCAGCCGCGCCGCCATGGCGCGCGCGTTCGCGAGCACCTGCCGCTGGTAGTCCCGGAATTCGGGCTGCAGCGCCTCGAGCAACGCCACCGCCTT
>DASPTE010000084.1:0-3162 GCA_035623585.1 Steroidobacteraceae bacterium | reverse complement strand
CAGGCTCTCGAGCGGTGCGCGCATTTCGGGCACGAGCGGCGGCGGCGCGAAGGCGCGGCGGCTCGGTGCCTTATCGAGGATGTCGGTGCCGTTATCGGCAATGTAGTGCACGCTGATCTGCGGGTCGGCCAGGATGCTGATCAGCCGCAGCCGTATCTCCTCGGCAGAATGACCGGGGAGAATGCGGCAGTTGACAACCGCCCGGGCGCGCTGCGGCAAGGCGTTGTTGGCATGCCCGGCGTCGAGCCGGGTCGCCACACAGGTCGTGTGCAGGAGCGAGGCTATGGGGGGCTGGGCCGAGAGTCGTTGCACAGCGGCCGGGTCCGGCGGGGTCTTGAGGATGCCGCGAAAGTCCGCGGCGCGCTGGCCGCTCGATGTCGAGGCGACCTTCGCGAAGTAGGCGCGGGTGACGTTGTTGAGCTCGAACGGGAAGCGGTAGGCCCGGATCTTGAGGAGCCCCGCCGCGAGCTCGTAGATCGCGTTGTCGCCCCGCGGCAGGGAGCTATGCCCGCCCTTATTGGTGACCGTGAGCTGATAGTCGGCGTAGACCTTCTCGGTGGCGCCGAGCTCGAACACCTGCGGCACGCCGTGCTCGGTGAGCACGGAGAAGCCATCGTGATTGATCACGAACTCGGCGTCGATCAACTCGCGGTGGTTCTTGAGGAGCCACTCGACGCCGTTGCAGCAGCCGCCCTCCTCGTCCGCGGTGAGTGCGAGGATCAGGTCGCGATCCGGCGTAAACCCTTCCTGCTTCATCCGCAGGAGGGCGGTCACCAAGATCGCATCGCCATCCTTCATATCGAGCACGCCGCGCCCGTAGAAGAAACCGTCCTTCTCGATGAGCTCGAACGGATCTGTGGTCCAGTCCTCGCGCCGGGCCTCGACGACATCGAGATGGCCGATGAGGAGGATCGGCTTGCGCGCACCGCTCCCGTGGTAACGCACCACGAGATTTTTCTTGCGATCGTTCGGCCCGAGCACGGCGATGTCGGCTTCCGCAAAGCCGGCGGCGCGAAAGCGCTGCGCCATGGCCTCGGCAGCGGTGGTAACGTTGCCCACCGAGTCGGTGGTATTGATTGCGATCAGCTGCTGGAGGATATCGTGCGCGAGCGCGTTGGCGTCGGCATCGCCCGGCAGATCGGCCGCGAGCACCACCGCACTTGCGAGCATCGCGAGTCCGCACCCTGCGAGCACGCCGGTGGCGCGGCGGGTCGTCGTCAAGGCTTTTTCGCGTCGAAGCTGGCGCTGCATGAACTTGGGCGCGTCTTTCAGTGAATGAGCCGCGCGCAGAGATCGAGGAGCGGACCGGGCAGAACTCCGAGCACCAGTACCGCCGCGGCGTTGACGCCGAGCGCGAGCCGCTCGCCGGGCGCCCTACTGAGCGCTGCCGAGGGCGCAGGCCCCTCATGAGCCGGCTCATCGAAATACATGAGCTTGATGACTCTCAGATAGTAGTAGGCGCCGACCACCGACATCGCGGCCGCGATCAGCACGAGCCAGAGGTGACCGCTCTCCCAAAGTGCCTGGAAGATCCTGAGTTTCGCCCAGAAGCCGACGAAGGGCGGGACGCCCGCGGTCGAGAACATGAGCACCATCATGGTTGCGGCGAGGAACGGATCGCGCTGGTGAAGCCCGCGGTAATCCTCGAGTCGGTCGGCCTCGAATCCTTTGTGGCTCGCGAGCAGGATGACGCCGAAGGAACCGAGCGCAACCAGCACATAGACGAGTGTGTAGTAGAGCGCCGCCGCATAGCCCTCAGGCGTGCCGGCGACGAAGCCGAGCACGATGAAGCCGACGTTCGCAATGGTCGAGTAGGCCAGCATGCGCTTTAGGTTGCTCTGCACGATGGCGACCACGTTGCCGACGACGAGGGTGAGCACCGCAAGCGCCGCGAGCATCTGCGACCACTCGGCGGTGGTGCCGGCCAGTCCCTGCGCGAGGAGCCGCAAGGCGAGCGCGAAGTACGCGATCTTGGGCGCGGTGCCGATAAAGAGCGTGACGCTCGTCGGTGCGCCTTCGTAGACATCGGGCAGCCACATGTGAAAGGGCACGGCGCCGAGCTTGAAAGCGACCGCGACCACGATGAACACGAGCCCGAGAATCACGCCCGGGTTCGCGGGCGAGTGCAAGCGCGCGGCGATCTCGCCGAGATCGAGCGTGCCGGTGAGTCCATAGATCAACGACATCCCGTAGAGAAGCGCGCCCGACGCGATCGCGCCGAGTACGAAGTACTTCATCGCGGATTCCGCGCAGATCCCCGAATCGCGGTCGAAGGCTACCATGGCGTAGACCGAAAGTGCGAGGAGTTCGACCCCGAGATAAACCGTGAGGAGGGTGTTCGCGGAGATGAGCACGAAGATGCCAAGGAGCGCCGTGAGTGCGAGTACGTAGTACTCCCCGCGCAGGATGCTGCGGTTTTCGAGATAGGCGCGCGAGTAAAGGAGCGCCACCGCGACCACGAGGAACCCGGCGAGTTTCAGCGCGAACGCCAGCTCGTCGGCGACATACATGCGGTGGAAGAGCAGCGTCGGTTGGCTGACATGCGAGTAGCGCACCGTGAGCGCCGCGGCGATCGCGAGTGAGACGAGTGTGAGAGTCGCCACGAGATGCCGGCGGCCCTCGCCTGCGAACACCGCGATGAGCAGGAGCGCGCAGATCGCGGTAACGAGCGCGATCTCGGGGATTGCCGGTGCGAGGCTACTGCTCATGGCGGTGCGTGTGCTTCAGAGTTTGGTGGCAATCGCCTGGGCCACGAGGTGATGGATGGTCGGCTGCATGACCTTGAGCAGCGGCGCCGGCCACACCCCGATGAGAAGCACCGCTGCCGCGAGGGATGCGAGCACGATGAACTCGCGCGGATTAACGTCCGGGAGCGCCGCGACGCGCGGGCTGCGCACGGGTCCGAAGACCACGCGCTTGACGAGCCAGAGCGTGTAGGCGGCGCCGAGGATGAGCGTGAGCGCTGCGAACGCCGAATACCAGAAACTCGCCCTGAAGCTTGCGATGATGACGAGAAACTCGCCGACAAACCCCGAGGTGCCGGGGAGCCCCGTGTTAGCGAGCGCGAAGATCACCATGAAGGTTGCAAACACCGGCATCGTATTCACCACGCCGCCGTAGTCGGCGATCTGCCGGCTGTGCAGGCGGTCGTAGAGCACCCCG
>DASPTE010000083.1:0-3207 GCA_035623585.1 Steroidobacteraceae bacterium | reverse complement strand
CCGGACTTGCCCTCGCCGCCCCCGTGCGGGTGATCGACGGGATTCATGGCGAGCCCGCGCACCGTCGGACGCACCCCGCGCCAGCGCTTCGCGCCCGCCTTGCCGTAGCTGCGCAGGTTGTGCTCGTCGTTGCCGACTTCCCCGATCGTCGCGCGGCAGTCGATGTGCACCTTGCGCGTCTCGCCGGACTTCAAGCGGATGTAGGCGTAGATGCCTTCACGAGCCGTGAAGGACACCGAGCTCCCGGCGCTGCGCGCGAGCTGGCCACCGCGCCCGGGCTTCATCTCAACGTTGTGGATCGTGGAACCCACCGGGATGTGCCGCAGCGACATCGCATTGCCCGACTTGATCGGCGAGTCGGCTCCCGAGCGCACCTCATCGCCAGTCTTCATGCCTTTCGGCGCGAGGATGTAGCGGCGCTCGCCGTCGGCGTATTTCACGAGCGCGATGTGGCTCGTGCGGTTCGGGTCGTACTCGAGCCGCTCGACGACGCCGGTGATGCCGTCCTTGTCGCGCTTGAAGTCGATGAGGCGGTACTTCTGCCGCGAGCCCCCGCCATGGTGGCGCGTCGTGATGCGCCCGAAATGATTGCGCCCGCCGGTCTTGCCCTGGTGCTCGGTGAGCGGCAGATACGGCCCGCCCTTATGCAGGTGCGAGCGGTCGACCTTGATCACGGCGCGCGTGCCGGGCGTGCGGGGCTTGAATTTGATGAGAGCCATGGCCGTCAGCCTTTCGGGCGCGCTTCGTAGTCGATCGTCTGTCCGGAGGCGAGGCTCACGTAGGCCTTCTTCCAGTCCTGAGTGCGCCCGGAGGAGCGGCCAAAGCGGCGCTTCTTCCCCGGCTCGTTCACGACGCGCACGCCCTCGACTTTCACTTCGAACATGAGCTCGATCGCCTTCGCGATGTCGGTCTTGGTCGCATCGCGGCGCACGCGGAAGGTGTACTGATTGTGGTTCTGCATCGCGAGCGAGGTCTTCTCGGTCACATGAGGCGCGATCAGCACGCTCATCAACTGCTCGCGGTTCATTGCAGGCGCTCCTCGATGAGCTTCACCGCGCCGACCGTCATCAGCACCTTGTCATAGGCGGCGAGCGAGAGGGGATTGAGCGAGCCGACCTCGAGCACCTCGACGTGCGGCAGATTGCGTGCGGCGAGCGCAAGGCGCGCATCCTGCGCCTCGACGACGATCAGCACCGAGGGCAGCTCCCAGCCCTTGAGCTTCAACGCAAGGAGCTTCGTCTTCGGCGCTTCAAGTGCGATTTCATCGGTCACCAGGAGGCGCTCCGTGCGCGCGAGCTCCGAGAGCATCGAGCGCAGCGCGCCGCGGTACATCTTGCGGTTCACCTTCTGTGCGAAGTCGCGCGGCTTCGCCGCGAAGGTCCTGCCGCCCCCGACCCAGATCGGCGAGCGGATCGAGCCATGACGTGCCTGACCCGTGCCCTTCTGCGCCCAGGGCTTCCTGCCGCCGCCGCGCACTTCCGCGCGCGTCTTCTGCGCCTTGGTGCCCGAGCGGCCCGCGGCGCGATAGGCGGTGAGCACCTGGTGCACGAGCGCCTCGTTGAATTTCTGGCCGAAGGCGCTCTCGGAAACCTGGAGCGCACTCCCGCCGCTGACCATCTTGAGCTTCATCGCTTACTTCTTTCCCGCCTTCGGCGCCGCGTCCTTCTTCTCTTCCTTCGCGGCTTCCTTGGCCGGCTCAGCCTTCGGAGCCTGCGGAGCCTTCGCAGGCTGCGGAGCCTTCGGCGGCGCGGCCGCCTTGAGCGGCGCGACGGTCTTGCGCGTGGCGCGACGCGCGGCCTTGAGCGAGGGACGCACGATCACCTGCCCGCCCTCAGCTCCCGGCACCGCGCCGCGGATCATGAGGAGATTTCTTTCGAGGTCGACCTGAACCACGCGCAGGTTTTCGGTGGTGCGCCGACCAACTCCCATGTGTCCCGACATGCGGCGCCCCGGAAACACGCGTCCGGGCGTCTGCCGCTGCCCGATCGAGCCCGGGGCACGATGCGACAGCGAATTACCATGCGATGCATAGCCGCCGGCGAAGTTGTGCCGCTTCATGGTGCCGGCGAAGCCCTTGCCGATCGTCGTGCCTGTGACATCGACTGCCTGACCCTCTGTGAAGAGGTCGGCCTTGAGCTCGCCGCCCCTCTTGAGCTCGCCCGGCTCGGCAGCTGCGAGGCGGAACTCAACGAGCGCCCTCCCGGGCGCGACGTTTGCATGCGCGTAGTGCCCGAGCACCGCCTTGGAATAAAGGCCCGGCCGCCGCTCGCCATAGGTCACCTGGACGGCGCGGTAGCCGTCCTTCTCCTGCGTCTTGACCTGCGTGATGCGATTCGGCAGCACCTCGATCACCGTCACCGGCACTGTCTCGCCGGCATCGGTGAAGATGCGTGTCATGCCGGCCTTGCGACCGACGAGTCCGATGGCCATCCGTACGTCCTCTGCTTCAGCGCTCGCGCCCGAGTACGCAACGCGCTCTCGAGCCCGGTTCGGTTCGAGCTAAGTTATTGAGACAACAGGAGATTTACGCAGCCCCGGCTGCGCTTGTCTCGAGTGGTCTTGGGCCGCCCTGAAGGGGACTCCAACCTCGCCCGATGCCGCGTTTGCGACCGGCCCACCAAATGTTCCGGGGGCCGAAAAAGGGCGCGCAGTATAGTCGCGCGAGCGCCCTCAGGCAACCTGCCAGAGGCGCTGAATCTCCCGGACCGAGCGTCCGCGGTTCAGTTCAGCTTGATCTGCACGTCGACGCCTGCGGGAAGCTCGAGCTTCATGAGGGCATCGACCGTCTTATCCGTCGGGTTGACGATGTCCATCAGGCGCTTGTGGGTGCGGAGCTCGAGCTGATCGCGTGCGTCCTTGTCGGCGTGCGGGGAGACCAGCAGCGTGAAGCGCTCCATCTTGGTCGGGAGCGGCACCGGCCCCTTCACCGTCGCGCCCGTGCGCTTTGCGGTCTCGACGATCTCCCGCGCTGAGCTATCGATCAGGCGATGATCGAACGCCTTCAAGCGAATGCGGATGTTCTGATTGGCCATGGCGTCTCCAGCGTTCGATTCGCGAAAATAACCTTACTTCAGGATCTTGGTGACGACGCCGGCGCCGACGGTCTTGCCGCCCTCGCGGATCGCGAACCGCAGCCCATCCTCCATGGCGATCGGGCTGATGAGCTCGATCGTCATCTTGATGTTGTCGCCCGGCATGACCATCTCA
>DASPTE010000141.1:0-10350 GCA_035623585.1 Steroidobacteraceae bacterium | reverse complement strand
CAACGATCCACTGGGAGAATCTCTCCGCACTGCGCGAGGAATTCCCCCGTATCCACCTGAGCGATCAGCTCTTCACGATCGACCGCGACCGCTTCACCTGCTCTGGCGGGGTAGCGCCGCTCGATCTGATGCTCAACCTCGTGGAAACGAAACTCGGCGCGCGCATCTCGCAGCTCATCTCCGAGCAGTTCATCGTCGATCGGGTGCGCAGCGATCGCGACCGCCAGTACGTGCCCCTGCGTGCCCAGGTTGGGGTGAGCCACGAGAGCCTGATACGCGTTGCGCAGCTGATGGAGGAGCATATCGAAAAGCCGCTCTCGCTCGATGAGATCGCCGCGGCAACCGGGCTCTCGCGGCGGCAGATCGAGCGGCTTTTCAAGCGGCATCTCAACTGCGTACCCAAGCGCTATTACCTGCAAATGCGGCTGCGCCGCGCGCGCGAGCTCCTGCTGCAGACGTCGATGCCAATCATCGACATCACGACCGCCTGCGGTTTCCAGTCGCCGCCCCATTTCTCACGCTGTTACCGCGCACAGTTCGGCTGCCCGCCAAGTGCGGAGCGCCAGACCCACAAGGGAAAGGCCGCCGCCGCTCTCTCGCCTCCCCCGGGGTGAGATCCCCGCCGGCTAAGGCGCCTCAACCTCAGGCGCGACCACAGTCTTTGCCTTAATGCGTCGACTGTCGTTTGCGGACACGCGGCGGTCGCGAAGGTACCATTACGAGTGGGGTTCCGCCCTTACCATGTCCAACGGCCGGTAGGCGCCACGCCCTTGTGGCGCTTGGAGATTTCGACGATGGCAGATCAAGCCGAAGGCGAGTTCAACCTACGCGATCTCGACGACAAGGAGCTCATCGAGCAGGTCCACGACGATCTCTACAACGGACTGAAGCCCGAGGTTGAGGAGGCGACGCACATCTTCCTCGAGCGCGGTTGGAACGCGGAGAAGGTGCTGAACGATGCGCTCGTCGAAGGGATGCGGATCGTCGGCATCGACTTCCGCGACGGCATCCTCTTCGTCCCCGAGGTACTGCTTGCGGCGAATTCGATGAAAGGTGGGATGGAGATCCTGCGGCCGCTGCTTGCAGAGACCGGCGTCGAGCCGATCGGCAAAGTGGTGATCGGCACCGTGAAGGGCGACATCCACGACATCGGCAAGAATCTCGTGTCGATGATGCTCGAGGGTGCCGGGTTCGAAGTCATAGACCTCGGCATCAATAACCCCGTCGAGAAGTACCTCGCAGCGCTCGAGGAGCACAAGCCGGATATTCTCGGCATGTCGGCACTCCTCACGACGACGATGCCCTACATGAAAGTCGTGATCGACAGGTTGAACGAGATTGGCATCCGCAAGGACTACATCGTGCTGGTCGGCGGTGCGCCCCTCAACGAGGAATTCGGCAAGGCGGTCGGCGCCGATGCCTACTGCCGTGACGCGGCGATCGCCGTCGAAACCGCGAAGACGCTACTCGCGCAGCGCCGCGCCGCGCGCGCTGCCTGAGAGGCGCGCGACGCATGACGGCGCGCCCGGAAATCCTGCTCATCGCCTGTGGGGCGCTCGCCCGCGAGATCGCCGCCCTCAAGCGCGCGAACGCCTGGAGCGCGCTCGAGCTGCGCTGCCTCCCCGCTGAGCTCCACAATCGTCCCGAGCGCATTGCGCCGGCGGTGCGCGCGGAGATCCGCGCCAACCGCGAGCGCTACGCGCAGATCTTCGTGGTCTACGGCGATTGCGGTACGGGCGGCGAGCTCGATCGGGTGCTGCGCGAGGAAGGCGTCGAACGCCTCGCGGGGGCGCATTGCTATGAGTTTCTCGCCACGCGCCCCGTCTTTGCGGCGCTCGCGGACACGGAACCCGGAACGTTCTATCTCACCGACTTCCTGCTCCGGCACTTCGAGCGGCTCGTGGTGCGTTCGCTGGCGCTCGACCGCCACCCAGAGCTCCGCGGCGAATACTTCCGCAACTACAAAAAGCTCGTCTATCTTGCGCAGACCGAAATCCCAGGCGCCCGCGAGCGCGCGCAGAAGATCGCGGACTCGTTCGGATTCAGTTTCGAGTATCGTTTCACCGGCTACGGGGACCTCGGCGCGCGACTTGAGCAGCTGGTGACGAGCCAGGCCAGCCTGGCATGCCGAGCCTGACGATCATCTCGTGGCGCGACATCCCCGCGCAGGTCGTCGTCCGTCACGGCCGCGAGACTGCAAAGGTGCAGCTCTCGGCCCGCTTTCAGGAGGCGGTCGACCGCGCGGCGATGCGTGCCGGCAAGGGCAGTTCCGATGCCTATCTCGCGGACTGGAAGCGCAGCAACCCTCGGCCGTGTGGCCCTGACATTCAGGCGGAAGCCGCGGCGGAAGCCGCACGCATCGAAGCACGCTACAACGACGAGCAACTCGAAGTGCTGATCCGCGCGAAAGGGCTCGCGGCAGGTTCGTAAGCGTGTACGCACTCAGACAATGGTCCGTGCGCCATGCGCGCGGGCTCAATTGGTTCTACCGGAGCTTCGAGTCGCTCCTCGTGGCGCTCGATCCGCTTTGGCGCCTGATCGGCTATGAGCGGCTCGACCGCCCGCTCGCCGGCGTCGAGCGAGTTGTCAAAGGCGTACTCTTCGATTGCCGCATGTGCGGTCAATGCATTCTTAGCTCGACCGGCATGTCCTGTCCGATGAACTGCCCGAAGAACCTGCGCAACGGCCCTTGCGGCGGCGTGCGCGCGAACGGACGCTGTGAGGTACGCCCCGAGATGACCTGTGTGTGGGTCGAGGCCTTCGAGGGCAGCGCGCGGATCCCCGGAGGACTCGACGCGCTCCGTGAGGTGCAGGTGGCCGTCGATCGGCGCCTGCAAGGTAAGTCCTCGTGGCTGCGCGTCGTGCGGCAGCGCGTCGGAGCGCGCGCGTGATCTTCGAGGACGAGCCGGTTCCGGGTTACCCGCTGCCGATTCTTCCCGGCCACACCTCCCCGGGGCGTTTTGAGCGCGTGCTCCGCACCGGACTCTTCGCCGTGACCAGCGAGCTTGCTCCGCCCGACTCCGCCGATCCGGGAGAGGTCTATCAGCGCGCCCGCATCTTTGATGGCTACGTGGATGCCATCAACGCCACCGATGGCAGCGGCGCCAACTGCCACATGTCGAGCGTCGCCGTCTGCGCGCTCCTCACCCGTGTCGGCTACGCCCCGGTGATGCAGATCTCCTGTCGCGATAAGAACCGCATCGCCATCCAAGGAGACATCCTCGGCGGGGCCGCTATGGGCGTCTGCAACGTCCTTTGCCTCACTGGCGATGGCGTGCAGGCGGGCGATCATCCACAGGCGCTCCCGGTCTTCGACCTCGACTCGCTGACGCTGCTCGAGACAGCGCGCACGCTCCGTGACGAACACCGCTTCCTGAGCGGTCGCAAGATCACTTACGCACCGCGGCTGCTGCTCGGGGCGGCCGAGAACCCCTTCGCGCACCCGCAGCCGTGGCGCGCCGAGCGGCTCGCGAAGAAATACGCCGCGGGCGCGCAGTTCATCCAGACCCAGTTCTGCTACGACGTGCCGTTGCTGCGCACCTTCATGCGCGCGGTCGAGGATCTTGGCATCCTCGAGCGGATCTTCATCCTCGTGGGCGTGGGTCCCTTGCGTTCGGCCAAGGCCGCCGAATGGATCCGCACGCACGTTCCCGGCGTGCACATCCCCGATGCCGTCATTCGCCGCCTCGCGGGCGCCACCGATCAGGCGCTCGAGGGGCGCAATCTCTGCATCGATCTCATTCAGGAGATCCGTTCCATCAAGGGCGTGCACGGAGTGCACGTCATGGCCTATCGCCAGGAGGAAACCGTGGCCGAGATCATCGATCGCTCCGGGGTGCTCAACGGACGTGTGCCGTGGTACCCGGGGCGCGACCCCAAAACGAGTTCAACCAGGATGGTTTCCTAATGACCGATACCGTCATCAGTTCTGCAACGCGCGAAGTCGTCATCGGCTTCGAACGCCCCTTCGTGATGATCGGCGAGCGCATCAACCCCACCGGGCGCAAGATCCTCGCCGCCGAGATGGCCGCTGGTGATTTTAGCCGCGTCGAAGCGGATACGCGCGCGCAGATCGCCGCCGGCGCTCACATGCTCGATGTAAACGCCGGGATCCCACTCGCCGATGAGCCAGCGATTCTCGCCAAGGCGGTTCAGCTCGTGCAGTCGATCACCGACGTGCCGCTCTCGATCGACTCATCGATCGTCAGGGCGCTGGAAGCGGGACTCGCCGTCTACAAGGGCAAGCCGCTCGTCAACTCCGTGACCGGCGAAGAGGAGCGGCTCGAGGCCGTACTGCCCCTCATCAAGAAGTACGGCGCGGCGGTGGTCGCGATCTCGAACGATGAGACCGGCATCTCCGAGGATCCCGACGTGCGCTTTGAGGTCGCGAAGAAAATCGTGCACCGCGCGCGCGATCATGGCATCCCGGTGAGCGACATCGTCGTTGACCCCCTCGTCATGCCGATCGGCGCCATCAACCAGGCCGGCGTGCAGGTGATGCGTCTCCTTGGGCGGCTGAAGAACGAACTGCGCGTGAATACCACCTGCGGCGCCTCCAACGTGAGCTTCGGACTGCCGGCGCGCGAAGGCATCAGTGCGACGTTTCTTTCCATGGCGATCGGCGCAGGTCTCACCTCCGCGATCATGAACCCGATGCACGTCGAGATCGTAAAGGCATGCATGGCGGCCGATGTCATGATGGGACACGATCCGGACTGCGCGCGCTGGATCAAACGCTTCCGCGAGGCACCGGTGCTTCAGGCATCGGGAGCCGCGCCCGCAAGCGCCCCGGAAGGCGCGGCGCGCGGACGTCGTGAGGGCGGACACCGGAGGCGCACACAGAGCTCTTCATGAGCGACAAGGACGCACTGGTCGTTTTCACCCCCTCGGGAAAACGCGGCCGCTTCCCCATCGGCACACCGCTTCTTCAGGCCGCGCGCACGCTCGGTGTGGATGTCGACTCGGTTTGCGGCGGGCGCGCGATCTGCGGCCGTTGCCAGGTGCTCGTGATGGAGGGCGACTTTCCGAAGCACGGGGTCAGCTCTCACATGACGCACCTCTCGCCCTTGAGTGAAGCGGAGCAGAGCTTCGCGCGGCGGCGCCCGCTTCCCGATGGGTTCCGGCTCTCCTGCTCGGCGCTCATCGAGGGAAGCCTCGTCGTCGATGTGCCCCCGAGCAGCCAGGTGCACCGCCAGGTGGTGCGCAAGGCGGCCGAGGCGCGCCCGATCACGCTCGATCCCCTCGTGCACCTGCACTACGTCGAGGTGCGCCAACCCGACATGCACGAGCCCTCCGGAGACCTCGAGAGGCTCGCGCGGGCACTCGAAAGCGAATGGCAGCTGCGCAATCTGCGCTGCGATCTCGCCGTGCTCAAGAACCTGCAGGCGGCGCTGCGCCAGGGCGAGTGGAAGGTCACGGTCGCAGTGCACGCGGGTGCGCAGATCGTCGGCATCTGGCCGGGCTTCCATGAGCGCATCTTCGGGCTCGCGATCGACGTCGGGTCCACGACGATCGCTGCCCACCTTTGTAATCTCGAATCGGGCGAGGTGGTGGCCTCGGGCGGGGCGATGAACCCTCAGATCCGCTTTGGCGAAGACCTGATGAGCCGCGTCTCCTACTCGATGATGCACAAGGGGGGAGCCGCGCAGATGACGGAGGCCGTGCGCGGTGCACTCAACGCGCTCGCCGGGCAAGTGGCGCGCGAAGCGAAGATCACGACTCAGGACATTCTCGAGGTGACGATCGTCGGCAACCCGATCATGCATCACCTCGTGCTCGGCCTCGATCCAGTCGAACTCGGCGGTGCCCCCTTTGCGCTCACGACGGATGAGGCGCTCACGCTGCGTGCGAGCGAGATCGCTCTTGCACTCCATCCTGGCGCACGGCTCTACACCCTGCCCTGCATCGCAGGTCACGTCGGCGCGGACGCCGCGGGCGTGATCCTCGCCGAGCGGCCCGATCTGTCCGAGCGGCTGACGCTCCTCGTCGACGTCGGCACGAACGCCGAGATCGTGCTCGGTAACAAGGAACGGCTGCTGGCCTGTTCGAGCCCGACGGGCCCTGCGTTTGAGGGCGCACAGATCAGCGCCGGCCAGCGCGCCGCCCCTGGGGCGATCGAGCGCGTGCGGATCGACCCTAAGACGCTCGAACCGCGGTTCAAGATCATCGGTTCGGACCTTTGGTCGGATGAGGCCGGGTTCGCGGAATCCGCAGCCGGCACCGGCGTCACCGGCATCTGCGGCTCGGGGATCATCGAGGTGATCGCCGAGATGTACCTTGCCGGCATCATCAGCCAGGATGGAGTGATCGATGGGGCGCTCGCGGCACGCAGTCCGCGCATCGTGCCGGACGGGCGGACGTTTGCTTACACGCTCTACCAAGGGGCGACGACGCTGCAGGTGACGCAGAACGATGTGCGCGCGATTCAGCTCGCGAAGGCAGCGCTGCGCGCGGGCGTGCAGCTACTGATGGATCGCCTCGGCACCGATCACGTCGATCGCATCCGCCTCGCGGGTGCCTTCGGCAGTCACATCGACGTCAAGTACGCCATGATCCTCGGCATGATTCCCGATTGCGACCTGAAGGAGGTGTCCTCGGCCGGTAACGCCGCCGGCACGGGCGCCCGCATCGCCCTGCTCGATCGCTCCTCGCGCACGACCATCGAGGAGCTCGTGCGGCGCGTGGAAAAGATCGAGACCGCGATCGAGCCGAAGTTCCAGGAGCATTTCGTCGCCGCCATGGGCATTCCGCACTCGAGCGAGCCCTACACTCGACTGCGCCAGCTCGTCGAGCTGCCTGCGGTGAAAGCGCCGCCGCCGCGTGCCGGCGCACGCGGCCGCCGTCGCGCGGGAGCTTGAAGACCTAAACGTTCGAGTCCGGGAAGGATTCCTTGCGGCGTTTCATGTAGTCGAGCAGCGCTTCGTCGGTCGCGGGGTCGAGCGGCGGTGGCTCGTATTCGGCCAGCTGCTTCTTCCAGAGCGCATTCGCGCGCTGCGTCATGTCCTTCGCGCCTTCCGCTTCCCACTGTTCCACGCTGTTGTTGTCGGCGAGCGGGGAGCGATAGAAGGCAGTCTGGAAGTTCGCCTGCGTGTGCGCGCAGCCGAGAAAATGTTTGCCCGGGCCCACTTCGCGGATGGCATCGAGTGCCTGGCCGTTGTCGGAAAGATCGACCCCCGCCAGTAGCGTGTGCATCATGCCCGCCTGATCGGCGTCCATGACGAACTTCTCGTAGCCCATCGCGAGCCCGCCCTCGAGCCAGCCCGCGGTGTGCAGCACGAAGTTCACGCCGGCGAGACACGTCGGGATCATCGTGTTGGCGGATTCGTAGGCCGCCTGCGCGTCGGGGATCTTGGATGCACAGAGCGCGCCGCCGGAGCGGAAGGGCACCTTGAGTCGCCGCGCGAGCGCTGCCATCACGTAAAGCACGAGCGCCGGCTCTGGTGTTCCGAAAGTCGGCGCACCGGACTGCATCGAGAGCGACGATGCGAAGCTACCGAGCACCACCGGCGCGCCCGGGTTAACGAGCTGCGCGAGCGCCATGCCGCTGAGCGCTTCGGCGTAGGTCTGAGCAACCGCGCCCGCCACCGTCACCGGCGACATGGCCCCGGCGAGGATGAAAGGCGTGACGACGACCGCCTGGTTGGCACGCGCGTAGACCTTGAGCGCGCCCAGCATGGTCGAATCCCAGACCAATGGCGAGTTCGCGTTCACGAGACTCATGACGCAGGTGCGCGGCTTGCCCGTTTCGGGATTGATGTAGCGCTCGCCAAAGAGGATCTTCGTCATCTCGACGGTGTCGCGCGCGCGGTCGGGATGGGTCACCGAGCCCATGTACGGCTTGTCGCTGTACTTTATGTGGCTGTAGACCATGTCGAAATGGCGCTTGTTGACCGGCAGGTCGACCGGCTCGCAGATGGTGCCGCCCGAGTGATGGAGTGAAGTCGCCATGTAGGTGAGTTTCACGAAATTGCGGAAGTCCTCGATCTTCGCGTAACGCCGACCCTCGTCGAGGTTGCGGATGAAAGGCGAGCCATAGGCGGGCGCGAACACCGTGCGCGCGCCGCCGATCACGACATCGTGCGCGGGGTTGCGTGCGTGCTGAGTAAACTCGGAAGGCGCCGAGCGCTGCACGATCGTGCGCAACAGGCCGCGCGGGAAGTGCACGCGCACGCCCTGCACATCGGCACCCGCCCCCTTCCAGAGTTCGAGCGATTCGGGATCGTCGCGGAACTCGATCCCGATCTCCTCGAGGATCGTGTCGGCGTTGTGCTCGAGAAGCTCAAGACCATCAGTTCCCAGCACCTCGTAGTACGGAATCTTCCTCGTGATATAGGGGACGAACGTGTGGCTGCGGGCCGTGCGCGCTGCAATCTTTGCGTCGCGGCCGCTCGGACGACGCGCTCGCGGCGCCGTGGTGGTGGGGGTGGTCTGCTCTTCGCTCATGGACGTGTCCTGGGCGCCGAATTGGGCATCACGGGCGGCCCGCCCTCGCCATTATGGTCACGAGGCGGCGCGAGCACTGATCGATTTGCGGCATGCACTTCTCCGCGCGCGCCACCCTGAGCTTGCGCTCAGTACTTTCCCACCACCGGCAGTTCGACATAGCTCGACATCGCCCCGACGCGGTACACGCGCTGCGTGGCCTTGCGGTAGTCGCTCGCCTTGGCGAAGAAGATGTTGTCGACGTAGGTCTGGGGATTGCGGTCGTAGAGCGGAAACCAGCTCGATTGGATCTGCACCATGATGCGGTGGCCCGGCAGGAACACGTGATTCACGTGTGGCAGTGCGAACCGATAGAGCTGCGGCCTGTTGGCCGGGATCGCGCTTGGATGCTCAAGGCTCTCGCGGTAGCGCCCGCGGAAGATCTCCATGGCGATCGGCAGCTCGTAGCCGCCAAGCGGCGGATCGGACGGTACCTCATCGGGAAAGACGTCGATGAGTTTGACCACCCAGTCGCAGTCGGTGCCACTCGTCGATGCGTAGAGATTCGCAAGCGGCGCACCGCCGATATGGAGTGGCTTCGTCAGCGCATCGGACTCGTAGGCGAGCACGTCGGGCCGATCGGCGACCGCGCGCTGATCCGTGACGAGCCAGCGCTGCCAGACCGTGCGGTCATCGAGTTGCATCGGCCGCGGAATGTAGGGAACCGGCTTTGCCGGATCTGAGACGTACTCGTCGTAGTGCACCCCGCTCACCGAAGGTGCGGTGAATTTCAGCCCGCCGTTCGGTTGCAGGTAAAGCGGCGCGGGCGTCGAGGGGCAACCCGAGGCGCAAGATGGTGGCCAGGCGGGCTGCCGCCGCCACACGTTGGTCCCCGTCTCGAAGACAAACACCCGCGGCGTATCCGCCTGCGGCGCGCCGTCCTTCAGACGCTCATCGAGAAAGGGCAGCATCACCTCACGCCGGAACTGCAGCGCCGTGTTGCCCTCAAACTTCAGCGGTCCGAGGCTCGTGCCGTCGTAGTTCACGCCACTATGGCGCCACGGGCCGAGGGCGAGGAAATTCCGATCGTGGTCGGTGTCTTTCGGTTCGGTCGCCAGATAGGCGTGAATCGCCCCGTACATGTCCTCCTGGTCCCAGAGACTCGCGACATAGAGCGTGGGCACCAAGAGCGGCTGCGTGGCGAGGATCTGATCGAGCGCCTGGGCGCTCCAGAACTCATCGTAGGCGGGATGCTCGGCGATCTTGCGGAAGAAAGGCAGCTGCTCGAACCCGAAGCGGCGCGCGA
Source organism: Steroidobacteraceae bacterium (assembly GCA_035623585.1). GTDB lineage: Bacteria > Pseudomonadota > Gammaproteobacteria > Steroidobacterales > Steroidobacteraceae > 13-2-20CM-66-19. Next base: position 623 of record DASPTE010000141.1, on the reverse strand, counting down.
AGTCGCCCGCCGAGCCCGCGGCGAGGAAGAGCTGGTAGTCATCGAAGCCACCGCGCGCGATTTCCTTGCCGCCGCCGCCCGCGCCACCGCGCGCCGTGGTCTGTGCATAGATGTAATCGAAGTTAGACTGGCGGAACGCACCGTTGTGGAACCAGTCATCACCTTTCCAGCCATCGACCATCGGGCTCATCGGCACCGCCGCCTTGAGAGCCGGATGCGGATGCACGAGTGCCATGAGTACCGTGAAGCCCTCATAGGATGAGCCGATCATTCCGACCTTGCCGTTTGATTCCGGGACGTTCTTCACCAGCCACTCGATCGTGTCGTAGGCGTCGGTCGAGTGATCGACTTCGGTGTGGTTGAGCGGACCGCGCAGCGGCCGCGTCATGACATACTCGCCCTCCGAGCCGTACTTGCCGCGCACGTCCTCGAAGACGCGGATGTAGCCATCCGTGACGAGCACCTCATCGCCCATCGGCAGCGTCGCGAGCATGTGCGGGCTCACGAAGCGCTCGGTGCGCTTGGCGGCGTCGTAGGGCGTGCGCGTCAGGATGATCGGCGCACCGCGCGCGCCTTTCGGAATCACGATGACGGCGTAGATCTTGACCCCGTCGCGCATCGGA
>DASPTE010000140.1:0-19016 GCA_035623585.1 Steroidobacteraceae bacterium | reverse complement strand
TCGACGAGCCTCTCAGGGCCCACATCGAGGCCCTGATGCGCGCAGGGACGCTGCGCAGGAAAACCGCGGTAGCTCAGCTGGAAGCCGAAATCCGCCGACGCGAAGAGGTGCTGCGACAGACCTTTCGCCGTTACGTCTCTCCGCGCGTTGCCGACAAGATCCTCGAAGACTCCCAGGTGCGCGATACGCTGCTCGGCACCGCCGAGGCGAGCAGTGCTCACGTGGTCGTCCTCTTCGCGGACCTCAGAGGCTTCACGAGCATTTCCGAACAGCTCGAACCGCATCGCGTGGTGCCGCTTCTCAACGAATATTTCTCGCTCCTCACCGAAATCGCTTTCCGCCACGAGGGGACGGTCTTTCATATGGCGGGCGATGCGCTGATGCTCGGCTTCGGCGTGCCGCTCGCGCAGCCCGACAGCCCGAAGCGCGCAGTGCGCGCCGCGCAGGAGATGCTCGAGCGATTTGCAGCGCTCGCCTCTGCGTGGAAGGAGCGTTATCAGGTCGAGACCGGTCTTGGCATCGGCATCAACGAGGGCGATGTGGTCGCGGGCAACATCGGCTCGAACGCCTACATGAACTACACCATCGTCGGCGACACCGTGAATGTCGCCGCACGACTCTGCCAGCGGGCGCGCGCGGGCGAGATGCTCTTCTCGCGCACGCTCAAGCAATCCCTTGATGCCCAGGGGCTCGACGTCGGCGCGACCGCACTCCCGCCGCTACAGCTGCGCGGACGCTCAAATCCCGTCGACATCTTCTGCGTGCCGCTCGATGCCCGGGTGCAGGCGGGGTCCCTCGCCGCCTGAGCGAAGAGCACGCCGCCCAGGCGCGCGCTCGGCTCTTTCACACCAAAGAAGGCGGTCCCCTTCCGGGGCTCGCTTTAGGTAAGCTCGCGGACCCCCGGCCCGACGCGCACCAGCCGATGTCCTCCCTGCTCCACCCACCGCTGCCCGATACCCGCCAGCCGCATCCGCGCTGGCACCAGCTCTATGGCAGCGCTGCGGCGCTCGCGCTCGCGGAAGCCGCGCGTGCCGACCAGCGGCTGTACGTGGTGATCACCGATTCCGCACGCGAACTCGAGCGCGTCAGTGCCGAGCTGCGCTTTTTCGCCGGCGCCGACTTCCCGCGGCTGCGGCTTCCGGACTGGGAGGTACTGCCCTACGACCTCTTCTCGCCCCATCCGGACATCATCTCGGAGCGCCTGAAAACGCTCTTCGAGCTGCCGCAGCTCGGGCGCGGATGCCTGATTGTCGCCGCCGACACGCTGATGCAACGGCTGCCGCCGCGCGCTTACGTCGAAGGCCGCGCCTTCGAACTCGAGAGGGGTCAGCCCCTTGCGATCGAGCCCTTCCGCGAGCGCTTGATCGAAGCGGGTTACGCGAGCGTGAGTCAGGTGCTCTCGCCCGGGGAGTTTGCGGTACGCGGCTCGCTCCTCGACGTATTTCCGATGGGAGCATCGACACCGCTTCGCATCGATCTCTTCGACGCCGAGATCGAGGCGATCCGCCGCTTCGATCCCGAAACGCAGCGCTCGCTCGACACGCTCGAGCGAGTACGGCTGCTGCCGGCGCGCGAGGTGCCGCTCGATGCGCAAGCGGTGAAGGATTTCCGGCGCCGTTACCGCACCCGCTTCGAGGGCGATCCAACGAAGGGCAGCATTTACCGCGCAGTGAGCGAAGGACTGGCACCCGCAGGGATTGAGTTCTACCAGCCGCTCTTCTTTGATACGACCGCTACGCTCTTTGACTACCTCCCCACCCAAGCCGTGATCGTGCGTGACGCCGCCCTCGGGCAGAGCTTCGAGAAGGCCTGGGCCGACATCGGCGCGCGCTACGAGGATCGCCGCCACGACCTCGAGCGGCCGGTGCTCAAGCCCGAGGAGCTCTTCCTCGCCCCCGCGGAGCTCGAGGCGCATCTGTTGCCGCGCGCTTCGATCACGCTCGACGCCTTCAAGGTGGACACCGAGCTTGCGGACGCCCCACCCGAAGTGCGCAATTTTCCGACGGCCCCGCCGAAAGCGCTGCGACTCGATATACGTGCGGAGCAGCCTTTCGCACCCCTTGATGCCTTCCTGCGCGAGTTCCACGGCCGCGTGCTGCTCGCCGCCGACTCGCCCGGGCGGCGCGAAGTGCTCGGCGAGATGCTGCGCGCTCACGCCCACGAGGTGGCGATCGTGCCGAACTGGGAGTCCTTCGCGGGAGGAACTCAGCGGCTCGCCCTGACCGTCGCCCCTGACCTCGCGGGGCTGACGCTCACGACGCCGCCGATCGCGCTTGTGTCCGAGGAGCAGCTCTTTGGCGCCCGCGCTCGTCAGGAGCGGCGCCGCAAGCGCCCGATCGACCCGGAAGCGATTCTGCGGGACCTCCAGGATCTCAATCCGGGCGCGCCGGTCGTGCACGAGGAGTACGGCGTCGGTCGCTACCTCGGGCTCATGCCCATGGAGGTCAGCGGCGAGAGCGGGGAGTTCCTCGTGCTCGAGTACCAGGACGGCGATCGCATCTACGTTCCCGTGCATGCGTTGCATCTCGTCAGCCGCTACACCGGCGCCGCACCCGAGCATGCCCCGCTCCACAAGCTTGGCACCGATCAGTGGGCGCGCGCCCGGCGGCGTGCCGCTGAGCAGGTGCGCGATGTCGCCGCGGAGCTTCTCGACCTGTATGCGCGGCGGCGCGCGCAGGCGGGGCTCGCGCTCGAGGTGAACGAACTCGAGTATCAATCCTTCGCGAACGCCTTCCCCTTCGAGGAGACGCCCGATCAGGCCCAAGCGATCCGCCAGGTGCTCGCGGATCTCTCGAGCGCCCAGCCGATGGATCGCATCGTCTGCGGCGATGTCGGCTTCGGGAAGACCGAGGTCGCGATGCGCGCCGCGTTCGTCGCGACGCAAGCGGGCAAGCAGGTGGCCGTGCTCGCACCGACGACGCTCCTCGTGCAGCAGCACCTCACGAACTTCCGCGACCGCTTCGCCGACTGGCCGGTGCGCATCGAAGGGCTCTCACGCTTTGGCACATCGGGTGAGACCGAAGCGGTGCTCGCGGGTATCGAGCACGGCAAGGTTGACATCGTCATTGCGACGCATCGCCTCCTGCATGCGCACGCGCGCTTCAAGGATCTCGGGCTCCTCATCATCGATGAGGAGCACCGCTTCGGGGTGCGTGACAAGCAGCGCCTGCAAGCGCTGCGTGCCAATGTGCACATGCTCACCATGACTGCGACACCCATTCCGCGCACGCTCAACATGGCGCTCGGGGGCCTGCGGGACCTCTCTCTTATCACCACTGCGCCGGCGGCCCGGCTCGCGATCAAGACGTTCCTCATCGAGTGGCATGCGCCGACGCTGCGCGAGGCGGCCTTGCGCGAGCTGCGCCGCGGCGGGCAGATCTATTTCGTTCATAACGAAGTGCGCACGATCGGCAAGATCGCCACCGAAGTGCAGGCAATGATTCCAGAGGCGAGCGTGCGCATCGCTCACGGGCAGATGCGCGAGCGCGAACTCGAGCAGCTCATGGTCGATTTTTATCACCGCCGTTTCAGCGTGCTCGTCTGCACGACGATCATCGAGAGCGGCATCGACGTGCCGACCGCCAACACCATCATGATCAATCGCGCCGACAAGCTCGGACTCGCTCAGCTGCATCAGCTGCGCGGCCGCGTCGGGCGCTCGCATCATCGCGCGTACGCCTATCTGATCGCTCCACCGCGTCAGGCGCTCGCCCGCGACGCCGAGAAGCGCCTCGAAGCGATCGAATCGATGGAGGAGCTCGGGGCTGGGTTCGTGCTCGCAACCCAGGACCTCGAGATCCGTGGCGCGGGCGAGCTACTCGGCGAGGCCCAGAGCGGGCAGATGACCGAGATTGGACTCACGCTCTATCTCGACATGCTCGACCACGCGGTAAAGGCGCTCAAGGCCGGCCGCGAGCCCGCGCTCGATCAGCCGCTCGCTGCGGCCACCGAGGTCGAGCTGCGCCTGCCCGCGTTTCTCCCCGAAGCGTATGTCGGCGATGTGCACGTGCGGCTCTCGCTTTATAAGCGCATCGCCGCCGCCACGAGCGAGAGCGAGCTCGATGAGCTCGCCGCCGAGCTCTACGACCGGTTCGGTCCGCCACCGACCGCCGCGCAGAATCTACTGCGCATTGCCAAGCTCAAACTCACCGCGCGCGCACTCGGCGTGCGCCGGCTCGATCTTGGTCCGCAGGGCGGATCGGTGCTCTTCGAGGAACGCACGCGCATCGACCCTGCCAACCTCGTACGGCTCATCGAGCGGGGCGCGCGCGAGTATCGGCTCGATGGACCGTTGCGGCTGCGCATCGCGAGGGCTTTACCCGCAGAAGGCGGCCGCTTCGAGTTCGCCACCGAACTGCTGCGGCGCCTCGGCGAGAGCGCCACTCTCCATTAGAATGCCGCGGATGAGAGACACCATCGCGCAGAGACGCGCGCTCGGAGCCGCCTGGGGCGCTCTCGTGCTTTACGTGCTCGGCACGGTCGCGAGCGCCGAGGAGCCGCCGCCGGCGCAGCAGTCGCCTGCGAACGCGCAGCAGTTGCCTGCGAACGCGCTCACGAGCGTCTACAACGTCGAGATTATCGTGTTTCGCGCCGTCGGCGCTCCCGGGGGGCCGGAGAACTGGAGCGCGGAGGCCAACGCGCGCAGCATCGCCGGCGATGAGGGCGCGAGCGGCTCATCGCAGGTCGGACACTTCATCGCCATGCTCCCCGCCTCAGTCTGGCAGCTCACCGAGATCGAGAATCGCCTGCGCGCCAGTGGCACGTACGTACCGGTCGCGCACACGGCGTGGTCGCAGACTGCGAGCGCCTGGGGCACGCGCGCAGGATTTAACGTGCAGCGCCTCGGGATCACCGTGCCGGGACTTTCCGGCACGGTCTTTCTCGAGCACGGACAGTTCCTGCATCTTGGGATGAGCCTCACCTACGCCATGCCCGATCCGCCCCCGGGACTCGGCGCGGCTGCCGACACGCCCTTCACCATCAACGAGAGCCGCCGCGTGCGCTTCTACGAGCGCAACTACTTCGATCACCCGGCCTTCGGGGTGATCGCGCTCGTCACGCCCGCACAGGGCGCACGTGCCCCCGGACGCTAGCTCAGCGTCAAGTCGCCCGGCGCCGCAGACGCGTAAACTCCGAAAACTCCCAGGATCGTACCGCAAGGATTGCACTGCACCCGTCGCGCTCGGCGAGCGGCAACCTGGCATCTCCCCGGGCCAGCTCTTCGTATTCGACCGCCAGGCGCTCGAGCGACGCCTTGAATCGCGAAAGCGATCCAGCGGATAGCATCCCGCCTACGAAGCGGAATGCGTCTCCGGGTCCAGCGAAAGCCGATTGAAAGAACTCCGGAACGAAGCGCGTCACGAAGAAGCTGTGTACGGGTCCGTCCTTGCGCCACGCGAAGTTCCTCGCGGTCAACTTGCGCACCCGGTGCGGAGGCCGATACTCAATGATCTTCAGTCGATCAAGCCGTAAGAGGATGTCGATCAGTTCGTTCTCGGTCATCCGGAACGCCTCGACGATGTCGCGGAACTTCCAGTCATTGACCAGTAGATACGTGACTACGAAGAGCTTCGGGTGACTGATGAGCGCGAGCTCCTGCGTCTCACTCAGCTCGGTAATCAGGTCAAGGCCGGCGGGTGGGCGGGTGAGATCGTCGAGGCTCAGGCTGAGGGCAGTACAGATCTGGTCGAGACGCCTCAGGGAGAAGTTGCCCTTGCTTAAATCCCGTTTGACGGTGGCGTGGCTGACATCGAGAAGACGCGCCAATTCTCGATAGGTCATGCCCCGACCGCGAAGCGTGGCCTTGATTGCACTCAGGAGCGATGCGGACGCCGACATGAAGGGCTTCCACGAGACGGTATAATATAATGATACCGGCAGGTACCCCGGGTGTCACTCGTGCTCGAGTTGCTTGCGCGCTCGACGCCGCCCGCTCACGCTGCACGCCGACCAAGGAGCCCTGAGTCATCCGACGGGCCCTTCCGAGCAAGGTGACCGGACCAACATATGCATCCTGCATTTCGAATCGCCCTGGCCGTGGTAGGTGCGGTATTCGCAGCCGATCTCGCTGGCGCAGGTGCGCACTTTCTGGCCGCCGTCGTGGGCGCGCTCTTAGGCCTCGGGATCGGAGAGGTCATCGCGCTGCGCAACTCGTTGGCAAAACTGGAGGCGGAGCTCGAGGTGCTTCGCGGCGCGCAGAGCCCGCCGCGTGAACAAGCGCCCGGGACACGGGCTGCGCCCCAACCCGCAGAGGGCGCGAGGAGACCCGCGACGCAGGAGCTGAGCGAAGTGCCTCCGGTTCGCATACCACCGGCCGCTCGACCCGGCATCGAGCGCCCCTCGCCTATTGTCGAAACCAGAGACTCGATACCTCGGGCGACGGATCGTCCGGCCACCCCTGCGCCCGAAAGCCCGATCCTGACACTGCTGCGGGAGTACTTCACCGGAGGCAACACGCTGGTTCGTGCCGGTGCTGTCGTCCTCTTCTTCGGCGTGGCGTTTCTCCTTCGCTACGTCGCCGAGCACTCGCATATCCCCATCGAGGTGAGATTGTCCGCGGTCGCCGCCGGCGCCCTTGCGCTGCTTGCCCTCGGTTGGCGTCTGCGAACGAGGCGAGCCGGCTACGCGCTCGCGCTCCAAGGTTGCGCCGTCGGCATTCTCTACCTCACGGTCTTCTTTGCGCTGCACGTCTACTCGCTGCTGACCCCCGGAGCGGCCTTCGTGCTGCTCGCCGTTCTTTCGGCGCTGACAGCCGCGCTCGCCGTCTTGCAAGACTCGCTCGCGTTTGCCCTGCTCGGGGTGACAGGCGCTTTTCTCGCGCCATTTCTCGCCTCGACCGGCGAAGGCAACCACGTACTCCTTTTCAGCTACTTCGCCGTGTTGAACGCGGCCATTCTGATCATCGCGTGGTTCCGCGCCTGGCGATTGCTGAACCTCGCGGGCTTTGCGTTCACATTCGTACTGAGCACGGTGTGGGGTGTGCTCAGTTATCGTCCCGAGGAGTTCGCGACTACCGAGCCGTTTCTCGTGCTCTTTTTCCTTCTCTACGTCGCCATCGCGGTCCTCTACAGCACTCGTCGGGCGCCTGCCTCGCAAAACTACATCGACGCAACGATCATCTTTGGTACCCCGATCGCCACCTTCGGGCTGCAGGCCGCGATGCTCTCTGAGCACCGTCTCGCGCTCGCCTACAGCGCGCTTGCGATGAGCGCGCTCTATCTCGCGCTCGCCTGGATCGTGTATCGACGCCGGGGCGAGTCGCAGCGTTTACTGGTCGAGGCTTTCACCGCGCTCGGCGTCGCGTTTCTGACTCTTGCGGTCCCTCTCGCGCTCAATGGCCGTTGGAGCGCAGCGAGCTGGGCGCTCGAAGGTGCCGCCCTCACCTGGGTCGGCTGCCGCCAGAACCGCCGTTTGCCGCGCGCGTTCGGCGCGCTGCTGCAGTTCGCGGCCGGCGGCGCTCTTCTGCTAACGCTCAGCTCGGGGGGCGCAATCCCGCCTGGAACCTATATCGCGGCGCTGCTCGTTGGCATTGCCTCGGTGTATGCCGCCCGGATGCTGCAGACGAACGGCGCGCAACTCGAAGAGTACGAATGGACTCTTTCCGGTCTGCTGTTCTTTTGGGGCCTTCTGTGGTGGTGCATCGGCGGATTTGGCGAGCTTGGGCAGCACATCGATAAACCGTACCGGCTATCGGCTGCCCTGGTGTTTGCAACGCTGACTGCACTCCTTAGCAGCGAGATCGCCTCCCGGGCGCGGATGCGAGTGGCCATGGCAGCCGCGTTGGCGTTGTTGCCTGCGATGCTGTTTTTCGCCCTGTGGGCGGGGAGTTCGCAATCTCACGCCTTTGCCTACGGCGGGTGGGCATCCTGGCCGCTCGCATTCGCAGGCCTCTATTTCATTCTGCGCCGCCAGGACGGCGTTGCGCCGCCCGGTCTCGCGAACCTGCTTCACGCCGCGGCTTTGTGGCTTGGCACTGCACTCCTGAGCTGGGAGGTTGCGTGGGTCATCAGCCGCACGGTGGGCAATTCCGGGGCCTGGTCGAGCATTGCCTGGGGTGTTGTACCCGCGCTGGTGTTGGCCGCCTCACCGCACGCCGCAGCCCGACTCGGCTGGCCCCTGAAGGCGCAGCGGATGGCCTATTTGCTGCTCGCGAGCGCGGGTCTTGGCATGTATCTCGGGGTGTGGAGTGTTGAAACCAACTTGGTGATCTCAAGTCCTTCCGCTCCGCTGCCTTACCTGCCACTCGCGAATCCTCTCGACATCGCCCAGGGGTTCGTGCTGTACGTCCTGATCCGCTTTTGCGCGAGGCTCGGCTCCGACGCGCTGTTGACAGCGGCGGGATCCGCACAGCGTGCGGCCGGCGTCGCGATTGCGGCTCTCGGCTTCATATGGGTGAATGCCATGCTGCTGAGGACGCTGCACCAGTGGGCAGGTATCCCGTACGAGTTGCAGGCCATGGTCGACTCGACACTGGTACAGAGCGCGCTGTCGATATGTTGGGCATTCCTTGCGCTCACGACTATGTTGGTCGCGACACGCATCAAGATGCGCGCCGTGTGGCTCGCAGGCGCGGCACTGCTCGTCGTTGATGTGGCCAAACTCTTCCTGGTGGACCTCTCGAGCGTCGGCACCGTCGAGCGCATCATTTCCTTCGTGGGCGTGGGTCTCCTGATGCTCGTACTCGGTTACTTCTCACCGCTTCCGCCCGCTGCGGAGGAAACGCGATGATCCGCCGTTCGATCTGGCTGTGCGCGCTCTTGCTGGCGCGCGCCTATTCGGCCGAACCCGGTGCAGGATCGCCGCAAGAGTTTGCCTACGGTATGCCGATCACGACGCCGGCACCCGCCGCCGCCTACCGCGTGGCGCTGCCAATAGAGGTTTACCGGGAAGCCGTCTACGAGGATCTGCGGGACGTGCGGATCTTCAACTCGCGAGGCGAAGTCGTGCCCTACGAGTTGCAGCAGGTGCCGCCCGACGCCGCCACCGCATCCGAGGGGCCCTCGCTTCCCCTCTTTCCGTTACGAGGCGACTCACGCGCCACGCTTGATGGCATTCACGTGACCATCCAATCGCAGGGCACCGCCGTAAATGTGCAGGCGGGTGCGCCACAGGCGCAGCCGCCCGTTATCACGAGCTACGTGCTCGATGCCAGGGATGTGACACCTCCCCTCCGCGCGCTGCAGCTTCATTGGCAAGACGACGCTCCCGAGTTCTCGGGCAAGTTGCGAATCGAATCAAGTGACGACCTCGGATCCTGGCAGACGCTCAGGGCTGAGGCGCCGGTCATCAATCTGCGCAACGCCGGGGCGCGCCTGGTCAAGAACCGTCTCGAGCTGCCCGCGACGAAAGCGAAGTTCTGGCGCCTCAGCTGGGTCGGCAGGACTGCCCCGTTCGAATTTGTCGCGGTCACCGCTGATACGACGCCCGCGCGACAGCAAGTCGAGCATGTGAGCCTTCTGATCAGTGGTGCGCCCGTGAACGAAAAGCATCTCGAGTACTCTTTCGATCTCGGGGCGCGACCACCCGTCACTCAGGTGAATATCGAGCTGCCGGAATCAAACAGCGTCGCCAAGATCGAGTTGCTTTCGCGCAAGGAAGCCACTAAGCCCTGGAGGCCGATCGCACACGGTGAGTTCTACCGGGTGCGGAGTGCGGACTCCGAGCGACGCAACGAGCCGATTACTATCCCGACAAATTCTGATCGCTACTGGTTGGCCCGCCTCGAGCAGCCGAGCAGCACGAGCGGCGATCAGATCCCGAAGTTGGAAGCGAGCTGGAATGCGGAAGATATCGTGTTTTTGGCCCGCGGCAATGGACCGTACTTGCTCGCCTACGGCAGTGGCGCTGCGATCGCCGACAACGCGCAGCTCGCGCCGCTTCTGAGCGGTGTCATTGTGCTGCGTGCGGAACCCGGAGCGCCGCAAACGCTCGGCGGGCCTGGGCGTCTGCGTCCGCCGGGCGCGCTTCCGTGGAAGAACGCCTTACTCTGGGCCGCACTCGGCGCAGGAGTGCTGCTTCTTGCCTGGATGGCCTATCAACTCTCGCGCCAGCTCGGGACACGGCCAAGCGGCCCGCCAAACTAGAAACAGCCGAACTCAGCCCGGCCCGAGGAGCTGTTCCCGGGTGAACTCGAACGTCGCCCCGCCGCGCTCATCGCGCGCGCAGCGCACGCGCTCGCGCGAGGCGGCAATGAACCAAGTCTCCTGGGAGAGGGGTTTGCCGCGGCTGAAGGCTGCGGGGCTGAGGAGCGCGGCGCACGCGCCGCGCTCGGGATCGCGCACCGATTCATAGCGGATGAGCTCGATGCCCGCCTCGCGTGCGCTCGCCGCCAAGGCCTGCGTCGGGGCGTAGTTCGCGCGCGAAGTCCAGACGCCGCGCTCGCGCAGGAAGGGCTCGAGCGTGAGATCGAGTGCCGCAGCGCTTCGCACCGCGACGCGAAATGCCGTGTGCGGCACGGGTTTAAGATCGGGAGTCTCGGGCGAATCGAGAAGGAAGCGCAGCCGCCAATAACTCTTCTCCGCGAGCGCCGTGCGCAGCAACTCCGCGCCATAGAAAACCCCGGCCTCGAACGCCGCGCGGAAACGCGAGCCAAGGTGCGGCCGGTAGCGGAAAGGCGTGGCCAGGAGGTAATGGAGCCGTGCCACCTCCTTCGGGAAGGGCGGCTTACTCTCTTCGAGCACGAGCTCGAGGGTCGCCTGCTCCTCGAGCGAGTCGACGAGCCGCATCGTGGAGGCGATGTGCTGCGCTTCGACCACCCGCTCGAGCGAGTGGCGATAGGGCCGACGCTCAGAGCCGAGCGCGCGCGGCGTCCAGGTAGTCAACCGTGCGCACCAGGCCAGCGGGATCCCGAATCAGCTCGAGCGGCACGCCGCCGAGCGCGCGGTTGTCGCTGCGCAGCCAAGCGCGCGCGGCGAGATCGTCGGAGCCGACGATGGCGTCGAGGGAGCGAAAGAGTCGCACGAAGAGCGCCGCCAGCTGCCAGGGCTTGGTGCCAGGCTCGAGCTGCCTGCGACCGTTGGCGAGGCGCGAAAGGGTTGCGGTGCTGACGCCGATGACGCCGGCGAGTTCCGCTTGCGCGAGATCGAGGAAGCGCGCCGCCCGCACGGTTGCGCGCGAGAGGATGAGGCCCGCATCGGGGGCGGGGCGGGTTCGGGAGGCGCGGGGCGGATTCATTTCCAGAGAAATAATACCACCGCATCATTTCTCAGGCAAAATGACAAAGATTAGTGGAAGTCGCCCGCCTCGGCCGTCGCAACGCCGTCCTTACCGTTCTGCTTCGCCTTGCGCAGCGCCTTGTGACAGGCACGCAGCACCGCTTCGAGCTCGAGCGTGCGCGGCGGCACGAGGCTTGCGACCCCGGCGCTCACGGTGACATAACGTCCCGCGCCGCCGTTTGGGTGATGGATGAGGAGATCGCGCACCCGTTGCGCGACGATGCGCGCGTACTGGGCGGCCCGATCGGCCGCCTCCCCTTGCGTGAGCGCCGCAAAGGTGCCGCCCTCCCACCGGCCGACCAGATCGCCACCGCGACGGTAGGAGCCGCCGATGACGCGCGCCACGCGGCGGATGCAGGCATCGCCCGCCGAGCGGTCGAATTTCTCGTTGTAGGCGCCGAGATTGTCGATGTCGAAGAGCGTGAGCCCGATCTCGTGGGAGTCGCGCTGCGCGACCTGCCAGTCGCGCCGCAAGAGCTCACTGAAATAGGCGCGCGAGTGCAGCCCCGTGAGCCGGTCCTCGCGCATCCAGGAAGGCAACCCCGCCTGGGTGCGCTCCGCGTGCTTGAGGCGCTCGCTCGCATCGCGGTGATAGCCGATGAAGTACGTGAGCCGGCCGCCTTTGTCGCGCACCGGCTGGATGACCGTTTCGTTCCAGAAAAGGGTGCCGTCCGAGCGGTAGTTGCGCACCAGCACGCGCGCCGGCTCGCCCTTTTGCACCGCTTCCGCAAGCCGCACGCGCCCCTCCTGATCGCGATCGGTCCCCTGGAGGATCCGCAGGTTCGTGCCGATGAGCGCGCTCGAGGGGTATCCGCACATCTGCGAAAACGCCGAGTTGACGAAGAGCACGGGGCAGTCGGCCGCCGCGGCGTCACAGACCACGATCCCCTCGGGAGAACTCTCGACCACGCGCCGCCAGGCGTCCGCCGTCCAGGTGTTCACGTCGGGGTGCCCGGATCGAGCGTGAGCGGGGGGGCCGCGGCGACCCGCGCGAGCTGCTCGCGCGCGCGGGTCCACTCGCGGGAGGCTTCAAGCGCCGCCCGCCCGGGCGCGCCCGAACGCCCGTGCAGGCGCACCAGGCGCAGGCTCGAAGCCGGCGCGGGTTCAGTGTCGAGTTGATCGAGCAATTCGATGACGCTCGCGCGATTGTTGCAGACCGGTAGCATGTCGCAGCCCGCAGCTAATGCCTGCCGGGCCCGGGCTACGACGTCCCCGTAGGCTGCGGCTGCGCCTCCCATGCACAAATCGTCACTGAACACTACCCCTTGGAAGCGCAGCTCTCCGCGCAGCACGTCGCGAATCCAGCGGCCCGAAAGGCTCGCCGGGAGCGAATCCACGGCCGGAAACAGCAGGTGCGCGACCATGACCGCCGGGAGCCCGTTGGCGATCAGCCGCCGATAGGGGGTGAGGTCCGCAGCCAGGTCGGCCAGTGGCCGCCGGTCCACTGGCAGCGTCAGGTGGGAGTCCGCGACCACGGCCCCGTGCCCCGGAAAGTGCTTGGCGGTCGCGGCCATCCCCGCCTCCCGCATGCCATGCATCCAGGCGAGCGCGAGCTGGCTTACCGCCTCGCTCGACTCGTGGAAGGCACGATCCCCGATCACCTCGCTCATCCCCCGGTCGAGATCGACGCAGGGGGCGAAGGAGATGTCGACCCCCGCGGCGCGCAGCTCCGCCGCCATGAGCCAGCCGATCACGCGTGCGAGGGCGATCCCGGAGCGTGCCTCGAGGTCATATTCGTGCCCGATGCGCCGCGCAGGCGGCAGCGCCGAGAATCCCGCGCGGAAGCGCTGCACGCGACCGCCCTCCTGGTCGACCGCCACGATGAGCGGCGGTGAGCGCACCGAGTGCACGGCACCGACGAGCGCCGCAAGCTGCTCCGGGTCCGAGTAGTTGCGCGCGAAAAGAATGACGCCGCCGACGAGGGGGTGTTTGAGGAGCTCGCGTTCATCGGCAGTGACCGTGGTCGCGGCCAGGTCGATCATCAGCGGCCCGAGATTCATGTCGGGCCCGGGATGTGCTTCGCCCCCTGCGAGGGAGCGCTCAAGAGCGCCAGTGATTCCACGTGCTTGGTGTGCGGAAACATATCGACGATCCCGGCGGCATCCAGCGTGAAGCCGTGCTCGTGTACCAACTCCCCGAGGTCCCGCGCGAGAGTTCCAGGATGACAGGAAATATACAGCAGCCGCGCGGGTGCGAGCGCCGCGAGCGATGCCAACACGGGCTGCGCGCCGGTGCGCGGCGGATCGAGAAGCACGTGAGTGTAGCGCTCGCGCATCCAGGGAAGGCCGGCAAGATGCGCGCCCCCGAGGTCGGCGCGATGGAACTCGGCATTCGCGATGCCGTTGCGGCGGGCGTTGCCGCGGGCGCGCTCAATGAGCGCCGCATCGCCTTCGATACCCACCACCCGGCGCGCGTGCCGCGCGAGGGGAAGCGTAAAGTTGCCCAGACCGCAGAAAAGATCGAGCACCATCGACTCGCCCGTCGGCTCGAGAAGCTCGAGCGCACGCTCGACGAGCGCCGCATTCACCCCCCCGTTCACCTGAATGAAGTCGGTGGGGGCAAACTCGAGCTCGACGCCCGAGCGCTCGAGCCGGTAGAAGAGCGCGGATCCTGCGCAACCGAGCTCGCGCAGCGATTCGAGCCCGCCAGGCTGCAGATACAACCGCACCCCATGCGCGCGTGCGAACTCCTCAAGGCGCGCGAGATCCGCATCGCTCGGTGGCACGAGAGTGCGCAGCACGAGTGCGGTCGCGTTGTCAGCGACCGCGACCTCGATCTGAGGCACCTCCGCTCGGATACTGAGCTCGGTGAGAACTTCCGCGAGCGGTGTGATCAGTTCGCCAACCGGGGCGGCAAGGACGTCGCAGTGTGCGAGGTCCGCGAGATAAAACCCGGCGCGCTCCCGAAACCCAACGAGCACACGTCCCTTCTTGTAGACGTAGCGCGCCCCGAGCCGCGCCCGGCGGCGGTACGCCCAAACCGGACCGGTGAGCGCCGGCAGAACCCGGGCGGGCGTCACTCTCCCGACCCGTGTCAGGCACTCGGTGAGTTCCCGCTCTTTCGCTGCGAGCTGCCCGGCAGGGGAGAGATGCTGAAGCGCGCAGCCGCCGCAGACGCCAAAGTGTGCACAGCGGGGCGTCACCCGCAGCGCGGACGGCTCGAGCACCTCGAGCAGCTCGCCCTCATCGTGCTGACGGTGGCCGCGGGTGCGGCGAAAGCGGATGCGCTCGCCAGGCAGAGCGCCGGCGACGAATGCGGTTTTTCCTCCGTGCACGACGCCCTCGCCCTCTTGCGTGAGGTCGTCGACGAGCGCGGTTTCCTCCGCCGCAGCCCTCGCGCTCGCGCTCAACTTCCCCCCTCCTTCCAGGCCGCGAGGAACTCGCGCAGATGCGGCGCCGCGGAGTTGCGCAGCAGCGTTCGCACCCGCTCCACCTCATCTTCGTGAGCCGGGCGCGAGAGCGAGCCGCGCAACTGCGCAAATCGCAGGTATATGAGCCAGGTGTTGAGCACGTCCGTCTCGCAGTAGTTGCAGATGGCGCTGATGTCGCCCCGCTGCCAAGCGTCCCACACCTGACTGCCATCGAACCCGAGCTTGCCCGGGAAACCGAGGAGGCGCGCCATGTTGCTGAGCGACACGCGGCTTCGGCTGTGATAGCCCGAGAGCACGTCCATGAGGTCCGTGTGCCGCCAGTGGTAACGGGAGAGGTAATTGTTGTAGCGGAAGGCGGGATCCTCATCGCCGGTCTCCCAGAACTTCGGCGCCACGACCCCGCCGAGCATCGCCCGGTAAGTGAGTACCGGCAGGTCAAAGGCCGCGCCGTTCCAGGAGACGAGATCGGGGATGTATTTCTCGATGCCATCGAAGAAGCGCTGCACGAGCTCGGCTTCCGGCGCGTCCCCGAGACTCCATACGGTGAGCGCATCGCCGCTGCGCATGAGACAGGAGATCGCGACGACGCGCTGTTGCTCAAGCGGCAGGAAGTCCCCGCCGCTTTGCTGGCGCCGCAGCGCGAACATGGCGCGCGCGACTTGCTCGTCGGGGAGGTCGCCGAGGCCGTAGAGCCGGCGTCCGTAAGCCACATCAGGCACGGTCTCGATGTCGAACACGAGCGTGTTCATCAGGCCTTCTCGAGCACCGCCACGGCCACGACCAGCGCCCCCTCGTCGCTCAGCGTCACGTGCGCGGAGCCGATGCCGAGCGACTGACGCACCCGTTCACCGCGTGCCGAGAACACCACCTCGGGCTTTCCCCAGGCGTTCTGCACGATGCCGACGTCGCGTATCCACATGCCGTGCGCAAACCCCGTGCCCATCGCCTTGACGACCGCCTCCTTGGCGGCGAAGCGCATGGCGAGAAAGCGCACGCGCCGCTCGGTGCGCTCGAACTGCGCGCGCTCCTCGCTTATGAGCAGATGGTCGATGAAGCGCGTACCGAAGCGCTCGAGGGTCTGGGCGATGCGCGCGCTCTCGAGGACATCGACGCCGATGCCGAAGATCATGCGCGCGCTGCCACGATGAGTGCCTTCATCTCGCGCACCGCGGCGTCGAGCCCGACGA
The DNA here is from genome assembly GCA_035623585.1 of Steroidobacteraceae bacterium. Lineage (GTDB taxonomy): Bacteria > Pseudomonadota > Gammaproteobacteria > Steroidobacterales > Steroidobacteraceae > 13-2-20CM-66-19. The sequence goes on along the minus strand of DASPTE010000140.1, from coordinate 3,246 downwards.
AGAGGGCGTGGGCGATGATCGCATGCCCGATGTTGAGCTCGACGATCTCTGCGATCGCCGCCACCGGCTGCACGTTCTGGTAGTTGAGGCCATGACCGGCGTGCACTTCGAGGCCGAGACCCGCCGCCAGGCGCGCACTGCTTCGCAGCCGCTCGAGTTCAACGCCCGCCCGGGCGGGGGAACTCTCCGCGTAGGCGCCGGTGTGCAGCTCGATCGCCGGGGCACCCGAAGCGGCCGCGGCCTCAATCTGGCGCACGTCCGGGTCGATGAACAGTGCGACCTGGATGCCGGCACTTTTGAGCAGTTGCGCGGCTTCGCGGATGCGAATGACGTCGGCGGCGACGTCGAGTCCGCCTTCGGTCGTGATCTCCTGGCGCCGCTCGGGCACGAGGCAGCAGTCGGCGGGGCGCACGTCCGCCGCGATGGCGAGCATCTCGTTCGTGACCGCAAGTTCGAGATTCATGCGCGTCTGCAGGAGCGGTTTGAGCGCGCGCAGATCCTGATCCTGAATGTGACGGCGGTCCTCGCGCAGGTGCAGCGTGATGCTGTCAGCGCCCGCCGCCTCCGCCGTGAGCGCCGCTTGCAGCGGATCGGGATGGCGTCCACGGCGCGCCTGACGCAGTGTCGCCACATGATCGATGTTGACCCCGAGCGCGATGCCGCCCCTCATCGGAGCGCCCTGCGCGCGAGCGATTTCGCCACCGCGCGGGTGACGAGCGGCCGGCCCTCAAGACACGCCTCGAGTGCGGCGCCGAGGAGCCGGCGCGCGTCAGCGAGCTCGCGGGCGCTCGAGAGCTGATCGCGGGCGAGGTTCAAAAGCGAGCTGCCGGCGAGCGCGGTGCGCGTCTCGTGCGCGGCCGCCACCAATCCCTGCCCGGGACGGAAATGGTAGTAACCGCCCTCATCGATGGGTCGGCCGGAGTGCGCCTCATGCGCAAGGTCGATGCCGTAGCCGAGGACGAGAAGCAACTGCTTCTCGAAAAGACGCAGTGTGCGCTCGAGCGGTGCGCCGCCGCGCAGGCTCTCGAGCGTGCCGTGATAGTGATCGAAGAGCTCAGGCAGTGGGTCGTGGCGCGTCGTGAGACGGATCAGAAGTTCGTTCAGGTAGTACGCCGCCATAAGAGAGCGGGCGGGGAGCACGGCGGAGGCCTGTGCGGGCTCAGCGGCAGTCAACTGTCCCGCCTCGCCCCGCCCGCTCCAGGAGAGGAGCAGCAGCTGAAACGGCCGCAACACGGGGGCGAGGCGTGCCGCAGGGCCACGCACCCCGCGCGCGAAGAGCGTGAAACGTCCGTCGGTGCGCGTCAGCACCTCGAGAATGCGGCTCGTGTCGCGCCATGGCCGGTGGTGCAGCACGTATCCCGGAACGAGAGTGATGCGGCGGGTGCTGCGAGTCATTCGAGTCCGAGTTCCTTGAGGGCGCGGGCGTTATCCGCCCAGTTCTCGCGCACCTTTACCCAGAGCTTCAGGTGCAGCCGCCGCCCGAGCATCTCATTGAGCGCGAGCCGCGCAGCGCGGCCGACGCGCTTGAGGCGCTCGCCCCGGGCCCCGATCACGATCGGTTTCTGGCCCCGGCGATCCACCCAGATCGCCGCATCCACCGCGAGTTGCCCGTCCTCATCGCTCAGACGCTCGACCTCGACCGCGATCCCGTACGGCACTTCCTGATTGAGCTCCAGCATGAGTTTCTCACGGATCGTCTCCGCGATGCGAAACGCGAGGCCGCGGTCGGTGCGCTCGCCCTCGGGGAAGAGCGCCGGAGAGAGTGGGAGTTGCGTGGCGATCGTGTCGCGCAGGTCGTCGATGTTTTCGCCTTTAAGCGCCGAGACCGGCACGAGCGCGCGGAACTCGTGCCGCGCGCCCAGCGCCGCGAGATAGGGCAGGAGCTTCGCGCGCGGCCGCACGGAGTCGATCTTGTTGACGGCGGCGATCGCGGGGCGCCCCGCGCGCGCGATGCGTGCGAGCACGTGCGCGTCCCCCTCGGTCCACTCGGGCGCTTCAACCACGAAAATAACCACATCCGCATCCTCGAGCGCGGCGGCGGCGGTGCGGTTCATCGCCCGATTGAGGGCGCGCGGCGCGCGCGCGTGCAGCCCCGGTGTGTCGACAAACGCGATCTGCGCCTGCGGGGTGTTCACGACCCCGAGGATGCGGTGACGGGTCGTCTGCGGGCGCGGCGTGACGATGCTCAGCTTCTCCCCGACGAGCGCGTTGAGGAGCGTCGACTTGCCGACGTTCGGCCGCCCGACGAGCGCGGCGAAACCGCTGTGAAAGGGCGCCGGGGCGGAGACGCTCAAGGAGTGCCGTCCGCTTTCGGCTCGGAGGAGATCTCGCTCAGCATGCGCTCGGCCGCCTCCTGCTCGGCACCTCGGCGGCTCGAGCCCTGGCCCTCGACCTGGTAGTGCAGGCCCGGCACAGCGCAGCTCACACGGAAGGTCTGCGCATGATCCTCACCGCCAATATGCAGGACCGCGTAGCGCGGCAAACTTAGACTGCGCGACTGCAGATACTCCTGCAAGCGGGTCTTCGCGTCCTTGAGTGTGGCGGGCTCGGGGAGGGCCGCGATGCGCGCGCTGAAGAGTCGCGCGATCACCGCCTCGACAGCCTCAAGACCGCTGTCGAGAAAAATCGCCCCGCAGAGCGCTTCCAGCGCATCGGCGAGAATCGACTGGCGGCGGAAACCGCCGCTCTTGAGCTCGCCCGGGCCAAGTTGCAACGTCTCCCCAAGACCGAGCGCGAGCGCGATTTCGGCGAGCGGTTCGCGACTTACGAGCCGGGCGCGCAGCCGGCTCAGATCGCCCTCGGTCGCCTCTGGGAACGCGCGGTAGAGCTTTTGTGCGATGACGAGATTGAGCACGGCATCGCCGAGGAACTCGAGCCGCTCGTTGTTGCTGCCCGAAGCGCTGCGATGGGTGAGTGCCGCGCGAAAGAGTTCGAGCTCGCGCGGCTCGTACTCGAGCGCCTCACGCAGAAAGCGCCCCGGCCAGTCGCCGCCCATCTGCGCGGTACGGGCCCCCTTGCGGGCGCGGGCGCCGCTAGTCCCCGCCCCCGCCAATGCGCCTCACCTTGTCGAAGGTGACGTGAAGGGAGATGTTCGCAAAGAGCGGCGCCTCATCGTCGTATGCCGCCTCGACGACCCACTCGCCCCCATCGCGAGTGATCGAGATGTCCTTGACGGTGGGATATTCGACCATGTCGATCTCGAAATGCCGGTCGATGGAGTTGCGGATCGAGGTCGGATCGGTCTTG
>DASPTE010000080.1:0-2792 GCA_035623585.1 Steroidobacteraceae bacterium | reverse complement strand
ATTTTAAAGAAATAAAAAATCTGCAATGCGGGCGCGAGGGTCCCGAAGCTGGTAGACTAGGCACCGTCCCCTGACGATGTCCGTACATGTCCGCCTCGCCCTACAAGCAGCTCGAACAGGAGTTCAAGCGCCTGCACGCCTTCCGTGGCGCGCTCGCACTGCTGCGCTGGGACGCCGCGGTGATGATGCCGCGCGGGAGCGCGGACGTGCGCGCCGAGCAGCTCGCGGCGCTCGAAACCGAGTATCACGCGTTGCTCACGGCGCCGAAGATCACGCGGCTCCTCGATCGCGCCCAGGCGAACACCCAGGGGCTCGAGGACTAGCAGATCGCCAACTTGCGCGAGATGCGCCGCCAGCGCGATCACGCGATCGCGACCCCGGTTACGCTCGTATCGCGCCTCACGAAGGCTGCCTCGCGTGCCGAGTCGCACTGGCTCGAGGCGCGTGCCCAGGGGAAGTTTGCCCCCTTCGCGCCCTATCTCGAGGAAGTGGTGCATCTGGTGCGCGACAAGGCGGCGCTTCTCGGCCAGGCGCTCAACCTTGCCCCCTACGATGCGCTCGTCGATGAGTTCAGCCCCGGGATTACCACCGCCGACATCGACGCAATGTTCAAGGCGCTCTCGCGCCGGCTCCCCTCGCTCATCCGCGAGGCGATCGGGGAGCAGGAGCGGCGCCCGCCGTTGCCGCTCAGCGGTAAATTCCCCGCCGGTAAGCAGCGCGCGCTCGTGGTCGAGGTGATGAAAGCGGTCGGGTTTCCCTTCGAACGCGGGCGCCTCGATGAGAGCGAGCATCCTTTTACCGAAGGCGGTCCGGGCGACATCCGCGTCACGACGCGCTTTGATCCCGATGATGTGTTCTCGAGCCTGCTCGGCGCGCTGCACGAGACCGGGCACGCGATGTACGACCTGGGGCTCCCGCAGGAATGGCGCGACCAGCCGGTCGGCCGCGACCGCGGCATGGCGCTCGAGGAGAGCCAGTCGCTTCTCATCGAGATGATGGTGTGCCGCAGCCGGCCCTTTGTCGGTTACGTGCAGCCGCTGCTCGTCAAGCACTTCGGCGTGAGCGGACCGGAGTGGGACGTGGAGAACCTCTACGGACACCTGACGCGCGTCAAGCGCGGCCTGATCCGCGTCGATGCGGACGAGCTCACCTATCCGCTGCACATCATGCTGCGTTACGAGCTCGAAAAGCAGCTGCTCTCGGGCGAGCTCGCGGTGCGCGATCTGCCCGAGGCGTGGAACAGCGCCATGGTGCAGCGGCTCGGGATCCGTCCCGACAACGACGCCGATGGCTGTCTGCAGGACATTCACTGGGCCGTCGGCTCCTTCGGGTACTTCCCCTCCTATGCGCTTGGCGCCGTGATCGCCGCGCAGCTCTACGAGAGCTTGCGTGCGGATGTCCAGGGACTGGATGCGCAGCTCGCGCTCGGGGAATTCGCCGGACTCTTCGGCTGGTTGCGCACCAACGTGCACAGCCTCGGCGCCAAGGTGCCGGTGCAGGAACTCCTCAAGAGCGCGACCGGCAAACCCCTCTCCGCCACTTCCTTCATACGCTACGTCGAGGCAAAGTATCTCGAAAGCACGGCGAGCAGCGCCGCTGCCTGAGGATCGAACTTTGCGCTCGTCTCCGAGAGCGGAGCGGGAAGTCTCAGCCCCGCCGCCAATGGCTACGAACCCCTCGCGCACGCTCGAGCGTCTCGGGGCGCGCTTGCGCGCGCGTGTCGGCGCGGCGATCGAGGACTATCGCATGATCGGCGAGGGCGATCGGGTGATGGTGTGTCTTTCGGGAGGCAAGGACTCCTACACGCTCCTCGATCTGCTGCTCTCGCTTCAGCGCAGCGCGCCGGTGCGATTCGAGCTGCTCGCGGTCAATCTCGATCAGAAGCAGCCGGGCTTTCCGGTGCATGTGCTGCCCGAGTATCTCGCTGCGCGCGGGGTGCCCTTTCGCATCATCGAGCAGGACACTTACGCGGTCGTGAAGCGCGTCGTGCCGAGCGGACGCACGCTCTGCGGGCTGTGTTCGCGCCTGCGGCGCGGGGCGCTCTACCGCTTCGCTGCCGAGAACGGCATCAGCAAGATCGCGCTCGGGCACCATCGCGATGACATCGTCGAGACGCTCTTTCTCAACCTGTTCTTCGGCGGTCGGCTCAAGGCGATGGCACCGAAGCTGCTCTCGGACGACGCCCGTCACATCGTCATCCGTCCGCTCTGCTACGTCGCCGAGCGCGACATCGCCCGCTACGCGCGCGGTCGCGCCTTTCCGCTCATACCCTGCAAGCTCTGCGGCTCGCAGGAGAACCTGCAGCGCGTCGCCGTGAAACGCATGCTGGCCGAGTGGGAGCGCGAGTTCCCCGGGCGCACCGAGTCGATCTTCTCCGCGCTCCGCCAGGTTGAGCCTGCGCACCTCGCCGATCCTCGTCGCTTTGATTTCGCCGCTCTCGAGGGGGCGCGGCTCGCGACGATGAGCGAGCGCGACGAGGACGAGCTCGAGGCCGAAGTGACCCCGCTCGCGGCGCGCGCGTGAAGGCGCGGCGCACGGACGCCCCGGCGCCTGCGCCCCCGCTGCCGCACTGCTACTGGGTGCTGCCGGGGCAGCTGCTCGCGGGTGAACACCCGGCGGCGGCCGGCGGGGAGGCAACGCGCACGCGATTGCGGCGCCTCCTCGATGCGGGCATCGACTCCTTCATCGATCTCACCGAGCCCGAGGAGCTCGCGGCGTATGCGGCGGAGCTCCCCGATGGGGTCGGCTATTTGCGCAAACCCCTGCCCGACCATTCGATCCCGCGCGAGCCG
>DASPTE010000128.1:0-5524 GCA_035623585.1 Steroidobacteraceae bacterium | reverse complement strand
CGACTGCTTGGGCGGCTCGGGGATGAAGCACTGCGGGAGTTACTCTGATGTCCGCCAGCATCTCGCTCGCCACCGCACCGGCACACTTCGACGTCGAACGCGTGCGCGTCGATTTCCCGATTCTTGAAACGCACGTGAACGGCCACCCGCTCGTCTACCTCGACAGTGCTGCTTCCGCACAGATGCCGCTCCCGGTGATTCGCGCGGTCGAAGACTACGAGGAACACTCGCACGCCAACGTGCACCGCGGCGTGCACGCTCTGAGCCAGGCGGCCACCGCAGCGTACGAGGGCGCCCGCGAACGGGTGCGCCGCTTCCTGAACGCGCGCTCGACGCGCGAGATCATCTTCGTCCGCGGCACGACGGAGGCGATCAATCTCGTCGCCCAGGCCTACGCCCGGCCACGCTTCGCCCCGGGCGATGAGATCCTGATCACGGCTCTCGAGCATCACGCCAACATCGTGCCCTGGCAGATGGTGTGCGAGCAGACGGGTTGCGTCCTCAAAGTGGCCCCCATCAACCGCCGCGGCGAGGTGGAGCTCCCCGAGCTGCGCAGACTCCTCGGCCCGCGTACCCGGCTCGTCGCGGTGGCGCACGTCTCGAACGCGCTCGGGACGGTATTGCCGGTGAAGGAGATCATCGAAGCCGCTCACCGGCAGGGCGCTGCGGTGCTTGTCGATGGCGCCCAGGCGGTGCCGCACTCGCGCGTCGACGTGCAGGCGCTGGGTGCGGATTTCTACTGCTTCTCAGGGCACAAGCTCTACGGCCCAACGGGGATCGGCGTGCTGTACGCGCGCGAGGAGCTCCTCGCCTCGATGCCGCCCTGGCAAGGCGGCGGCGACATGATCCTGAGTGTCTCGTTCGAGAAAACCACCTTTAACGAGTTGCCGTGGAAGTTCGAGGCCGGGACGCCGAACATGTCAGGCGCGGTGGGTCTCGCCGCCGCGATGGACTACCTTGAGGGACTCGGGATCGAGGCGGTTGCGGCGCACGAGCAGCGGCTCCTCAAGCTCGCCACCGCCGAGCTCGCGCGGCTTCCGGGCATTGAAATCATCGGCACCGCGCCGCACAAAGCCTCGGTGCTCTCCTTCACGCTGCAGGGCGTACACGCCCACGATCTCGGCACCATTCTCGACGCCGAGGGCGTCGCGGTGCGCACCGGGCATCACTGCGCCATGCCGGTGATGACCTTCTTCGGAGTTCCGGCCACGGCTCGAGCTTCCTTCGGCTGCTACAACACCGAGCGCGACGTTGCCGAACTCGTGCGCGCCGTGACCAAAGCGCATCAGGTGTTCGGCTGATGGATCTCAAGGATCTCTATCGCGACGTGATCCTCGATCACAACCGCCAGCCGCGCAATTTCGGGCGGCTCGAGGGCGCCGTGAGCCGCGCCGAGGGCCATAACCCGCTCTGCGGCGATCAGCTCTCGGTATTCGTGCGCTTCGATGGCGATCGGGTCGCGGACATCCGCTTCGAGGGCAAGGGTTGCGCCATCTCCACGGCCTCCGCCTCGCTCATGACGGAGGCGGTCAAGGGACGCGATCGCGCTGCGGTGCGCGAGCTCTTCGACAAGGTGCATGCGCTCCTCACCTCAAACGATGCCGCGCCCGATGGCTCCCTCGGTAAGCTCGCTGCGCTTTCCGGTGTGCGGGAGTTCCCGGCGCGCGTGAAGTGCGCGAGCCTCCCCTGGCATACCCTCAACGCCGCCCTCGAGCACGGCACGGCCACGATCTCCACCGAGTAGCCGCGCGTGCGCCATCCCAACGAACCCTTTGTCGTCAACCGCGAGGTGCGCGCGGTGATCGTGCCGGCCGGGGAGGAAGTGACGCTGAAGCCGGGACAGGCCGGCTACATCACCCAGGCGCTCGGGGGCAGTTTCACGGTCTACCTCGAGGGCAACCTCTTCCGCATCGGCGGCGAGGACGCCGACGCCATCGGCCAGGAGGTGGTCAAGCCGCCCGAGCTTCCACCCAATGCAAGTGAAGAGGATGTGAAGAAGCTCGCCTGGGAGCAGATGCGCAGCTGCTACGATCCGGAGATTCCGATCAACATCGTCGACCTCGGCCTCGTCTACGAGTGCGACGTCAAGGCAAACGAGGACGGCACCCGCACCGTGGACGTGAAAATCACCCTCACCGCCCCCGGCTGCGGCATGGGCGAGATCCTGGTCGATGACGTGCGCGACAAGATCGGACGCATTCCGACCGTGCGTGAAGCACGCGTCGAGCTCACGTTCGACCCGCCGTGGAACCAGTCGATGATGTCGGAAGCCGCGCGGCTGCAGACCGGCATGTTCTGAGGCGCGCATTCCCAGCCCCCATGCAGTCGCAATGGATCGATATCGGCGCCGCCGACACCGTAAGTGAAGCCGCCCCACTCGCGGTCGAAGTGGAGGGAATCGCGGTGATCGTCGCCCGCTGCGGGAGCGAGCTCTACGCGGTCGAGGACCGCTGCACGCACGACGGCGAGTCGCTCGCCGGAGCCGAACTCGAGGACTGCCAGATCATCTGCCCGCGGCATGGGTCACACTTCTGCCTGCGCACGGGGGAGGCCCTGACCCCGCCCGCCTACGAACCGCTGCGCACCTACCGGGTGCGCGAGGAGCGTGGGCGCGTGCTCATGGAAGCGCCGCCGTGAGGCCGCTCGGATGAGGCGCCTCACGCTCATGCGCCATGCGGATGCGCGCGTCAAGGATCACGGAGTTTCGGACCTCGAGCGCCCGCTCAGCCGCCGCGGGCTCTCGGCCGCGGAGACCATGGCGCAGCGCCTCGCGGAGCTCGAGCTCGTTCCGGATCTCATCCTCGTGAGCCCTGCGCGCCGCGCGCAACAGACCGCCGAGATCGTGGCAAAAGAGCTGTCGGTGCCCTCGCGGCGCGTGCTGCGTGAAGAGGGTCTCTACCTCGGGAGCGCTACGGATCTGCTGGGCGTCGTGCAGGGTACGGGACCGCGCATCGGACATCTTCTTCTTGTGGCCCACAACCCGGGCGTCTCGGAGCTCATGAAGCTCCTCGTGCCGCGCGGCGCGGGCGCGGGACTCGCTCCCGGTGCCTTCTGTTCGATCAGCTTCGATGCGCCGGATTGGCCGGGCATCACCGCCAAGGTGGCGACGGACGTGAAGCGCGAGTCGCCCCCGCGGCGCTTCTTCGGTCTTTTCGCCTAAGGGCGTCGCCGGCGCCGCAGGAGCGCGGCGGTCAGCACTCGGGCACGTTGACCGCGAGCCCGCCCTGCGAGGTCTCCTTGTAGATGGTCGACATGTCGATGCCGGTCTGGCGCATGGTCGCGATCACCTGATCGAGCGACACTTTGTGTGTGCCATCCCCGCGCATCGCGAGGCGCGCAGCGTTGATGGCCTTGACCGCCCCCATGGCGTTGCGCTCGATGCAGGGGATCTGCACGAGCCCCCCGACCGGATCGCAGGTGAGGCCGAGGTTGTGCTCCATACCGATCTCGGCGGCATTCTCAATCTGTTCGTTCGTGCCCTGAAGGGCGGCGACGAGTCCCGCGGCGGCCATCGAGCAGGCGACGCCGACCTCGCCCTGACAGCCCATTTCCGCGCCCGAGATGGATGCGTTGCGCTTGTAGAGCATCCCCATTGCCGCGGCCACAAGCAGGAAGCGCAGTACTCCTTCGTCGTTCGCGCCGGGCTCGAAGCGGCGGTAGTAGTGCAGCACCGCAGGCACGATGCCCGCGGCACCGTTGGTGGGTGCCGTCACCACGCGGCCCCCGGCGGCGTTCTCTTCGTTGACCGCGAGCGCGTAGGCGTTCACCCAGTCCATGACGTCGAGCGGCTTGACGGTGCCGCTCTCGGTGAGCATCCGGTACAGCCGCGGTGCCCGCCGGCGCACCTTGAGTGCACCGGGCAAGAGTCCGCTTTGGCGGAAGCCCCGCTCGACGCACCCCTGCATGACCTCCCAGATGTGCATGAGCCGCGCGCGCACCTCCGCCTCCTTTGTCCAGGTACGCTCGTTGGCGAGCATCAGCTCGTACATCTCGAGGCCGTGCTCGCGGCAGAGGGCGAGTAGTTCCGTGCCTGAGTTGAAGGGGTGTGGCGGGTTCGCGTGTGCGCGCGCCTCGCGTGCCTCCGCCTCGTCACCGCGCACGATGAAGCCCCCGCCGATCGAGTAGTAGTCCTCCTCGCGCAGCGTGCGCCCCTCGCGATCGAGCGCGGTAAAGCGCATGCCGTTCGAGTGCCGCGGCAGCCGCTCGTGGTACATGAAAAGAAGCTGCATCGGCTCATCGAAGGGGATCTCGTGCTCGCCCAGGAGCCGTAGCCGCCCGCTTTCACGGATGCGCTTGATCGCAGGCTCGATGCTGTCCGGGTCGACGGTCTCGGGCAGGGCGCCCTCGAGCCCGACCAGGGTCGCGCGGTCGGTGCCGTGCCCGACGCCGGTCAGGGCGAGCGACCCATAGAGCCGCACCGCGATCTCGGCGGTATCTCCGAGGAGCCCATCGCGCTTGAGTCCCAGCGCAAACTCGCGCGCCGCGCGCATCGGCCCCATGGTGTGCGAGCTCGAAGGACCGATTCCGACTTTGAATATGTCGAAGACGCTGAGCGTCATGGAAGAGAACCTCGCGGCGACGCCTTGAGCGGCATGCCTGTCGTCCTCATTTAATAAGGGCGATTCAGAGCGAATCCCAGCAGGGCCAGCCGCCAGGGCAGTGTGCGGCCGGCACGCTTCCCCGACATGCTTTGCGGCGACCTCGGGCGGCTCAAATGCGACGCCCGTCGGTCGTATACTGAAACACCATGAACGAGGCAATCATCGAGCGCCTGCGCGGCGAACTCAAGGGGCTGCGCGAGCAGGGGCTGTACAAGAGCGAGCGCGTAATCACGAGCCCGCAGGGCGCACTCGTGCGCACCGGCGGGCACGAGCTCATCAACCTCTGCGCCAACAACTACCTCGGTCTCGCCAACCATCCCTCGGTACGCGCCGCCGCGCACCGCGCGCTCGATGAGTACGGGTACGGCATGGCCTCCGTGCGTTTCATCTGCGGCACACAGGAGCTTCACAAGGCACTCGAAGCGCGCCTCGCCCGCTTCCTCGGTACCGAGGACGTGATCCTCTATTCCTCGTGCTTCGATGCGAACGGCGGCCTCTTCGAGACGCTGCTCGATGAGCGCGATGCGGTGATCTCGGACGCCCTCAATCACGCGAGCATCATCGACGGCATCCGCCTCTGCAAGGCGCAGCGCTTCCGCTACGCCAACAGCGACATGGCCGAGCTCGAGAACTGCCTGAGGCAGGCCGAGGGCGCCCGCACCCGGCTCATCGCCACGGACGGCGTCTTTTCGATGGATGGCTTCATCGCCAAGCTCCGCGAGATCTGCGATCTCGCCGGGCGCTACGACGCGCTCGTCATGGTCGATGACTCCCACGCCACGGGCTTCATGGGCCCAGGCGGGCGCGGTACGCCCGAGCACTGCGGCGTCGCTGCGCGCGTCGACATCCTGAGCGGTACGCTCGGTAAGGCGCTCGGTGGCGGGAGCGGCGGCTACCTCGCCGCGCGGCGCGAGGTGATCGAG
>DASPTE010000127.1:0-11509 GCA_035623585.1 Steroidobacteraceae bacterium | reverse complement strand
GCCCTGGTAGGGGCGCGCGCTGACTCCCTCACAAGCCTTGCCCACTTCGCCGAGTACCTCCTCGGAGGATTCGTAGTCGAACGCCTCGAGATTCAAAAGATTGCCGAGCACGCGCAGCACCTTCCAGAGCGGGCGCGCCTCGCCCACCGGCAGCGCTGCACCGCTTTGGCTCTGCCAGAGGCCTTCGCCGTTCACGTACGTGCCCGAGCTTTCAGCGAATGTACCGATCGGAAGCATGAGATGGGCGACGCTCTTGAGCTCCTCGCTCACAAAGGGAGTAAGCGCGACCACGAACTCGGACTTGCCGAGCGTGCGCAGCGCTTCGGGGTAGAGCGTATCGGCTGATGGTTCCACGCCACCGACGAGCACATACGCGCGCAGCGCGCGGCGCAGCATGTGATGAACCGCAAGCCCCGGATGCTCGGCAGGCCTGCCGCCCGGTTCCCGATGGGGGACGGCTCCCGCGAGGTAGGCGCCCGCGGCGTTCGCGCCTTCGGTGATGCGCCCAAACGTGGCGCCCGTGATGTCAGCGAGCGCGGCGCCGAGCGCGCGCAGGTCAGCGAAGGCGGCGTGGCGAGCACTGAGCGCCCCGACCCATACCGCACGCCTCTCGGCCGTAAGCAGCACCTGTGCCAGCGCACGGTGCGCATCGGTCACGCGCGCAGCCTTCGCCGCTGCGGCGAGGTGCGCCGGCACCGACTTGCCGGCAGCCGCCGCGGCTGCGGCGAGAATGGCGGCGAGCTCCGCCGTCCACTCCTCGGGTTCGGCGGCGAGATAGAACCTAACGGGGAACAGGTACGGGAAGCGCACCGGGTTCAGAAACGCAACGTGGGCGCCGGCGCGCGCGGCTTTGCGGACGCGGTGCGCCAACAGCGGTGCTTCACGGCGCAGATTCGAACCGATCACAAGAAGCGCCCCGAGCCGATCGACGTCCGCGATTGGCATGCCGAGGCCCGGAAAGGGGGGATCGGCCGACTCATCGCGGAAGTCACGCTGACGCAGCCGATGGTCGATGTTGTGGCAGTTGAGGCCCCGTGCGATGCGCTGCGCGAGGTAGTGCTCCTCGATCGTGCACGAGGGGCTCATGAGCACACCGAGATCGGGGGCACGGCTCTTCAACCCCTCCGCGAGCAGTGCGAGTGCGTTCTGCCAGTCGGTCGCGACCCAGTCCGCGCCGCGCCGCATGAGTGGCGCCAGAAGCCGCTCGGGGCTGTAGATGCCCTCGTAGCTGAAGCGATCGCGGTCGGCGATCCAGATCTCGTTGATCGCCTCGTTCTCGCGCGGCACGACCCGCATGAGCTTGCCGCGCAGCACGTGTCCGAAGACGTTCGTGCCGAGCGCGTCGTGTGGGGCGATGAGGGGCGTGGCTGCCATTTCCCAGGCGCGTGCCGTGAAGCGATAGGGCTTTGACACCAGCGCACCGACCGGGCAGAGGTCGATGATGTTTCCCGAGAGCTCGTGATTCACGGTGCTCTCGATATAGGTGCGCACCGCCATGTGCTCGCCGCGGCCGATCATGCCGAGCTCCTGGATGCCGGCGATCTCCTCGGTGAAGCGGATGCAGCGCGTACACTGGATGCAGCGCGTCATGTCAGTGGCGACCAGGGGTCCTAAGTTCTCGTCGATCACCGCGCGCTTGCCCTCGTGGTAGCGGGAAGCGTCGCGGCCGAAGCCCATGGCGAGATCCTGCAGTTCGCACTCCCCGCCCTGATCGCAGATCGGGCAGTCGAGCGGGTGGTTGATGAGCAGGAACTCCATCGTCGCCCGCTGCGCGCCGATCGCGCGCGGGGACTTGGTGAAGACCTTCATCCCCTCCTGCACCGGGGTCGCGCATGCCGGCTGGGGCTTGGGCGCCTTCTCGACCTCGACGAGGCACATGCGGCAGTTGGCCGCGACGGTAAGTTTCTCGTGATAGCAAAAGCGCGGCACGTAGGCGCCGTGCGCATCGGTGACGCGAATCAGCATCTCGCCCTTGCGCGCCTTTACGGCAACGCCGTCGATCTCGATGTTGACCAGATCATCCGCCATAGCTTCCCCTGGCTGCCGTGCGCGGCCTAAGCCGCGCGCGCCCCGCTGCCGCCGTCGACGAGACTCCTGCCGCCGTGATCGATCATGTATTCGAACTCGTGCCCGTAGTGCTTGAGGAAGCTCTGCACGGGCCACGCCGAGGCGTCGCCGAAGGCGCAGATCGTGTGTCCCTCGATGCGATTCGCGACATCGAGCAGAAGCCCCAACTCCTCGCGGCGCGCCTGTCCGGCGAGCATGCGTTTGAGCATGCGGTTCATCCAGCCCGTGCCTTCACGGCAAGGTGTGCACTGCCCGCACGATTCCGCGTAGTAGAAACGCGAGATGCGCTCGAGCACCCGTACCATGCAGGTGGTCTCATCCATGACGATGGCGGCGCCCGTGCCGAGCGCCGAACCTGCGGCCTTCACCGCGTCGTAGTCCATGTTGGTCTTGAGCATGATCTCACCGGGCACGACCGGCACCGAGACCCCACCGGGGATCACCGCCTTGAGCTTGCGCCCCCCGCGCACTCCACCGCACAAGCCGAGCAGGTCCGCAAACGGGATGCCAAGTGGCAGCTCGATGTTGCGCGGCTTCTCGACGTGCCCCGATACCGAGTAGATGAGCGTGCCCGCGGAGTTTGGCGGCCCGAGGGCGGCAAACCACGCCGGCCCCTTGCGCAGAATGGTCGGCACCGAGGCAAAGCTCAGCGTGTTGTTGATCGTCGTCGGCGCACCGTACACACCGTAATTCGCCGGAAAGGGCGGCTTGAAGCGCGGCTTGCCGGGCTTGCCCTCGAGCGATTCGAGAAGGCCTGTCTCCTCGCCGCAGATATAGGCGCCAGCGCCGATGAAGGTGTGCAGGTCAAAGTCGACACCGCTCCCCTTGATGTTCTTGCCGAGGAGCCCCGCGGCGTACGCCTCATCGAGCGCCGCCTCGAAGCGCGGCACGGGCTCAGCGAGAAACTCGCCGCGGATGTAGTTGTAAGCGACGGTGGAGTTGGTCGCGTAGCCGGCGATCGCGAGGCCCTCGATCAGCGCATGCGGGTTGTAGCGCAGGATGTCGCGGTCGTGGCAGGTGCCGGGCTCACTCTCATCGGAATTGCACACCAGGTACTTCTGCGCCGGAGAGTTGCGCGGCATGAAGCTCCATTTGGTGCCGGTCGGGAAGCCGGCGCCACCGCGACCGCGCAAGCCCGATGCTTTGACCTGATCGATGATCGTGCCGCGCTCGGGTTTTTCCTTGAGCAGCCGTTCCCACACCGTATAGCCGCCGATGCTGCGGTAGGTGCTGATGGTCCAGGGGCGCTCGAGCTTCAAGGGCTCGAACACCGTGAGGTTCATCTTCGCGGCGTAGCTATCCTCGAGGCTGCTCATTTCAACGCATCCAGGATCTGCTCGAGCCGCTCGGGTGTGAGGTGCTCGTGGAAGACATGATCCACCATCATCATCGGTGCGCCGGTGCAGGCCGCGAGACACTCCTCCTCCTGCTTGAGGAAGATGCGACCGTCGGCGGTGCTCTGATTGAGAGCGATGCCGAGCTTTCTCGTCGCGTGCGCCACGAGATCCTCGGCGCCATTGAGCATGCAGGAGATGTTGGTGCAGATGCTCACGTGATGGCGGCCGCAAGGGTGGGTCTCGAACATCGAATAGAAGGAGGCGACTTCGTAAACCTGGATCGGCGCGAGCCTGAGATACTCCGCCACCGCATCCATGAGCTCCCCGGTGAGGAACCCGCGGTTCTGCTCCTGCGCGGCACGCAGCGCCGCGATGCACGCTGAGCGCTGCCGCCCGGGCGGAAACTTCGCCACCCAGCGGTCGATCTCCGCGCGCGTGTCGTCGCTGAGTGCGCTCTGCGCGAGACCCTTGCTCCCCCCGGTGCTCAACGGTCGATTTCCCCGAAGACGATGTCCTGCGTGCCGATCACCGCGACCACGTCCGCGAGCATGTGTCCGCGGCACATCTCCTCGAGCGCCGCGAGGTGCGCGAATCCCGGCGCGCGGCACTTGAGCCGATAGGGCTTGTTGGCGCCATCCGAGACGAGGTAGACGCCGAACTCACCCTTGGGCGCTTCGACCGCGGCGTAGGTCTCTCCCGCTGGCACCTCATAGCCCTCGGTGAAGAACTTAAAGTGATGAATGAGGGATTCCATATCCTCCTTCATCTCCTCGCGGCGCGGCGGGCGCACCTTGCGGTCATCGATCATCACAGGCCCGGGGTGCGCACGCAGCCACTCCAGGCACTGGCGGATGATGCGATTTGACTGCCGCAGCTCTTCGATGCGCACGAGATAACGGTCATAGCAATCGCCGTTGACGCCCACGGGAATGTCGAAATCCATGCGCGCGTAGACCTCGTAGGGCTGCTTCTTGCGCAGATCCCACTCGATCCCGGAACCGCGCAGCATCGGTCCCGAAAATCCCAGCTGCTTCGCCCGCTCAGGTGAGACGACGCCGATGTTGACGGTGCGCTGCTTCCAGATGCGGTTGTCGGTGAGGAGCGTCTCGTAGTCATCGACCGCGGTGGGAAAGCGCTCGGTGAATGCCTGAATGAAATCGAGCATGCTTCCCGAGCGCGCCTCGTTGCGACGCTTCACATCCTCGGCGGAGCGGAATTTGGAAGGCTGGTACTTCGGCATCGCATCCGGAAGATCGCGATACACCCCGCCCGGGCGGTAGTAAGTCGCGTGCATGCGCGTGCCCGAGACCGCCTCGTACACGTCCATGAGGTCCTCGCGCTCCTTGAAGCACAGCAGAAACACCGTCATCGCGCCGATATCGAGTCCGTGCGAACCGAGCCACAGGAGGTGATTCAAGATGCGGGTCAGCTCATCGAACATGACGCGGATGTACTTGGCGCGCTCGGGGGGCTCGATGCCAAGCAGCCGCTCGATTGCGAGCACATAGGCGTGCTCGTTGCACATCATCGAGACGTAATCGAGCCGATCCATGTAGCCGATCGATTGGTTGAAGGGCTTGGACTCGGCGAGCTTCTCGGTTCCGCGGTGCAGAAGCCCGATGTGAGGGTCGGCCTTCTGGATCACCTCGCCATCGAGCTCGAGCACGAGGCGCAGCACGCCATGGGCGGCTGGATGCTGGGGCCCGAAGTTCATCGTGTAGTTGCGGATCTCGGCCGGAGGCATGGTTTGCGATCAGCGCGGCAGCTGCGGTTCGCGGAGCGAGGGTTCGTAGCGGTGATCGTGGCGGATCACCTTCGGCACCAGCACTCGCGGGGTGATGGTGACGGGCCGATAGACGACGCGGTGCTTTTCGGGGTCGTAGTGCACCTCGACGTTACCGCCGAGCGGGAAGTCCTTGCGGAACGGATGCCCGATAAATCCGTAATCGGTGAGGATGCGCCGCAGGTCGGGATGGCCCTTAAAAAGGATCCCAAAGAGGTCGAACGCTTCGCGCTCAAACCAGTTGGCGCTCGCCCAGATGCCGACCAACGAATCGAGGACCGGCTCCTCCGTGTCCGGACAGCGCACCGAAAGCCGCAGCCGCTGATTGTGCGTGATCGAGAGCAGCTGATAGACCACCGCAAAGCGGCCGCCCTCGCAGGGATCGGGCGCCACACCCTCGAGATGGCGCGCACGGCTAAAGCCCGAGCGGGTGGCGCTCGAGGTCTGCCAGTCGTCGCGGCCGTAGTGAAGATAATCGAGCCCCGCGACATCTATGAGCATCTCGAAGCTGAGCTCGGGCGCCTCGCGCAGCGTGCGGCACACCTCGAGCAGCAGCGCGGCATCGGTCGAGTAAGCGACCTCGTCCGCGCGCGCCGCTACGCGACGAACGCGATTCCCCAACTGCGCGTCGACCTTCGCGGCGAGAGCTTCCGTCCGCTCGCTCACCTTGTCAGCCACCCCGTGTGTGTTACTTTGTAGCGATCTTTTGAAGTGCGCTCGTACGGGCAATTTTCTTCTGCAGCTGCAGGATCCCGTAAACCAGCGCTTCGGCCGTCGGCGGACAACCCGGAACGTAGACATCGACCGGCACGATTCGGTCGCAGCCGCGCACCACCGCATAGGAGTAGTGGTAGTAGCCGCCGCCGTTCGCACACGAGCCCATCGAGATCACCCAGCGCGGCTCGGCCATCTGGTCGTACACCTTGCGCAGCGCCGGCGCCATCTTGTTGACCAAGGTCCCGGCCACGATCATCACGTCCGATTGTCGCGGACTTGGGCGGAAGACGACGCCGAAGCGGTCGAGGTCGTAGCGCGAGGCGCCCGCGTGCATCATTTCCACCGCACAGCAGGCGAGGCCGAAGGTCATAGGCCAGAGCGAGCCCGTGCGCGCCCAGTTGATGAGACTGTCGAGCTGGGTCGTGAAGAAGCCCCGCTGCGCGAAGCCCTCGGCGTTCTCGAGCGCTAGTCCCATTCCAGCGCTCCCTTCTTCCACTCGTAGATGAACCCGACGACGAGGATCGCAAGAAAGATCGCCATCGCCCCGAGACCGAAGAGACCGATCTTCCCGAGCGCGACCGCCCAGGGAAACAGGAACGCGATCTCGAGATCGAAGACGATGAAAAGGATGGCGACGAGGTAGTAGCGCACGTCGAATTTGTGGCGCGTGTCCTCGAACGCATCAAAGCCGCACTCGTACGGGGAGAGCTTGGCGCGGTCGCCGTGGAAGCGCGCGAAGAAGCGCCCGATGCCGGTACCGATAATGAGCAGCAGAACTGCCACGCCTGCGGCAACGATCAAGAAAATCAGGATCGGCAGATAGTTAGACAGCATGTGCCACGACCGTAAAAAAGGCAGATCGACTGGCGCGACCTGCCCCGCACAGGGGCTGCATTGTAGCAGCGCGGTCGGTCGTTTTGGTGCCGACGGTCGGATTCGAACCGACACGCCTCGCGGCGCTAGCCCCTCAAGCTAGTGTGTCTACCAATTCCACCACGTCGGCAAGAGAACGAAACGGCTGCGCGGCTTACTTCGCCGGCGCAGGCGCGGGTGCGGGGAGCGTCGCAGGCGCCGCCGCGGGTGCCGGCGTCGCCGGAGGCAGGGGTGCGGGTGCGGACTTCGCCTTCTGCTGCGCGGCCTCATCGAGGATCGACTGCGGCGCTTCCACGGGCCGCGTGCTGCCAAGGTATGCGAGCGCGAGACTATTGATCATGAAGATCGCGGCGAAGACCGCGGTCGCACGCGAGAGGGCCGTGGTCGCGCCCCGGGCGCCGAATACCGTGCCCGATGCGCCCGCGCCGAACCCCGCGCCCGCCTCCGCGCCCTTGCCGCGCTGAAGCAGCACGAGGCCGACGATCGCGAACGCCGAAAGCACCTGAATCACGGTCAGAATCACGCGCAACATTGCAATATCTCACTCATCCCCGGGTACCGCGGCGGCCAGGATCGCCAGGAACTCATCCGCCTTGAGCGAGGCGCCACCGATCAGACCGCCGTCGACGTCGGGCATCGCAAACAGTTCGGCCGCATTACCGGCCTTGACACTGCCGCCGTAAAGAATACGTGTGGCGGCCGCAATTCTAGCATCCCGCGCGCCGATGCGGTCGCGCAGGAAGGCGTGCACCTCCTGCGCCTGCTCGGGCGTCGCATTGCGACCGGTGCCGATCGCCCACACCGGCTCGTAGGCCACGATGCCCTGCTCCATCGCTCCGGCACCGCAAAGCTCGAGCACCACATCGAGCTGGCGGGCCACCACCTCGCAGGTGCGTCCCGCCTCGCGCTCGGCCAGCTGCTCGCCGACGCACAGGATCGGCACGAGTCCGCGCCCGAGCGCCGCGGCGAACTTGCGCGCGATCAGCTGATCGCTCTCGCGATAGACGAGGCGCCGTTCGGAGTGACCGACGATCACGTACTCACAGCCGACGTCCTTGAGCATGGTCGCGGAGATCTCGCCGGTGAACGTTCCGGTCGGGTCCGCGCAGACGTTCTGGGCACCGAGCCCGATCACCGAGTCACGCAGCAGCCGCCCGACCTCCTGCAAATACACATAGGGCGGACAGACGACACAGGTCGCGAGCGGCTCGGCGGGAATGTTCGCGAGCAGCTCATCGATCAGTCGCGCGTTCTCGGCGCGCGAACCGTGCATCTTCCAGTTACCAGCTACCAGCGGGCGGCGCATGAACCGACCTCGAACGTCATGAAGTTCGCGTCTCCAGTCCCAAAGGGCGCGCGATGATAACGATGCGGTAGGGGTGGTGCAACGCGGGCACGCTGCGCGCGGTACGGCTAGATGGCAACGCCCTGCACCACCTGCGCGAGCTCGGTGGCGGCGGCGCGGGTGATTCCCTCGTCGCGCCCTTCGACCATGACGCGGATCACGTGTTCCGTCCCCGACGCCCGCAGCACCACGCGACCCTCACCACCGAGACGCTGCTCGATGCGCTCGACGGCCTCGCGTACCTGGGGAACACCGCTCGGATCGAAGCGCTCCGCCACCTTCACGTTGAGAAGCACCTGCGGGAACTTACGCATACCGGAGGTGAGCTCGGCGAGCGGGCGCCCGCTTTGCTTGATGACCGCGAGCACCTGCAGCGCGCTCACGAGGCCATCGCCGGTGGTCGTCTTGTCGAGGCAGAGGATGTGACCGGAAGTCTCCCCGCCCAGGTTGCCGCGCGTCTCGCGCAATAGCGCGAGCACGTAGCGGTCGCCGACCGCGGCGCGCCGGAATTCGATGCCCGCGGCGCGCAACGCGACCTCGAGTCCAAGGTTGCTCATCACCGTGCCGACGACCGGCCCGCGCAGCGTGCCGCTTTGCTGCAGCGCGCGGGCGATGACGAAAAGAAGCTGATCGCCATCGACGATGCGCCCGAGGTGATCGACCATGACGAGGCGATCGCCATCACCATCGAGCGCGAGCCCGAGGTTAGCGCGCACGCCGGGCACGGTGAGTTGCAGCAGCTCGGGCGCCATCGACCCGCAGCCGTCATTGATGTTGCGCCCGTTCGGGGAGCAGCCGATCGGGACGATCTCGGCGCCGAGATCGGCGAGGATGCGCGGCCCGACCTTGTAGGCGGCGCCGTTCGCACAGTCGATGACGATCTTCAGTCCCGCGAGATCGACTCCCTCGGGGAGCGTGGAAGCGCAGAAATCCTGATAAATCGTGCGCGAGCGATCGACCCGGGTGGCACGCCCGAGGTTGCGCGAAGCGCGGGTGAGGGGCGGCTGCTCGAGCTCCGTCTCGATGCGTTCCTCGAGTTCATCGGAGAGTTTGCCCCCCGAGGCATCGAAGAACTTGATGCCGTTATCGTCATAGAGGTTGTGCGAGGCGGAGATCACGACGCCGAAGTCGCAGCTGAAGCGCCGCGTGAGATAGGCGATGCCCGGTGTTGGGAGGGGACCGAGCAGCATGGCGTCGACGCCGGCCGCGACGAAACCGGCCTCGAGCGCGGATTCGAACATGTACCCCGAAAGCCGCGTGTCCTTGCCGATCAGCACCGTGCCCCCTTCCGGGGCCAGGACACGCGCCGCGGCGCTCGCAAGCTTGAGCGCAAAATCGACCGTCATCGGGTGCTCGCCGACCCGCCCGCGCACTCCGTCGGTGCCGAAATAACGACGCCCCACTGCGCTAACCTCCCATGCCCACACCCTGCACCGCGGCCACGACTTTGAGCGCGTCCACCGTCGCCGCCACATCGTGGGCACGCACGATGCGCGCTCCTTGGAGCGCGGCAATCACCCCGAGCGCGAGGCTCCCGTAGAGGCGTTCCCCGGCCCCGCGACCCGTAAGTGTGCCGAGCATCGATTTGCGCGACAACCCGACGACGAGCGGTACGCCGAGCGTCGTGAGCGCCTCTAGCCCGCGCAGGAGCAGCAGATTATGTTCGAGGGTCTTCCCGAAACCGAATCCGGGATCGACGGCGAGGCGCCCTTCGTGTATCCCCGCCTCGCGCGCCGCGCGCAGCCGCTGCGCGAGGAAATCCCGCACCTCGCCGATAACGTCCGCGTACTGCGGTGCGCGCTGCATCGTCGCGGGTTCCCCCTGCATGTGCATGAGGCAGACCGCACAGCCGCTCTCCGCGGCCGCGGCGAGCGCCCCGGGCAGGCGCAGCGCGCGCACATCGTTGATGAGTTCTGCCCCCGCGCGCGCGGCGGCACGCATGACCTCGGGCTTACTCGTGTCGACAGAGATGACCGCTTGAGTTGCACCGCGCAGTCCCTCGACCACCGGAATCACCCGTCGCAGCTCCTCGTCCGCGTCGATGTGCTCCGCGCCCGGGCGCGTCGACTCGCCGCCCACATCAATGAGCGCCGCACCCTCCTCCGCCATGCGCACGCCCGCGGCGATCGCCGTTGCGGAGGATGAGAAACGCCCACCGTCGGAGAAGGAATCGGGCGTCACGTTGAGCACGCCCATCACCTGCGGGCGGCTCAGATCGAGCGTCCGGGCGCCGCAGCGCAGCTTCAGGGAATCGCCCGTCAGTGCTGGCCCGCGGGTATCGGAGGACCGCCCGTCGCCGTTCCTTCGGTTGGCGTCTTCGGCGGCTTGCTCGAGAGCGTCTCGTCCCAACCCGCCGGCGGCTGCGGGGGCTTGCCCGCCATGATGGCCTTGAGCTGCTCCTCGTCGATGGTCTCGTATTTCATGAGCGCGTCGGCCATGAGGTGCAGCTTCTCGAGCGAGTTCGTGAGGATCTCGCGCGCCCGCTTGAAGTTGTTCTCGATGACGCGCCGTACCTCTTCGTCGATCGCGTGCGCGGTGACGTCCGAGACCTGCTTGTGCTGGGTGACGCTGCGCCCGAGGAATACTTCGCCCGTCTCCTCGGAGTAGGTCAGCGGCCCGAGTTTGTCCGAAAGTCCCCACTTGGTGACCATGTTGCGCGCGAGCTCGGTCGCGCGCTCGATGTCATTGGAGGCTCCCGTGGTCACGGACTCGGGGCCGAAGATGAGCTCCTCGGCGATGCGGCCGCCAAAGAGCGTCGTGATGGCGCTCTCGATGCGGCGCTTCGAGAAGGAGTACCGATCCTGCTCGGGAAGGAACTGCGTGACCCCGAGCGCACGGCCGCGCGGGATGATCGTGACCTTGTAGACCGGGTCGTGCTCGGGGACCGTCATGCCGACGATCGCATGTCCGGCCTCGTGATAGGCCGTCATGCGCTTCTCGGCCTCGCTCATGACCATCGAGCGCCGTTCGGTGCCCATCATGATCTTGTCCTTGGCACGCTCGAACTCGTCCATGCCGACGATGCGCTTGTTGGCGCGCGCTGCGAAGAGCGCAGCCTCGTTGACGAGGTTGGCAAGATCCGCACCTGAGAAGCCCGGCGTGCCGCGCGCGATGAGCGCAGGCTTTACATCGTCGGCGAGCGGAACGCGCCGCATGTGCACGCGCAGGATCTGCTCGCGGCCGCGCACGTCGGGAAGCGGTACCACGACCTGGCGGTCGAAGCGCCCGGGACGCAGGAGCGCCGGATCGAGCACATCCGGGCGGTTGGTGGCGGCGATGACGATGATGCCCTCGTTGCCTTCAAAACCGTCCATCTCCACGAGCAGCTGGTTCAGCGTCTGCTCGCGCTCGTCGTGCCCGCCGCCGAGGCCAGCGCCACGATGCCGG
>DASPTE010000120.1:0-6867 GCA_035623585.1 Steroidobacteraceae bacterium | reverse complement strand
CACGCGCATGGCCGAACTATCGGAGCTCGCGCGAGCGGACGAGGTGGTCGCGGTCGGGGAGTGCGGGCTCGATTACTTCAGAAACTTCTCCCCGCCGGCAGCTCAGCAGGAGGCTCTCCACCGCCAGCTCGAGCTCGCGCGCGAGCTCGGTAAGCCCCTCTTCCTCCATGAGCGTGACGCGCACGGGGATCTGCTCGCCATCCTGCGCGAGCACGGTACGCAGTGGCGCGGCGTCGCGCACTGCTTTACGGGCTCGGGCGAGGAGCTCGAGCGTTATCTCGCGCTCGGGCTTGCGATCGGGATCACGGGCTGGGTGTGCGATGAGCGCCGCGGAACGCACCTCGATGCGCTCCTGCCGCGGATCCCCCCCGAGCGGCTTCTCGTCGAGACCGATGCGCCCTACCTCCTCCCGCGCGACCTGAGCCCCAAACCCACATCACGGCGCAACGAACCGATGTATCTTGCGCACATCGCGGCGCGGGTGGCGCGCGCCCGCGGGGAGTCGCTCGAAGCGCTCGCCCGCTCGAGCACGCAGGCCGCGCGCGCGCTCTTTGGGCTGCCCGCGCAGGGGCGCTCGGAGAGCGCCTCTAAATGACATTAATATTCATCCGTATAATATTGTAATTGAATATAAAGAGGCTTTATAAAATGGACCTCGACCGCCTGAACGACTCGATTGCGAAGACCTGGAAGGACTCGATCATCGAGCGGCTGATCGCGTACGTACGCATTCCGAACAAGTCGCCGATGTTCGATCCGGAATGGGAGCGCCACGGCTTTATGGAGGCGGCCGTCACGCTCATGGCGGACTGGTGCCGCGCGCAGCCGATCCCCGGCGCGCGCGTCGAAGTGCGGCGGCTGCCGGGCAGGACACCGCTCCTCTTCATCGATATCCCCGGCGAGCTCGCAGGCTGCGCACTCCTCTACGGACACCTCGACAAGCAGCCCGAGTTCACCGGATGGCTCCCCGGCCTTGGCCCCTGGGAGCCCGTCATCCGCGACGGCAAGCTCTACGGGCGCGGCGCCGCAGATGATGGCTATGCCGTCTTCAGCTCCCTCACCGCGATCGCCGTCCTCAAGGCACAGAAGGTACCCCTGCCGCGCTGCGTGGTCCTCATCGAGGCTTGCGAGGAATCGGGGAGCACCGATCTGCCCGCGCACCTCGAGGCACTCGGGACCGCCTTGGGCGAACCCTCCCTCGTCGTCTGCCTCGATGCCGAGTGTGGCAACTACGAGCAGGTGTGGTGCACGACGTCGCTCCGCGGCAATGTGGTCGGCACGCTGCGCGTGCGCGTACTCACCGAGGGGGTGCACTCGGGGATGGCCACCGGTATCGCAGCCACCCCGTTTCGCATCGTCGAGCAGCTGCTCGCGCGCATCGAGAGCCCGATCACCGGCGATCTCCTTCTCGATGAGCTACACGTGAAAGTGCCTGCGGACCGGCGCACGCAGGCGAGCGCCGCCGCCAAGGTCCTTGGCGCGGAGGTCGCGGGCAAGCTCCCCTGGGCGGCGGGCGTTCAGCCGCTCACGAACGACCCGACCGAACTTCTCATCAACAGCACCTGGCGTGCGACGCTTGCCGTGACTGGAGCCGACGGACTGCCGCCGACGGTCTCGGCGGGCAACGTGCTCCTGCCCGAGCTCACCGTGAAGCTCTCGCTGCGTCTTCCACCCACAACCGATGCCGCTCGGGCCACCGAGGCGGTGCGCGCCGTGCTCGAGCGTGACCCGCCCTACGGGGCGCAAGTGACTTTCACGGCTGAATCGCCTACGGACGGCTGGAACGCACCCGCGTTTGCACCCTGGCTCGAGGAGTCGATCCGTCGCGCCTCGCGCGCCGTCTACGGTGCCGATGCCCTCTACATCGGCACAGGCGGCAGCATTCCCTTCATGGCCATGTTGGGGGAGCGCTTCCCGCGCACGCAGTTCTTCATCACCGGGGTCCTGGGACCGCACGCCAACGCCCACGGGCCAAATGAGTTTTTGCACCTCGCCTACGCGCAAAAACTCACCACCTGTGTTTCGCTCGTACTCGCCGATCACGCGCAGACGCTGAACGCCTAGCGCATGTCGACCATGTAGCTTGGCTTCGCCGCTTCCTTGAGTCGCTGCCAGCCGTCGCGGAAGCGTGCGGCGGTTTCCGTGGGAGCTTCGAACCCGCTCGCGGGAAACTCCCCGCGCAGCGCATCGACCATCAGCGTCCACTTCGGCAGTCCCTTTGGAAACTGGGCGCGCCGCGTAAACACGATGCGGCCCTCGACCGGGACATCGCCCGCGACCGCCTTCACGGCGGCGATCCGGTCATAGAGCGCCCCTTGTGGGTTCGTGAAGGTGAAGCGCCGTGGACCGTCCATCACGGTCCACTCCGCCATTTGATCGCCGCCGAAGATGTTGCCCCGCACATCCCGCAGGTCGATCACCACGACCCCGCGCAGCGTGAGGAGGAGATAATCGACATGGAAGCCACCACCCATGCCATCGGGTATGAGCGTGTTGGCGATATGGTCCGCGGCTGCGCCGACGATCGAGCTGCGCAGAGCCTTGCGGGCGCGGTAGCGGCGGTAGACACGCCATGCCCACGCGAGGAGAAAAATCGCGACCGCGGCCGCAAGCAGTGTCACTCCCGCACCCGGCGCCAGTTTGCTCAGTTCGTCCACTTCAACTTCCCCCGAGAGCCGCCCGCAGAGCGCTCAGCGAGGCCTCGATTTCAACATACTGCGACGGCCGGGCGAAAAGTGCCGCCAGCGCCTCGGGGACCGGCACGGCGCGGCCGATCAGGGGCTCGACGATCTCGCGGAATTTTGCCGCGTGCGCCGTCGCGACCAACACCCAGCGACCCCTGCGACGTTTATCTGCGGGCAGGCGCTCGAAGGCTTCTGCCGCGGTCGCCGTGTGCGGACACCAAATCTGCCCGTAGCGCTCGTAGCCGAAACGGATGCGGGCGCGAATCTCCTCATCGCTCACGCTCACAGCGCTCACCGCTGCGCGCAGCGGGCCGATCTCGGGGTAGAGCGCGCGCAGCCGCTCCATGTTGCTCGGATCGCCCACGTCCATCGCGGAGGCGAGCGTCGCTACGCTCGGCCGCGGCCGCCACGCCCCGCTCTCGAGGTAATCGGGCACAGTGCGGTTCGCATTGTGCGCAAGCACCACCTCGCCGATCGGCAGCCCCATCTGCCGCGCCCAGAGACACCCGAGTGAATTACCGAGATTGCCGCTCGGCACGATGAATGAGGCGCGCTCCCCGTAGCGGCGCCAGATGGCGAGACTCGTCGCCGCGTAGTAGACGCTCTGCGGCAGGAGCCGTCCGAGATTGATGCTGTTGGCGGAAGAGAGCTGCGTGTGTGCCTTGAGGCCCATGTCGAGGAACGCCTCCTTTACGAGGCGCTGGCAATCATCGAACGAGCCGCGCACCGCAAGGGAGCGGACGTTGCCTCCCCAACAAGTGAGTTGCCGTTCCTGGGTCGGGGAGACGAGTCCCTTCGGGAAGAGCACGGCGACGGCAATGCGCGGCCGGCCGTAAAAGGCGGCCGCGACCGCGCCTCCCGTATCACCCGAGGTGGCAACCAGGATCGTCAGCGGTCGGCTCTGAGCCTCGCGCAGCCGCGCGAAACAAGCGGCGAGAAATCGCGCCCCAAAATCCTTAAACGCCGCCGTCGGACCGTGAAAGAGCTCGAGCACCGAGAGCCGGCCGTCGCCCTCCAACGGCACCAGCGGCGCCGGGAAGTTGAAGGCCTCCTGCACGATCCCGGACAGAGCCGGCGCGATCGGGTCGTCCCTCACAAAGGGCGTCAGCAACCGCATTGCAACATCGGGAAGCGCCTCAGCGCCGGCAAAAGCCTCCGGGGGCAGGTGCGGCCAGCTCTCGGGGATGTAGAGACCGCCATCGGGGGCGAGCCCCTGAAGCAATGCCGGGCCGAAGGAAAGCGGCATCGCCCGAGCACGCGAGCTCCTGAAACGGAGCGCCTCTTGCGGTGCGCTCACGCGATCACCCGCGCGCCGCTTGAACCCACCTCCACCACCCAGTCGTCGGAGGCGAGTGAGTGGCGCTGAAACTCGCTCTTCATCGCTGCGCGCACCGCCTCCGCGGTCGGTTCGAGGGTCCAGGCGAACATCGAAGGTCCCGCTCCCGAAATCGAGCAGCCGAGGGCGCCAGCGGCCATGGCCGCGCGCCGCACATCCTGAAATCCCGGGATCAGCCCCTCGCGCTGCGGCTCGATGACGACGTCCTCGAAGGAGGCGCGGATCATGTCGAGATCGTCCGTGTAGCAGCCGGAGATGAAGCCCGCGAGATTTGCGGTCTGCCAGACGAAGTCCGAGAGTTCGACGCTGCGTTTGAGAATGGCGCGCGCCTTACTGGTCGCGAGGAACATGTGGGGATGGACGATCACGGCGCGGATGCCGCGCGGCACCGGAATGCGCTTGACGCGCGGCTGATCGATCCCCACGGTCAGGACCAGTCCGCCGTAGAGCGATGGGGCGATGTTGTCGACGTGGCGCGCGCCGCTCGCCACCGCCTCGCCCGCCATGGCGAACTTCAGGAGCTCGAGCGGACTCACGGGCTCGGCCAGGAGCGCGTTCGCGGCCACCACCGCCCCGACCGCGGACGCCGCCGACCCGCCCAGTCCCGAGCCGAGCGGAATGCCCTTGTCGATCTCGAGCGTGAAGCCAAAGGGCGGCCGCAAGGTCTCCGCCATCGCAAGAAGTGCCCGGCCGGCGGTGTTGTCGCGCGGCTCGCGCGGCAACTCCCCGGCGATACCGCGCACCGCACCGATTTCGACACCGGGCGAGCCGCGCCGAATCGCCGTCACCGTGTCCCCGAGCGCATCGACCGCGAACCCGAGGATGTCGAAGCCGATGGCGACGTTGCCGACCGATGCAGGCGCAAACGCGGTGGCTCGCTCGCGCGCTGCGCTCATAGCCGCGCTCCGAGATAGGCGGCGAGGCGTAGCAGATCGGCGAACACCCCGCCCGCGGTCACTTCCGGTCCGGCACCCGGCCCCTGAACGATCAGGGGGTTGTCGCAGTAGCGGCGCGTCGCGAAGCGCACGATGTTGTCGGTGAGCGCGATATTCGCGAAGGGGTGGTTCGAGTCGAGTTCTGTGAGACCGACCGTCGCTGTGCCCTTCGCGCTCAGGGCGCCGGTGTAGCGCAGCACCTTGCCGCGCGAGCGCGCGGCCTCCAAGCGTGCGAGCATCGCCGCATCGAAGCGCGGGAGTCCCGCCATGAACTCCTCGATCGAGCCGCCGACGAGCTCCCCCGGCACGAGGCTCTCGACCGCGACGTCCTTAAGCTCGAGCGTGAGGCCCATCTCGCGCCCGAGGATGATGAGTTTCCGTGCCACGTCCATACCGGAAAGATCATCGCGCGGATCGGGCTCGGTGAAGCCCTTCTGCCGCGCTTCGCGCACGAGCTCGGAGAAACTCACCCGGCCCCCGTAGACGTTGAAGAGATAGGCGAGCGTGCCCGAGAAGATGCCCTCGATGCTCGAGATCTCATCGCCCGTCTCGCGCAGGTCGCGCAGCGTGTGCACGATCGGCAGGCCCGCCCCCACGGTGGCCTCGTAGAGATAGTGGGAGCCGCCCGCACGGCGCGCGGCCTGCAGGCGGTGGTAGTAGGCGAGATCGGCACTATTGGCTTTCTTATTCGGCGTGACGATGTGAATCCCTGCCGCGAGCCACTCGGCGTAGTGCGCCGCGATCGCCGCGCTCGCCGTGCAGTCGACGATCACCGTGTGGGGCAGATAGTCGACCCGCACGTGCTCGAGAAAGCGCCCGACGTCGGCCGCTTCCATGCTCGCCTCATATTGTGAGCGCCAGCTCGAGAGCGCGACGCCAGGATCGGCGAGCAGCATGCGCTTTGAGCCGAGGATCGCCCGCACGCGCAGATCGAGTTTTGCCGCCTCGCGCAGCCGCTCGCTCTGCGAGGCGAGCTGCTCGAGGAACACACGACCCACGGTCCCAGGCCCTATGACGCCGACCGAAATCGTGTTCGGCGAGAGATACAGACCCGCATGCACGGCGCGCAACGCGCGCGTCGCGCTGCGTCCATCGACGACCACCGAGATGTTGCGCTCGGAGGCGCCTTGGGCGATGGCGCGCACGTTGACGAGCGAGGTGCCAAGGGCAGCGAACACCTTGGCGGCCACGCCCGGTGTGCCTGCCATACCATCGCCAACGACGGCGAGAATGGCGAGTTCGGGGTCAATCTCGATGCTCTGGATCTGCCCCTCGCGCAGCTCGCGCTCGAAGGCTCGCTCGATGGCATGTTGCGCGCGCTGCGCCTCTTCCTGCGGGATCGCGCAGCAGATCGAGTGCTCGGAGCTCCCCTGCGAGATCAGAATGACCGAGATCCCCTCCTCGCGCAGCGCTCCGAAGAGCCGGTGCGCCGTGCCCGGAACGCCGATCATCCCGGTGCCTTCGAGGTTCACGAGCGCAATGCGTTCGATGCTCGTGATGCCCTTTACGGGAAGTGTGGAAGTGGGTTGGGCGCAGATCAGCGTCCCGACTTTCTCCGGGGCAAAGGTGTTGCGGATCCAGATCGGAATGCCGTCCTTGACGGCCGGAGCCATGGTCTGCGGGTGCAGCACCTTGGCGCCGAAGTACGCAAGCTCCATCGCCTCGTTGTATGAGAGCGCATCGATCACCGTGGCGTCAGGTACGCGGCGCGGATCGGCGGAGAGCACGCCATCAACATCGGTCCAGATCTGTATCTCCTTGGCGCCAAGGAGTGCGGCGAAGATCGAAGCGGAATAGTCGCTGCCGTTGCGGCCGAGGGTGGTCTGCACGCCACGCTCGGTGGAGGCTATGAAGCCCGTAATGACGAGCGTGCCGGCGAAGTCCGCGGGAACGAGCTCCGTGAGCTTCTCGC
>DASPTE010000098.1:0-3666 GCA_035623585.1 Steroidobacteraceae bacterium | reverse complement strand
TGAGATCCGCGGTCACCGTGCTCGGCCCGCGGCCGACGCTGATGAAGTACGCCGTCGGCTTCATGGCCGCGAAGAATTCCTGATCGAAGATGCCCTTCGTCTTCGGGGTGAGCGGCGTGCAGTTGACGACGAAGTCGGCGTCTTTCGTGAGCTTCAAGAGCTCATCGGGTAATCCCACGTAGTAGACGTACTCGGGGCCGCTTCGGCCCCGCGCGCGCGTTGCGGTGACGCGCATGCCGAGCGCATGGGCGCGCTTTGCGACCTCGGTGCCGATGCCGCCAAGCCCCGCGATCAACACCGTCTTGCCATCGAGATCGGCGAGAAGCGGTGCGTCTTTGTACGCGATCCATCGACCCTGTTCCTGCTCCTTCATGAAGTAGGGAAGTCGCCGGCTGAGTGCCAGCATGAGCGCGATCACGTGCTCGGCCATGCTGGGAGCTGCGACGCGCTGCATGTTGGTGACGAGCGGCTGACGCTTATGAAGGATTGGCAGCTCGACACAGCGGTCAACGCCCGCCCCCAGGGTCTGGATCCACTGGATCCGCTTGGCCTGCTCCAGCATCTCTTGCGTGCACACGCCGAGCGCAACGTCGGCATCCGCGATATCCCGTGCATTCGCCTCGGGCATCTCGACAAAGCGAGCCTTGGGCGCGATTCCCCTGAGTTGGGGGAGAAGCGCGCTGAGCTTTGCGTCGGTCAGGATGATTCGCGGTTCGTGCCAGCCCGTTCGTTCTCGTACCGCCACGGGGGCTACGGGCACGCCGAGCGTATCGATGAGATAAGTAGCGGCGGCGGATTCAGCGGGTGGCTCCGCGGCCTGAAGAGAAACGGTGCTGAAAAGGAGGGCGTAGGCGCCAAGGACCGTCGGCACTCCGGTCACCAGGCGTCGCGCGAGGACGAGGCGGGCGGTGAAGGCGGATCCGGTCATAGAGAAGGCTCCCCTCAGGCATTTACGGGCGCTGAGCGATTGTCGGTCCAGGTCGCTCGCGCGGACGAGTGGGTCTACGCCATGCCACCGCTCACCGAGATCACCTGTGCGGTCACATACGCGGCGTCTTCGGACGTCAGAAACGAGACGACTCCGGCGACTTCTTCCGGAAGACCCGGGCGGTTCATGGGCACGAGCCGCTCGATGGCCTTCGCGTCGAAGAGCTCCGCCGTCATCGGCGTCGCGATGATGCCGGGAGCAATCGCGTTCACGGTGATGCCGCGCGTTGCGACCTCGAGCGCCAGCGCCTTGGTGGCAGAAATCAGCGCGCCCTTGGCCGCGGCGTAGTTGACCTGGCCCCTGTTGCCGATGAGCGCCGCGATCGAGGACACGTTCACGATGCGACCCCAGCGGGTGCGGATCATCGGGAGGAGAAGTGGCTGCGTCGCATTGAAAAAACCATTCACCGACACATCGATCACACGCTGCCATTGCGCGGCACTCATCGCCGGGAGCACGGCATCATCGTGCACGCCGGCGTTGTTGACGAGTATCTGGATCGGTCCTGCCTCGAGGAGCGCGGCGAGGGCGGCGGAGGTCGCCGCGCTGTCGGTGATGTCGAAGCTCACCACAGCGCCTTCGCCACCGCTTGAGACGATGTCATCGACGAGCGCTGCGGCGACCGAGCCACCCCGATGCGCATGCACGTACACGTAGTGCCCATCGCGCGCGAGGCGCCGGCATATCGCCTGGCCGATTGCCCCGCTACCGCCCGTGACGAGCGCACGCTTACCGGGGGCGTTCATGCAGCGCTCCCGGTGGGGGTAATCGGCGTCCCAAAGCTTGCATCGAAGACGATGCTGGCGCGACCGCTCAAGAGTTCGCGCGCGCCGCTCGAGAGCGAGAACTCGTAAAGCACGGTGCGCCCATCGCCAGTGATGCGCTCAGCGGCGGCGATCAGGTCCCCGTCGAGGTCATCGAGCCGCGCGACATAGAGCTCAACGTTGCGCACGCTCGCAAGATACCCCACCGCCCAGCCGACGCTCTCGCGCACGCTTTGCGTCATCGTGCTCACGAGCGGCGCGCTCGCCGCGACCAGCGCGCCGTGCACGGCCATCGCCTGTGCCGCGTACTCGATGCCGCAGGCCGCGCCGAGTCGTCCGTGCGAACGCAACGGGTTGTCGGCGGCGCGATGCGTGCCGCTCCGGCAGCGGATGCGCGTGGCATCCCACGAGAGCACCTCGTCGAGGAGGCACATGCGGCCCTGGTGCGGAATGTGCTGCTCGATCCAGCCGCGATCTAACGGCATGCGCTCACCTCCACATCGAGAGCGAGGCCATCGAGGTACTCAAGCACGCTGTGCCCTGCGCGGCGCTGCGCAAGGCGTTCGAGCAGCGGCAGGCTGCGGGCGGCAGGAATCGAACCACGCAGCGCTTCAAGCGCCGCGTCCCGCATGCGATCGGGCGGCGAGTCGCAGAGCCGCGCCTCGAGTTGCGCCACGCTCGCCGGCCCGCTCGACGGGGAGAGCACGAGCGCGATGCCGAAGGGGTCGGGGATGGGACGGGAAAGACGCAGCGGCTCGGGATAGATGCCGTCATAAGCGATGAGTAACACGGGAGTGCGCTCGATGGCCAGTTGGATGAGGCTCTCGAGGAGGCCGGCCGCGAAACTCCCATCAAATGCGCAAAGCGCGTTTGATGGCGCCATCGCACCAGTGGCAATCCCCCAGTAGCCGGCTGCGGCGTTATGTACCGAGTTATGAAAGCGCGTTGGCGAGAGCTGGCAGTCGCTCGCGGCAAGTGCCTGGCAGATCTCGTGGCAGTTCTGGCCGTCTCCTCCCGAGGAGGTGAAGACGGTCGCAAGCGTCGCAGGATCGGCTGTAGCCCTCGCGCTTGCCTCGAGCCCGACAGCGAGGGCGAGCTTGACGACGCTCCCCGTGCGACGCCGTTCGGCGCTTGGCAGGCGTTCGGGTGAGGGCAGGAGTGTTGACGTTCGTGTCCATGAAGTCTCTCCATTGAGTACGCACACGGCCGAGGGCCAATCGGCGATCCCTGGCCCAAGGAGTCCGATGCCCTGCACGTAAGCCCGGAGCGGGGTGCTCACTGCAGCACCCGCGCACTGCCCAATATCAGACTGCAGTTCGCTCCCCCGAAACCGAAGGAGTTGCTCATAACATAACCCAGGCGCCCCTCGCGGTTGGCGCGGAGGTAATTGACCGCGAGCGCTGGATCGACTTCATCGGTATTGAGACCTGCCGGCATGAGGCCGTGCCGCAGCGCCAGCGCGCAGATCACCGCCTCGAGTCCCCCGGCGGCCCCGAGCGCATGCCCGGTGGCCCCCTTGGTGGAGCTCCCGGGGATTTCGCGCCCGAGGACGCTGGCGACCGCGTGCGCTTCCGCCGCGTCGTTGCTTGGCGTGCCGGTGCCATGGAAGTTGATGTACCCGATATCAGTGCCTTCGAGACCGGCCGAGGCGAGCGCCGCGAGCATCGCTGCCCGGGCGCCGGCGCCTTCGGGATGCGGGGCGGACATGTGGTACGCATCGCTCGACTCGCCGGTGCCAAGAAGAAGCACCGCATCGTCATCGAGACTTGTGGGCGGGGGCTCAAGCAATGCGAACGCTGCCGCCTCACTCAACGAGATGCCATTGCGCCGCACGTCGAACGGCCGGCAGGGCGTAGCGGAGGTGAGCTGGAGCGAATGAAAGCCGTAAAGGGTCGTGAGACAAAGTGAATCGAC
>DASPTE010000037.1:0-15926 GCA_035623585.1 Steroidobacteraceae bacterium | reverse complement strand
CCGATCCATCCGCGCACCACTCGCCCGTGCGCGATGATGTCGGCGAGCACCCCGCGCACCATGTTGATGGGGATGGCGAAGCCGATGCCTTCGACGCCGAGGTTCTTGGCGACGATCGCGGTGTTGATGCCGATCAGTGCGCCGCTCGAGTCGATGAGCGCCCCGCCGGAGTTGCCGAAGTTGATCGGGGCATCGGTCTGGATGAAGTCTTCGAGAGGCGCGATACCGAGTTGCTGACGACCGGTCGCACTCACGATACCGTGCGTGACGGTGTGCGAAAGTCCGATCGGATTACCGATCGCGAGCACGACATCCCCCACCTTGAGCTGGTCCGAGCGGCCGAATGTTGCCACCGGGAGCTGCGCGAGATCGATCTTGAGCACCGCGAGGTCGGTGTCGGGATCGCGGCCAACGATATGGGCGTCCGCTCCGCGTCCATCGGCGAGCTGCACACGGATGGAATCGGCGTTGGCGATGACGTGGTGATTGGTGACGATGTGGCCGGCCGCATCGACGATCACTCCGGAACCGAGGCTGCGCTCGATGCGCTGGCGATAGCGCGGCAGATAGTCCCCGAACAGCTCCCCGAGCGAGGGGGCGACCCGCTCGGTGACAAGGCGCGCGGTGTAGACGTTGACGACTGCGGGCGCGGCGCGCTCGACCGCGGCCGCGTAGCTCACACGCGCGGGTGCGGGGAGCTCGCTCGGTGCGGGCGGCACGCTCGGCGCCGCGCTCGCGGTGGATGCGGGCGGCACGGGCGAGCGGTTTGCGCCCCGGATCAGATCCGGCCGCAGTGCGACGATCAGGAAGGCGAGTGCGAGTCCGCCGACGACCGATCCGGCGACGAAAACAAGTCCGCGCCCCAAGCGCTTCAACATGAGCGGAAAGCTCCGGGAAATCTGTGAATGCACCGCGACCGGCGCGCCCGGAAGGGGGGTGCGTTTGTGTATAATGCGCCGCCCCCCGCAAGGTACGAAATCGCGCGTGCGCTCACCTCACTCGCGCGGGGTCGAAACGCGAACGAGACAGCGGCGGGCGAGTGCTCAAGCGGGAGACGGTTGGATGGCGGATCACGCAGTCGTCGCCGGCGATGAAGTCGACCTGAGTCGACGCAAATTCCTCACCCGCGCCACCATCGCCACCGGGGCGGTCGGTGCGGCGTTCGCCGCGGTGCCCTTCATCGAGTCCTGGAATCCGAGCGAGCGCACGCGTGCGCAGGGCCTGCCGGTCGAAGTGGATCTCTCGAAGATTGATTCCGGGCAGATGATGACTGCGGTCTGGCGCAAATCGCCCATCTACGTCGTGCGGCGTACGCCCGAGATGCTGAAAAACATTGCCGGACACGACGAACTCCTCAAAGACCCCTTTTCGAAGCAGTCGAAGCAGCCGGAATACGCGAAGAACGAGCTGCGCTCGCGCACCGCGGAGTTCCTCGTGGTGATCGGCACCTGCACGCACCTCGGTTGCCTGCCGAAGCAGCGTTTTGCGGCCGGCGAGCTCTATGCGAGTTGGCCGGGCGGGTTCTTCTGCCCCTGTCACGGTTCACGGTTCGATCTCGCCGCGCGCGTTTTCGAAGGCTCGCCGGCGTCGACCAATCTGGTAGTTCCGCGCTACTTCTACCCAAGCGCACAGAAGCTCGTCATCGGCCAGGATGAGAAGGGGGTCGCCTGATGGCGAATAAGACTCCCGCCCCCTCGGGCCAGGGCTCTGCGGCGATGCAGGCCTTTTGGTCCTGGCTCAATAAACGCCTGCCGGTCGATGCGTTCCTTGAAACTCAAATGACTGGCTACTACGCGCCGAAGAACTTCAACTTCTGGTACTACTTCGGCTCGATCGCGCTCGTCGTGCTGGTGCTGCAGCTGGTCACCGGCATTTTCCTCACCATGTTCTACAAGCCCGGCGAGCTCACCTCGTTCGACTCCGTCGAATACATCATGCGCGAGGTCGACTACGGCTGGCTGATCCGCTACCTGCATTCGACCGGTGCGTCGGCGTTCTTCATTGTCGTGTACCTGCATATGTTCCGCGCGCTGCTTTACGGTTCCTACCGTCCACCGCGCGAGTTGCTCTGGCTCATCGGCATGCTCATCTACCTCGCGCTCATGGCGGAAGCCTTCATGGGCTACGTCCTGCCCTGGGGCAACATGTCGTTCTGGGGCGCGCAGGTGATCGTCAATCTCTTCGGCACCGTCCCGGGAATCGGCCCGGCGCTCGTTGAGTGGATCCGCGGCGACTATGCGATCGCCGATGCCACACTCAACCGCTTCTTCGCGCTGCACGTGGCGCTCTTGCCGCTCGCGCTGCTCTTGCTCGTCGCGCTGCACCTCGTGGCGCTGCACGAGACGGGTTCGAACAATCCCGATGGCATCGAGATCAAGGACAAGGTGGACCGCTCCGGGCGCCCCCTCGATGGCATTCCGTTTCATCCCTATTACACCGTGAAGGACTTTGTCGGCATCGGCGTATTTTTCGTGCTCTTCGCCATCGTCCTCTTCTTCGTGCCGACGCTCGGGGGGCTCTTCCTCGAGGGGCCGAATTTCGAACCCGCAAACCCGCTCTCGACGCCCGAGCACATCAAGCCGGTGTGGTACTTCACGCCCTACTACGCGATGCTGCGCGCGGTTCCCGATCAGCGGCTTGGGGCGCTGCTCATGCTGCTCGCGATCATGGCGTTCTTCTTCCTGCCGTGGCTCGACCGCTCGCCGGTGAAGTCCATGCGCTATCGGGGCTGGATGTCGCGCACGGCGCTCACGCTCTTCGCCATATCGTTCGTGGTGCTCGGCTACCTTGGGCTGCAGCCCGCGGAAGGCCTGTACGTCATGCTGGCGCGCGTCTTCGTCGTCATTTACTTCGCGTTCTTCCTGCTGATGCCGTTCTACTCGAAGATCGATCCGGTGAAGCCCGTGCCCGAGAGGGTCATCTACCATGCGCACTGAGCGAGGCGTGCGGGCGCAGCTCGTGTGCGCGCTCCTCGCAGCCTGTCTTCTCGTGCGTCTCGCGGCGGCCGAGGAAGCGGCGGGCGGGGAAGCTGGCCCGGGCCAGCTCGGTGCCGATTGGCAAAGCTGGCATGCCGACAACACCCTTTCCGATAAACCATCGCTGCAGCGCGGGGCGCGTAACTTCGTGAGCTACTGTCTCGGCTGCCACTCCATCAAGTACGAGCGCTGGTCGCGTCTGGGCGTCGATCTTGGCATTCCCGAGCAGCTCCTCATCAAGGACCTCTTGCCCCCGGGCGACAAGCCGACCGAGTACATGCTCACCAGCATGCCGGCGGCGGACGCGGAAGCTTGGTTCGGCAGGCCCGCGCCCGATCTTTCACTCACGGCGCGCTCGCATGGCCCCGACTACATCTACCAGTATCTGAAGACCTTCTACGTCGATCCGACGCGGCAGACGGGCGCCAACAACCTGAGAGATCCCGGGAGCCCGATGCCGCACGTGCTGTCGGCGCTCGAGGGGCTCAAGCGCGCCGTGTTCAGGGATGTCGTCAGCAAGGGCGAAGCCGGCGTCGTGAGCCACGAGCAAGTCTTCGATCACTTCGAGGTGATCGCACCGGGGACTCTCAGCGCCACCGAGTACGACGGCTTCGTGCGCGATACGGTGAATTTCCTCGATTACGTGAGCGAACCGACGCAGGAAGCGCGCCGGGCGCTTGGCGTGTGGGTGGTGCTCTTCCTTGTGGTATTCGCCTGGCTCGCCTGGCTCGTCAAGCGCGAATACTGGAAAGACGTGCACTGAAGCGTCGGGGCGGGGCGCTCACCGTGCCCCGGCGCACCATCGGACGGGTCGCAGGAGCGGAGACAACTTGTCGAGCAGACGATCCATCATGACGCTGTTCTCGGCGCCCAATGACCCCTGGAGTCATCGCACCCGGATCGTGCTCGCAGAGAAGGGGATCGGCATCGATATCGTGAGCGTCGAGGCGGGTCGCTTCCCCGAGGATCTGCTCGACCTCAACCCCTATCACAGCGTGCCGACGCTCGTCGACCGCGATCTCGTGCTGTACGACTCGCGCGTCATCATCGAGTATCTCGACGAGCGCTTCCCGCACCCCCCGCTCATGCCCGTCGACCCGGTGACGCGCGCGCAGTTCCGCCTCGCCCTCTATCGCATCGAACGCGACTGGTACAGTCTCGTACGACAGATCGATACCGAACCGGACGCGAAGCAGACGGCGAAGACCAAGAAGATACTGCGTGACACGATCCTCCAGAGCACCGACCTCTTCAAGGTGAAGCCGTACTTTCTCTCGGACGAGTTCTCGCTCGTCGACGCCACGATTGCACCGGTGCTCTGGCGGCTGCCTTACTATCAGATCGATCTGCCGCCGCAGGCGCAGCCGATCGAGAAGTACGCGCAGCTGGTGTTCGCGCGCCCCGCTTTCCGCGAGGCCTTGTCAGAGCGCGAGCAGGAGATGCGGCTCCCGTAAGTTATGCGCAAAGTGCTGCTCAAGCGTCCGTATCTGCTGCGCGCCATGCATCAGTGGATCACCGACTGCGGCAACACCCCGCACGTCATCGTCGATGCCGGACGCGAAGGCACGGAGGTGCCCAAAACCTACGTCAAGGAGGGCAAGATCGTGCTGAATCTGAGCGAGGGCGCGACCCAACGCCTGCGCCTCGGCAACGAAGAGATCGAGTTCGACGCGCGCTTCGCCGGGGTGATCCACCACGTGCGCTTTCCCGTGAGCGCCGTGCTCGGTGTCTACGCGAAGGAGACGGGCGAGGGGATGGTGTTCTCGGAGCAGGACCTCGGCCCTGAGCCGCCGCGCCCCACGGTCTCGGAAGAGGGCGCAGCACGCCGACCGCAGCTCAGAGTCGTGAAGTAACACCCCTCGAGCGGCCGGCCCCGGCGCGCCTCAACTCAAGGGGAGGGTGTGCTCTCGCGGCGAAAAAGAATAGAGAGTCGGCCTGTAAGCCGGGTTCTGTCGAGGGCAATCATTCCTCTTGGGTTCACGTCACCGTGGACCTCTAGCGGCCTACCCGGAAGCGCGCGCGGATCCGCGCTGCGTGCGCCCTTGGCGGGCGGCACGCCGCTTCCCTATTTGGCCTTGCTCCAGGTGGGGTTTACCGTGCCGTTGGTGTTGCCACCAACGCGGTGCGCTCTTACCGCACCGTTTCACCCTTGCCGGTCCCGTGAGGGACTTGGGCGGTCTGCTCTCTGTTGCACTTTCCGTGGGCTCGCGCCCCCCAGGCGTTACCTGGCACCCGATCCGCCGGAGCCCGGACTTTCCTCTGCGCCCGCCGAAACGGGAGCAGCGACTGCCCGGCCGACTCTCAAGCGCGAACGATACGTCGGGGCGCGCCGAAGTCAAATGCGGCGCTCCTAGGGGGCTTCCTCCTCATCGGGCAGCCGCTCGCTCGCGCGGCCCCCCTTGGCGCCGATCAAATCATACGCGTGTGCGCGCGTCCCGCCGGCGAGCTGCGCCGCAATCGCCGCGGCGCGCCCGGGCGGCAATTCCCGCGCGAGCAAATCGAGCGCACGGCGCAGCAGCCGCTCATCCACCTCGCTCGCGCCTGCGGGTGCGCCCGCCACGACGAGCGTGATCTCCCCGCGCGCAAAGTGCTCCTCTGCGCGCGCGCGCGTGAGCAATTCGCCAAGCGTGCCGCGATAGATCGTCTCGTGCGCCTTGGTGAGCTCGCGCGCCACGACCGCCGCGCGCTCGGCGCCAAAGCTCGCCGCCAGGTCGCTCAGGGTGTCGAGGACGCGGTGCGGCGCTTCAAAAAAAACGAGCGTGCGCGTTTCATGCGCGAGTGCTGCGAGGGCCCTGCGCCGTTCGCCCTCGCGCGCGGGCAGAAAGCCCTCGAAGCAGAAGCGCTCGGTGGGCATTCCCGCCACCGCGAGCGCGCTCGTGAGTGCCGAAGGTCCGGGAATCGCTTCGATCACAAAGCCCGCGGCGGCCGCGCGCCGCACGATTTCGGCTCCTGGGTCAGAGAGCAGCGGGGTTCCAGCATCACTCACGAGTGCGACGGTTTCGCCTGCGGCGAGCCGGGCGAGGAGCTCGGGCACGCGCTGCGTCTCGTTGTGCGCGTGGAGCGAGAGCAGGGGCTTTGTGATCCCGAGGGCGTTGAGGAGCGCGAGCGTGTGGCGGGTGTCTTCGGCGGCGATCAGATCCGCGCCCGCGAGCGCCGCGCGCGCCCGCTCGCTCAGGTCGGCGAGGTTACCG
This sequence comes from Steroidobacteraceae bacterium, assembly GCA_035623585.1. GTDB lineage: Bacteria > Pseudomonadota > Gammaproteobacteria > Steroidobacterales > Steroidobacteraceae > 13-2-20CM-66-19. Next base: position 9,760 of record DASPTE010000037.1, on the reverse strand, counting down.
ATCGGCGTCGCGACAACTTGCAGCCGTCCACGCATGTTCACCACTATAATCGCGCCCTCCGCGCCTTGACGAACCTGGCGGCTCAAAGCCCTTCGCTGCCTGCGCGCTGACGAGAGGCCCCGGCGACCGACATGCTCCCCGCAAGCCGAATTCTCCTTGGCGTGCTGCTCGGTGCGGCGGTGCTCGGCCTCGCGGGTTGTCCGAGCCTCGGCCCGAACGCACCGCTCCCGGCTTCGGTCGATCGCGCGCAGTCGCTCGAGAGCGCGGGCGACAACGCCGGAGCGGCGGCGGTGTACGAGCAGCTCGCAGCGCAGAACCAGGGCGCGGTACGTGACGATTTCCTCCTGCGCGCCGCACGCGACTATCTTGCTGCGCATCGCACTGACGATGCCGCGCGCGTGCTCGCGCTCCCGCAAGGCGCACTCTCGCCGCAGCAGAGCACTGAGCGATCACTCCTGATCGTCGAGCTCGCGCTCGATCGCGGACAGCTGCGCGAGGCGTCGCGGCAATTCGCGGCCATACCCGTGCAGAGCAGCGGTCCGCTCTTGGGGCAGTACCGCGATCTCAAGGCGCGCATCGAAGCGGCAACGCCCCCGCCCCCGGGGCCACCTCCGACCGCACGTGTCGCGCACATCGCCCTGCTCTTGCCGATCAGCGGGCGCACGTCCACCGCCGCGATCAGCGTGCGCGATGGCTTCATGACCGCCTACTACGAGACGCCACTCAGCGAGCGGCCGCGGGTGCGCGTCTACGACACGGGTACCCAGAGCGTCGCCGCGGCACTCACACAGGCTAACGAGCAGGGCGCAGAATTCATCGTGGGACCGCTCACGCGCGAGGAGGTCGGCGCGGCCGCCGACTCCTCCTCGCCCCACGCCCCGCTTCTTGCGCTCAACTTCCTGTCGACCGATCGGCCGCCGCCGGCGCAGTTCTACCAGTACGCGCTCTCGCCCGAAGACGAGGCACGGCGCGTCGCACGACGCATTCTCGCCGATCAGCACCGGCGCGGCGTTGCGCTCGTGCCCGCGGGCGACTGGGGCACGCGGGTGCTCGCCGCCTTCAAGCAGGAGCTCGACGCGGGGGGCGGGGAACTCATCGCCACGGCGACGATAGAAGCCGGACGCACCGATTACTCCGCGCCGATCACGGAGGTGCTGCGGCTGAGCGATAGCACCGCGCGCTACCGGCGCCTCGAGGCGACGATCGGCAGCAAGCTGCAGTTCGAACCGCGGCGCCGCAACGACATCGAGTTCATCTTCTCCCCGGCACAGGCGAGCACCGAGCGGCTGCTGCGGCCACAGCTGCGCTTCCACTACGCAGGCGACATTCCCACCTACGCGACCTCGGACGCCTTCGAGCCGGACGTGCGTGCCAACGAGGAGCTCGACGGGCTGATATTCCCCGACATGCCCTGGATGCTCGGCGGGGATTTCGCGGAGGCGGTGCGCGCCGCAGCGCGCGAGGCATGGCCGAGCGGCGGCCCGCATCGGGGGCGTCTCTACGCCTTCGGTTTCGACGCTTTTCGTCTCGCGCAAGTGCTCAAGCGCGCCGGGACCGCGCGCAATGTCAGCCTGGATGGGCTCACAGGCCACCTCACTCTCGATGATGAGCGGCGCGTGCAGCGCGAAACCGGCTGGGCGCAGCTGCACAACGGCGAACTCGTGATGTTGCCCGCTGTGGCCCAGCACTGAGCGTCTCGGAACGAGCTCTTACGGCTCGTCGGTCGTGAACTCGGCAGGCTCGGGGGGCTCGAGCGTCTGCAGGAACCTCGGGCCGAAGCGCCGTCCATGGCGATACTCGGAGAGCAGATTGTCGTCGCTGATCACCGCGGCGTCGGCATTGTGGCGCGCGATGAATGCTGTTGCGGGTTCGAGGCGCGCACTCGCGAGCTTGCCGACGACGCTGCGGGCACTCGCGCCTTCAATATTAAAGAGTGTGCCGTCCGGTCTTTGGACACGTTGCAGCAGCTCGAAGTCGGGCTGCAGTGCGCGGTCCGAGGCGTAAGCGAAGCTCGCATAGCGATAGGCATGAGGGAAAACGCTGTTGAGCGTCGCGAGCACGTCGAACGAGCCGGTCGCGTTGGTGGTGAAAATTCCGCCCGGGTTCAGGTGCTCGCGGACGTTCGCGAAATACTCGCGCGAGAGCAGATTCCCCATATTCGCGCGCCAGTAATAGCTCGTGTTTTGCACGATCAAGTCGAAGCGCGCCTCCGGGTGGCGCTTGAGCCAGCGACGGCCGTCATCGATGTAGATGTGGAGGCGGCGGTCATCGAGTAGCGGGGCAAGGTCCGCATAGGCGCGGATCAGTTGCACGTAGGCCGGGTTGATCTCGACCACATCGATCTGCTCGATCCCCGGGAAGCCCTCGAGCGCCCGCACCCAGGCGCCGGTCGAGAGGCCGACCGCGAGCACGCGTTTCGCGCTCCCCCCAAGGAGCGCGAGCAGGTAGAGGCGATCGAGACGATTCGCGTTGCGATCGACATCGACCGCGGCAATACCGTCGTAGACGTTGCCGCCGAAGACAAAATCCCCGACTTCGGTGCGCACGGTGTGCACCACGCCGTGGCGGTTCGCGACGAAGTGCGTGAGCGCAACGTTGCCGATCGCAAGTACCCGCAGACACCCCGGTCCGGGGAGCGCGAGTTTGCCGACGAAGGTGCTCAGAGCCAGTGCAGCGGCGAGTGGCGCTGCGATCAGCTGCGGGCGGCCGGCTTTCAGTACGCAGCCGAGCGAGAGCAGAAGACAGGCGGCGGCGACGATCGCGAAGCACTCATCGACATTCAGGTAATCGAGTGCCAGGAAGCCGGTTACGAGTGGGCCGAGCGTGGCGCCGACGATGTTGCCGAAGTAGATGCGCGAGACGCGCCGGCCGACCTCGGGACCCGTCGCGAGCGTGCCGAGGTGGTGCGCGATCGGGAAGAGGATGCTCTTGAGGGCTGCACTCATCACGATGGCGATCGTGAAGAAAGCGAGCCGCTGCGTTTCTTCGGTGAGCGGCAGCTCGCTGATCAGCTTCGGGATGAGGCCATCGGCGAGCGCGGCGAGGGCGAGCACGATGGCGGCTGGGGCGTAGAGATTCTTTATGCGCGCACAGAGGCTCTTGCCGAAGGCGGCGCCGAGGGCGATGCCGATGAGATAGCAGGCGAGCACGAAGGCGAATGCAAAGGGGAGCGACTCAAAGGCGAAGCCGACAATTCGGACCCAAAGAATCTCCTCGCTCAGACTGAGAAACCCGATCGCGAGCGAGAGCCACCAGGGGAAGCTAAGCACGCTCGCCCCTCAGGCCAAACCAGACGAGCCCACTCACGGCGACATTCAGCGCGGCGGCGAGATAGATCGTTGCGGCGAGGCCGAAGTAGTGCAGCAGCAGCATGCCGCTCAGAGCCGCGCCGAGCGCGGCACCGAGGGTGTTGGCGAAATAAAGAAGCCCGATCGAGACCCCGATATTGCGGTAATGACGGACGACATGCGTCACGAGGATTGGGAGCGTTGCGCCCATGAGCGTCGTCGGTACGAGGAGCAGCAGGAAGTTGACGAGGCCGATCGTCCCGAGCGAACTGCGCACTGCCGCTACTCCGACGGCGTGAATGAGCGCGGGACTTAGGAACCCGAAGGCGCCGATCGCAAGCTCGAAACCGGCAAAGAGCGAGAGCGCGTGTTGGGGATGACGCGCGGCGAGTTCGCCGCCGATCAGCGCGCCGACACCAAGTCCCAGCATGAAGGTCGAGACGATGATCGTGACGGATTCGATATCGACGCCGAATGCCTGAAAAAGGAGTCGTTGCCAGCACACCTGATAGATGAGGGCGGCAATGCCTGAAGTCAGAAAGAGCGCCACGAGGCGCGCGTGCCCCGAACGCACACGGCCCGCTGCGGTGGCCGTGACTAGCGCGCCCTCGCTGCTCAACTCGCTCCCCCAAAGGATGTTAGTGCCGGCGGATTCTAGGGAGGAGCGCAGGCGCGTCCTGCGCCTTATGTCACATCTGCCGTAAGGCGCCCGCGCTGGCCGTCTCGATACAGCCGGCCACCTCGTGAGGCACTGTATAAAGTTCAGAAGCCAAACCGCTGATTGCTATGAGCGAATGGCTTCTGGTGCGTGCCTGAATACTGTGGTTTTCCACATAAGTCTTTGTGACTGCGACGAATTTCACGCTTTTTCAATTGACATAGCTCGCCGACGATTCCTATAGTGGCGCTCCGTGGGAGAAAGTGGGGGGAAATGGGCGATTTTGTCGCCCGACAGGTCGTGTTCCGCGGCGCAACAAAGATCACCCTGGACGATAAGGGGCGCATGGTCATGCCCACGCGCTACCGGCAGCAAATTGTCGAACTCGCCCAGGGCAGATTGGTCGTCACTGTGGATAAGGACCAGTGCCTGCTCATCTATCCCCTGCCCGAGTGGGAGCAGATCGAACGCAAGCTCATGGGGCTGCCGAGTCTGAACGCGACCGCGCGTCGGCTACAGCGGCTCATGGTGGGACATGCGACCGATCTACCCCTCGATGGGCACGGCAGGGTCCTGCTGCCACCTGAGCTGCGCGAATTCGCGCGCCTCGGGCGGCACGGAATGCTGATCGGTCAGGGCAATCGCTTTGAGCTCTGGGATGAGGTGCGCTGGAACGAGCGCCGCGACCAGTGGCTGAACAGTGAGGAGGCCCCGACCGATCTGCCCTCCGAACTCGAGTCCCTGTCGCTTTAGAGGTTTTTGCGGACGCGGCTGGTCGGGCGTAGCCCGTGGCAAAAGAGCACTTATCGGAGCGGGTACGCGCCGCTTCGCGCGTGGATGAGCATCAGCCGGTGCTCGCCGCCGAGTCGCTCGCCGGGCTCGCCGTGGAAGCGGGCGGTTACTATGTCGATGCGACGTTTGGGCGTGGCGGTCATTCGGCACTCATCCTCCAGGCCCTGGGTCGAGAAGGCCGCCTGCTCGCGCTCGATCGGGATCCGCAAGCCATCGCGGCCGGCCGCGAGCGCTTTGCCGACGAAATGCGGCTTACGCTCGTGCACGCGTCGTTTGCCAGTCTCGGCACGCTCGTGCCGGCAAACGCTCACGATCGTCCTTGCCGGGGCGTGCTCTTTGACCTTGGCGTCTCCTCGCCGCAGCTCGACGATGCGACGCGCGGTTTCAGCTTCCGAGCCGACGGCCCGCTCGACATGCGCATGGACCCGACGCGCGGGGAGCCCGTCAGTGCCTGGCTCGCTCGGGCGAGCGTCGACGAGATTCGCCAGGTGATCGCGACGTTTGGCGAGGAGCGCTTCGCGCGCCGCATCGCGCAGGCGATCGTTGCCACGCGGCGCACGCGTGCGCTCACGCGCACCAGCGAGCTCGCCGCGCTCGTCTCAAGCGCGGTGCGCACGCGCGAACCGGGCAAACATCCCGCGACGCGTACCTTTCAGGCGCTGCGCATGTACGTCAATGACGAGCTCGGGGAGCTCGCGCAGGGACTCGCCGGAGCCGTCGCGGTGCTCGCACCCGCGGGCCGCCTCGCGGTCATCAGTTTCCATTCCCTCGAGGATCGGCTCGTGAAGCGCTTCATGCAGCGCGAATCCTCGATCGATCCGGCGCTGAGCTCCCTGCCGATCATCCCGCCCGAGGCGCAGCCGCGCCTGAAACTCATTGGACGCAAGGCCCGCCCCGGGGCCGCGGAACTCGCGCGCAACCCGCGCGCCCGCAGCGCACTGCTGCGTGTTGCGGAGCGACTGCCGTGAGCCGCCGCGCGCTGCTCCTCATCGCAGTGCCGCTCCTTTGGTTCTGCGTGCTCGGCTCGGCCGCGGCGGCGATCTACCTCAAGCACCGCGCCCGTGAGCTCTTCGTCGCGCTCGAGTCGCTCAATGCACGCCGCGACAACCTGGAAATTGAATGGGGCCAGCTGCAGCTCGAGCAGAGTGCCTGGTCTACCCACGCCTTCGTCGAACAGGTCGCTGGCACCAAGCTCCACATGGCGCTGCCGCCCCCGAAGGACATCGAGATCGTCAGCCCATGAAAGCGCGCAGTGCAGCGGATGCCGCCGCCGGCTCCTTTCGCTGGCGCGCTCACCTCGTAAGCGCGGTACTCTGGCTTGGCGCCGCGGGGCTCCTCTGGCGCGCCGTGCACCTGCAGCTCCTCGATAACGGCTTCCTCGTCAAGGAGGGCGACGCACGCTTCTCACGCGTGCTCGATATCGCTGCGCACCGCGGCACGATCACCGACCGCTACGGCGAGCCACTCGCCGTCTCAACACCCGTCGATTCGCTCTGGGTCAATCCGAGCGAGCTCGCGCTCGCCACCGAGCAGATTCCGCGCCTCGCCGCCGCGCTCGATCTCGATCACGAGGAGCTCGCGCGGCGCATCACGAGCAACCTCGACCGCGAATTCCTCTACCTGGCACGCCACCGCCAGCCCGCCGAGGCCGAGCGGATCAAGGCGCTCGCCATTCCCGGCGTCTACATCGCGCGCGAATACCGCCGTTACTACCCCGCGGGTGAAGTCACCGGGCATCTCCTTGGGTTCACGAACGTCGATGACGCCGGGCAGGAGGGTCTCGAGCTCGCCTTCGACCACTGGCTCGCGGGCGAGGACGGCGCGAAGCGGGTCATCCAGGACCGTTACGGTCACATCGTGCAGACCGTCGAGAGCATCCGTCCGGCGCGCCCGGGTCGCGATCTCGTGCTCTCGATCGACCTGCGCGTCCAATACCTCGCCTACCGCGAGCTCAAGGCCGTGATCCGCGAACAGCGCGCCCGCGCCGGCTCCCTCGTGATGCTCGATATCGAGAGCGGTGAAGTGCTCGCCATGGTGAATCAGCCCGCCTACAACCCGAACGACCGCGAGCAGATTCAGCCGCTCATCTACCGTAACCGCGCCGCGACCGACATCTTCGAGCCCGGCTCGTCCATCAAACCGTTCTTTGTCGCCGCGGGGCTCGCCTCGGGCCGCTACGACGAGCACAGCATCATCGACACCTCGCCCGGGTTTTTCAAAGTCGGCGTGAAGATCTTCGAGGACGAACACAACCTCGGCGCGATCGACATCGCCACGGTGCTCGCCAAGAGCTCGAATGTCGGGATGGCGCACATCGCGCTCACGCTGCCGCCGCAACTGATCTGGAGCACGCTCACAGGGCTCGGCTTCGGTCAGGTCACAACGAGCGGCTACCCGGGCGAATCCGCGGGACTGCTGCCGAATTACTCGCAATGGCGGCCGATCGGCATCGTCACGATGTCGCACGGCTACGGACTGTCAGTGACGCCGTTGCAGCTCGCGCACGCCTACGCAACACTCGGGAGCCTCGGCATGGCGCGACAGGTTTCGTTCCTGCGCGTCGAAGCCAACGGCACCCCGGGTGTACGCGCGCTCGGCGAGCCCACCTGCCGCGAGCTTCTCGGGATGCTCGAGGCGGTCGTTGCCCAGGAAGGAACCGGCAAGCTCGCAGCGATTCCCGGCTACCGCGTGTCGGGCAAGACCGGGACCGCGTGGAAGGCGACCGCGGGCGGCTACTCGACCGATCGCTACATGGCGGTGTTTGGCGGCGTCGCCCCCTCGAGCGCACCGCGCCTCGCGGCGGTTGTGGTCATCGACGAGCCGAGCGCCGGGCAACATATGGGCGGGCAGGTGGCGGCGCCGGTTTTCTCCAAGGTCGTCGGCGGCGCGCTGCGTCTCCTCGCCGTGGCACCTGATCAGCCGGTCGGTTCTCCCGAGGAGCTGCCGCAGGGACCGACGCTCGCGGCGGTGCGCACCGCGGCACTGCCATGAAGAGCCTCGGTCCCGCAGCCCCCGCGCCCCCCGCGCGATCGCTCGCCGAGCTCACCCGCGGCTTCGCCGTCGTCCCTCCCGAGGTGATGGTGAGTGATGTCACGCTCGACAGCCGTGCCGCAACCCCCGGTGCGCTCTTTCTCGCCTGCCGTGGTCGCACCCGGCACGGAGTGGAGTTTGCCCGTGAGGCCGCGGCACGCGGGGCACGTGCGGTGCTCTACGAAAGCGAGGGCGCCGCTCCTGCGGTGCCGCCCGAGCTTGGCCGCGACATCTTCCTCGCAGGCGTCCCCGAGCTCGGCGAGCGCGCCGGCCTCATCGCCGATCGGTTCTTCGGCGCTCCTTCGCGCGAACTCACCGTCGCCGGCATCACCGGCACGAACGGCAAGACGACCTGCAGCTGGTTGCTCGCGCAGGCGCTCATCGGCTGCGGACGGCCCGCCGCCTACATCGGTACGCTCGGCTTCGGGCGACCTGGGCAACTCGCGCCGACGCCGCACACCACCCCCGACGCAGTGACGATTCACCGCCGCCTCGCGACGCTTTTGGGCGCGGGAACTGCCTACGTGAGCATGGAGGTCTCCTCACACGCGCTCGATCAGGGGCGCGTGAATGGCGTGCGCTTCAACGCCGCCGCCTTTACCAACCTCACCCGTGATCACCTCGACTATCACGGCACGATGGAGGCGTACGGTGCGGCGAAGGCGCGGCTCTTCGCCTTCCCCGGACTCGCTCACCGGATCATCAACATCGATGATCCTTTTGGTGCGGCACTTGCACGGGCGCCGCACGCCTCGCCACTGATCGTCACGACGCGCGCGGCGCGGGCCGCGGCCCCGCTCCCCGAGGCTACTCAGTACGTGCGCGCTGCGCGCGCCACCTCCGACCCCCTTGGGCTTTTCATCGAGGTGGAATCGAGCTATGGCGCGATCGAGCTGCCGATGCGCCTCATCGGCGACTTCAATGTCGACAACGCGTTGACGGTGCTCGCAGTGCTCCTCGCCTGGGGCATCCCCCTCGGGCAGGCGGCGCAGGCCCTCTCGGAGACCCGCCCTGCGAGCGGACGCATGGAGATGTTCGGCGGACGTGAAGGCATCCCACTCGCCATCGTCGACTACGCGCATACGCCCGACGCCCTCGCCAAGGCGCTCGGCGCCGCGCGTCAGCACTGCCGCGGACAGCTGCGCGTGGTGTTCGGTTGCGGGGGCGACCGCGACCCCGGCAAGCGTCCGCTCATGGGGCGCGTCGCCGCCGAGCTCGCCGACGATGTCATCGTCACCGACGACAATCCACGCACCGAGAATCCCGAGCGCATCGTGGCGGATATTGTCGCGGGCGTGATCGGAGGCGTGCCGCTTCTCATCGAACACGACCGTGCGCTCGCGATCCGCATCGCGCTCGAGCGTTCCGGCGCCGAGGATGCGGTGCTGATCGCGGGCAAGGGGCACGAGGACTACCAGATTCACGGCAGCGAGCGCCGGCCGTTCCGCGACCAGGCGATCGTCAGCGATGAACTCGCGGGGCTGCGCACATGAAGCGCACCCTCGGCGAATTTGCCCGCGCCTCCGGTGGTCGCCTCGCCGGCGCCGACGCCTCTTATACCGACGTGGTGAGCGACTCGCGCACGCTCGAGCGCGGGCAGCTGTTCGTGGCACTGCGCGGGCCGAACTTCAACGGCAACGATTTCGTCGCCGCGGTAGCCAAGGCCGGCGCCGCGGGCGCGCTGGTCGACTCCGAGCAGCCGGTGGCGCTCTCGCAGATCGTCGTGCAGAACTCACAGGCGGCGCTCGAGCGCGCCGCGAGCAGCTGGCGCGCGCAGTTCAGCGGGCCGCTGATCGGCGTCGCGGGCAGCAACGGCAAGACGACCGCGAAGGAGATGACGGCGGCCATCCTTGCCGAGGTGGGCAGCTGCCTCGCAACGCGCGGCAATCTCAACAATCACGTCGGCGTACCGCTCACGCTTCTGCGCCTCACGCCCGCACACCGCTTTGCCGTCATCGAGATGGGGGCCAATCGAGCCGGCGAAGTGCGCTCG
>DASPTE010000027.1:0-19543 GCA_035623585.1 Steroidobacteraceae bacterium | reverse complement strand
CCCGAACCCGCCCCATCCCCCGCTGCCGGGGTAGCTCGACCAGCCGCTCCCGCGCGCAGCGCCCGAGAGCATGGCCAGGAGGAACGCGACCAAGGCCGCCCCGCCGGCGAACACCACCGCGTAACCTGCGAGCCAGACGAGTAGCCCCGCGCCCCCGCCCGTCAGGAGCGAACCGATCGTGCGGCCGAAGATGGCTTTAAAGAGCACCGAGCCGATCAGCACCATGAAAAAGATCACGGGGAGCGAACCGCCGTTGTGGCGCGAGCGGTCCGACTGCCACCTCGTGTCGGGCGGCGGCAGCGGCTCGCCCTCGATGAGCTTCATCATCTGTCCGAGGCTCGCGTCGATACCGCCGTAATAATCTCCTTGGCGGAACGCCGGCCGGATGGTCTCATCAATGATGCGGTTCGAAGTGGCGTCGGTCAGTACGCCCTCAAGGCCTCTCCCGACTTCGATGCGCACGCGCCGATCGTTCTTGGCGACCAGCAGGAGCACCCCGTCATCGGCCTTCTTGCGCCCGACCTTCCACTGCTCGACCACGCGGATGGAATAGGCCTCGATCTCCTCGGGCTGCGTGGTCGGCACGATCAGCACCGCAAGCTGCGAACCCTTGGCGGCCTCGAACGCGCCGAGCTTCTGCTCGAGCGCGTTCTGCTGCTCAGCGGTGAGCGTGCCGGTGAGATCGACGATGTAGCCGGTGAACTTCGGAACCGGCTGCAACCCGAGCGGGTTTGGGGCCTGCGCAGCCGCGCCGAGCGCGAGGCCGAGGAGCACGGGCAGCGCAAGTCCCGCCCGCAGGCGGGCGCGGCGCGGGGCGTCGGTCATTGCTTGGGCGGGGACCCCGAGGATGGCGTCGCCGGCGGCGTGGTGTCGAAGCTGACCGTTGGCGGGGTCGCGATCTGCGTCTCGTTGGCAACGGTGAAGTTCGGTTTCACCTGGAAGCCGAATATCTTCGCGGTGATATTCGTCGGGAATGAACGCACCGTGACGTTGTAGTCCTGCACCGCGGTGATATAGCGGTTGCGCGCGACCGCGATGCGGTTTTCGGTGCCCTCGAGCTGGGCCTGCAGGTCGCGGAAGTTCTGATCCGATTTCAGTTGCGGGTAGTTTTCGGTCACGACCAGCAGGCTCTTCAGTGCCTGCGTGAGTTCGCCCTGCGCGGCCTGATACTTCTGGAAGAGCTCGGGGTTGTTGAGCACCTCGGGCGTCACCTGGATCGAGCCGACCTTGGCGCGCGCCTCGGTGACCCCGATCAGCACCTTCTGCTCCTGGGCGGCGTAGCCCTTGACGGTGTTGACGAGATTCGGGATCAGATCCGCCCGGCGCTGATACTGGTTGACGACCTCGGACCAGGCCGCCTTGACCGCTTCATCCTGCGCCTGCAGCTTGTTGTAGCCGCAGCCCGAAAGCAAAAACGCGGCAGCTGCGAGAAGAGTTAGGGACCACGCGCGCATCGAGTTCTCCTTATTCCTTAGACCCGGCCCCGATCCGGGGGCGTGAATTGTCACATGGCGGGGAAGGTGCGTCGAACTTCGCGCGTCGCCGCGCTGCGGGGAGATCGAGCCGCGGGCCACGCGGGCGCGCTTGAGCGATGACTGGGCGGGACTTTGCACACTCCTGCGCCGCAGCAGCGGGTCAAAAAAAACCCCAGGTTTTTAGGCCTGGGGTTGGTAAGGGCGGACCTTCGATGAAGGGAAGGAAGTCCGCCAGGGGATACGTCAGTGCAATCGTGCCCAATGCAGGATCCGGATGTCTTCCGAATCCAGGTCAAAACTCTGTGCCAGCAGCGCCCGCAGCTCCCGATTCGCCCGCGTGCTGCTCAGTGGCTCCCGCAGTTCCACCACACCGCTCCATTCGCTGCCGCCGCCTGTGCTGACCGCGGCTTGGCCGGCGCGCGAGGTGACGAAGTGCGTGTAGTACTTGGTGGCCATGGTCCAAAGCCTAGTTGGCCGCACTGTCAAGTGTCCGTGAGATATTCCACAGAACCACCCGCTTCTGTAAAAAGCGGGTGCGACGTAATTCACAGGATCATCGATGGCGCGGATGCGGCTGAGGGACGGGGCGGCGGGTTCGAAGTACATCACGCCCGAGGGTGCGCAGCGCCTGCGCGGGGAGCTCGAGCAGCTCTGGCGCGAGGAGCGCCCGCGGGTCACGCAGGCGGTCGCCGCCGCCGCGGCGCAGGGGGATCGTTCCGAGAACGCCGAGTACATCTACGGCAAGCGCCGACTACGCGAGATCGATCGTCGGGTGCGCTTCCTCAGGCGCCGGCTCGATGGGATGGTGATCGTCGATCGGCCACCGGCCGATGCCCGCCGCGTGTTTTTCGGCGCGTGGGTGCTGCTCGAGTCCGCCGAGGGCGTGCGCACGCGCTACCGCATCGTCGGTCCCGACGAATTCGACATGGCGGCCGGCTACATCAGCATGGACTCACCGCTCGGGCGGGCGCTGATGCGCAAGGCGTGCGATGAGGAAGTGACTGTCGAAGCCCCGGGCGGCAGCCGCGTGTACGTGATCGTCGCGATCGAATACCCGGCGAGCGTGCCCTAGTGCTTCACTACCAAAGCACCCGCACGTTCTTAAACTGCCAGGGATCGCTCTTGTCGATGTCCACGGGGAAGAGCCGCTCGCGATCGTGCAGCGGTGTCCACTCGGTGTATTCGCCGACCACCGGACCGAGATAGGGCATGCAGATCTCGAGATTGCGCCTAAAGTCCATCTCGTCGGGCTCGATGATCCCGAGGTTCGGGTTCTCCATGGCCCAGATGACCCCCGAGAGCACGGCCGCGCATACCTGGAGGCTGGTCGCGTTGTTGTAGGGGACGAGCCTGCGGGCATCGGCAATCGAGAGCTGCGAGCCGTACCAGTAGGCGTTCTTCTTGTGGCCGGCGAGCAGCACACCGAGCTCATCGATGCCATCGGTGATGTCGTCCATGAGAATGCGCTGGCGCGGCTGCTGCTCGTAGTTGCGGCCGGCGAGCTCGTGGACTGAGACCACCGCCGCATCGCAGGGGTGGTAAGCGTAGTGCACCGTCGGGCGATAGGCGATCTGGGTGCCCTCGCGCACGGTCAAGTAATCCGCGATCGAAATCGACTCGCCGTGCGTGATGCAGAAGCCGTGAAAAAACCCCGCACGCGGCGTCCAGGTACGCACCCGCGTGCCCGCGCCCGGCTGGGTGAGGTAGATCGCGGCGAGACAGCCGGAATCGTGCCGTTTGCCATCGCGCGGGAAGTTGCGCTCGTGCGACCCCCAGCCCATCTCGCTCGGCTGCGAGCCCTCGCTCACGAAGCCATCGATCGACCAGGTGTTCACGAACTCCCCCGGCTGCTTCGGCTCTTTCGAGACCTGGGTGTCGCGCTCGGCGATGTGGATCACGCGCACCCCGAGTTTGCGCGCGAGCTCGCCCCACTCGGCGCGCGAACTCGGCCGCCCCGCCTCTACCTTGGTGTCGGCAGCGAGATTGAGCAGCGCCTGTTTCACGAAATGCGACACGAGCCCGGGGTTCGCGCCGTGCGTGAGGATCGCGGTCGGGGCACGCTCGTTGCCGGCGCGCAGCGCGAGCGCTTCCTCGCGCAGCGCGTAGTTGGTGCGCCGGGCGAGGGGCACGGTGGAATCGGTGTAACCGCCCGGCCAGGGCTCGATGCAGGTATCGAGGTACATCGCGCCCTTGTCCCAGCAGAGCTTGATCAGGGCGAGGCTCGAGACTTCCACCGCCACATTGATGAGGAAATCGCCGCGACCGACGAGGGGGTTCAAGATGCGGCGGTAGTTCTCGCGCGTCAGGCGTTCTTTGACGAACTTGATGCCGTAGCTCGCCGCCTCGGCGCTCCCCTTGTCCTCGGCCGTGACGATGGTGATGCGCTCGGGCGCGATGCCGATATGGCGCAGGACGAGGGGCAGCACGCCCTGGCCGATGCTGCCGAAACCGACGAAGACGATCCGTCCTGGAAACTCGACGTGTGTCGTATGAGTGTTGCTCATGATGCAGGTGTTCGGGTCCGATCCACGCGCGCGCGATGGGGGCGCGCTTGAAGCGTATCAATCGGTGGAGCGCGGCTCAATTTTCTCGCGCGCGTACGTGTCCGTCGCACGGTGCGAGCGTTCGGGGTTCAGCGCCAGTGCGGCGGGTAGGTGCGCTCGTAGCCTGGGAGTGCGGCAACGCGGGCGAGCCAGCGCCCGAGGGAAGGATAGTTCACCTCGACCGGCATGAAGCGCGAGGACAGATCGCGCGCCTCGGGGCGCTCGAGCGCGCGCTTGAGCAGCTGAATGCCGGGAAAGATGACCATGTCGCATGCGGAAGGCGCATCGCCGACGATCCAGTCGGACTTCGAAAGTCGCGCCTCGATCGTGCGCGCCTCATTCGCCGCGGCGTGCACTGCGGCGGTCATGGTATCGGCGTGCAGATCCACATCGCCCGCGAACACCCCGCGCGTGATGGTCGTGACGTGCGGTTCGATGTACGCCTGGTATTCGCAGACGACGCGCATAATGGTGCCGGCCTCCTCGGGGCTACGCCCAAAGAGCGGCGGCTGCGGGTACTTAAGATCGAGGTAATAGAGGATTGCGAGCGATTCAAAGCAGACGTAATCGCCGTCCTTGAGCACCGGCAGCCGCCCGCGGGGATTGAGCGCGAGCATCTGCGGAGACTTGTGCTCCTGCTTGGAGAATTGCAGCAGACGGCTCGTGTAGGGCAGGCGCTTGTACTCGAGCGCGAGCAGCACGCGCCACGCGTAGGGACTACCACTCCCCCAGAAGACCTCGATTGCCATGCGCTGCCCGGTGCGAGGTGATGGGCGGATTGTAACGACAACCGCAGAGCGCCGAAAATCCGCGCCCACCGCCCGAGCGCGCCGGAGAGAGCCGATGCCCACGACCTTGATCGAACCCGAGGAACTTCTCCCCCACCTCGAGGACGCCGACTGGGCGATCGTCGATTGTCGCTTCGACCTCGCCGACCCCGACTGGGGCGAGCGCGCCTGGCGCATGGCACACGTCCCCCACGCGCTCTACGCGCACCTCGATCGTGATCTGTCCGGGGCGCTGACGAGCGCGAGCGGCCGTCACCCGCTGCCCACCGTGGCGGCGCTCGCTCGCACCTTCAGCCGCTTCGGCATCGATCGCGCCGTGCAGGTGGTCGCCTACGATCAGCTCGCGGGCAGCTTCGCCGCCCGGCTTTGGTGGCTGCTGCGCTGGCTCGGGCACCGCGAGGTCGCTGTCCTCAACGGCGGCTTCGCCGCCTGGGAGCGCGCCGGGCTCCCGGTGAGTGGCGCCCCGGGGGCGCGCGCGGGCAGGCAATTCGTCCCCGCGGTGCAAGCGGGAATGCTCGCCGACACGCTCGAGATCGAGCGCGCGCTCGGCTCGGGCGCGCTCGCGCGCGCGGCTCCGCTCCTTATCGATGCGCGCAGCGCCGAGCGCTTCGCGGGGCGAGAGGAAACTATCGATACTGTGGCCGGCCACATTCCCGGCGCCCGCAACCACCCGAGCGCGCGCAATCACGACGCGCAAGGCCGCTTTCTGCCGAGCACGCAGCTGCGCTCGCTCTGGGAGGCGACACTTGCGGGGCAGAGCGCTGCCGCCGTGATCTCGATGTGCGGCTCGGGCGTGACCGCCTGCGATAACCTCCTCGCCCTCGAACTCCTCGGCCTCAAGGGCGCGCGACTCTACGCGGGATCGTGGAGTGAGTGGATCCGCGACCCGCAGCGCGCGATCGCGCGCGGTCTCGGAAGTGTTTAGAGAATCACTCTTACTTGACGTGCAATTTTGATATAAGGCGCCCGTGGCAGCCGATCCCAAAAGCGCGGTCAACGGCAACCGCAAGTTCAATCCCGCCCAGCCGTGGCGGGTCGAGGACTCCCTCGATCTCTATCACGTGCAGGGCTGGGGCAAGGGCTACTTCGGCATCAACGACAGCGGTCACGTCGTGGTGCGCCCCGACACGACCGCGCAGCACGAGATTGACCTCTATGAGGTGGTGGAGGGACTCAAGGCGCGCGACCTGACAACGCCCGTGGTGGTGCGCTTCTCCGACATCCTGGCGCACCGGCTGCGCCGGCTGCACGAGGCCTTCGCCCAGGCGATCGCCGAGAACGACTATCGGAACCGCTACGCGGCGGTCTACCCGATCAAGGTGAACCAACAGCGGCTCGTGGTCGAGGAGGTCTACCGCTACGGCAAGGAGTTCGGCTTTGGCCTCGAGGTGGGCTCAAAGCCCGAGCTGCTTGCGGTCATGGCAATGACCGAGAACGCCCCCGAGCGACTCATCATCTGCAACGGCTTCAAGGACGACAGCTATATCGAGGCGGTGACGCTCGCGACCAAACTCGGCCGCACGATCATCCCGGTGGTCGAGAACTTCGAGGAGCTCGGCCTGATCCTCAAGCACGCCCAGACGTATCAGGTGCGCCCGCGCATCGGCGTGCGCGTGAAGCTCTTCAGCGAGGGTTCGGGGCGCTGGAGTGCGTCGGCGGGCGAGAAGTCGAAATTCGGGCTCTTCATTACCGAGATCGTCGAGCTCTTCCAGGTGCTCAAGCAGCACGAGATGCTCGACTGCCTGCAGCTCGTGCACTGCCATCCCGGGAGTCAGCTGCAGGACATCCGCCGCGTCAAGGAGGCGATCAACGAACTCGCGCACGTGTACGCGGAGCTCAAGCTCATGGGTGCGGGGCTCAATTACATCGACGTCGGCGGCGGACTCGGTGTCGACTATGACGGCAGCGGCACGAACTTCGCCTCCTCGATGAACTACACCCTCAACGAGTATGCGTCCGACGTCGTGTATCGCATCGCGAGCGTCTGCAACGCGCGCGACATCCCGCACCCGATGATCGTGAGTGAATCCGGCCGCGCGGTGGCCGCCTACCACAGCGTGCTCATCTTCGACGCGCTCGGCTCATCGGCGCTCGACAAGTTCCGCGTCACCGGCGATCGCGCCGAGGACTACAGCGGCGCCGAGGAACTGCCGCAGCCGGTGCTCGATCTCTTCGAGGCGTACCGCACGGTGAGCGAGCGGCGCCTCGTCGAGTGCTATCACGATGCTCTCACCGCGCGCGAGCAGGTGCTGCAGATGTTCAATCTGGGACTCCTGTCGCTCGAGTTCCGGGCGCTCGCGGAGCGGCTGTACTGGGCGACCTGTGCCAAGATCCGCGATTCGTGCCGCAAGCTCGAGCGCCTCCCCGAGGAGCTCGAGGACCTCGAATCGATCCTCTCCGACACCTACTTCTGCAACTTCTCCGTCTTCCAGTCGCTCCCCGACAGCTGGGCGATCGATCAGCTGTTTCCGATCATGCCGATCCACCGCCTCGATGAGCGCCCGACGCGCACCGCGGTGCTCGCCGACATCACCTGCGACTCCGACGGCAAGATCGATCACTTCGTGTCACTGCGCGATGTGAAGCGCACGCTCGAGCTGCACGAGTTGCGCGCGGACGAGAAGTACTATCTCGCGGCGTTCCTCGTCGGCGCTTACCAGGAGACGCTCGGCGATCTGCACAACCTCTTTGGCGATACCCACGTCGTGCACGTGCGCCTGCACGATGAGGGCGGCTGGTGGATCGAGGAGATCGTCAAGGGCGACACCGCGAACCGCGTGCTCGAGTACATGGAGTACGACGTCGCCGAGCTCTACCCGGCGCTCGCGCGCGACTGTGAGCGGGCGATCCGCGACGGGCGCATGACACTCGCGGAGAGCCAGGCCCTCAAGCGCTTCTACGAAAGCGAGCTCGACGGCTACGCGTATCTCGAACCCGCGGGCGCCTGAGCCGCGCGCGCTGCGCTAGCTCGGGAAACGCAACAGCACGAGCAGCGCCAACACCACGAACACGGCCGCCGCGATGCGGTGCACGAGCTTAAGTGGCAGCCGCGCAGCGGTCGCCCCACCGAGTAGTACCGCCGGCACATCCGCGATCAACATGCCGAGCACGGTGCCTGCGACCACCGGCAGGAGCGCGTGGTAGCGGGCGGCGAGCGCCACGGTGGCGATCTGGGTCTTGTCGCCAAACTCGACGAGGAAGAAGGACAGCGCGCAGGTGCCATAGACCCCAAGTCGCGCCGGTGCCGCAGTGGCCCCCCCTTCGAGTTTGTCAGGAATGAGCATCCATACCGCGGTCGCGAGGAACGACACGACGAGCAGGTAGCGCAGCACTTCGGGTTTGATCACGATGGCGAGCCAGGTGCCGAGGGCGCTCGCGGCGAGGTGGTTGGCGAGCACCGCCGTGAAGAGCCCAAGGATCACGGGCACGGGCGCCCGAAAACGGGCGCCGAGCAAGATGGCGAGCAGCTGCGTCTTGTCGCCAATCTCCGCGAGGGCGACGACGCCTACCGAGACGAGGAAGGCCTCCAATCGCACCCCTGGTTTGCGTAGCGCAAAGGCCGGGAGTAGCATGCCACACGCGTTCGTATCCGTCGTGGTTGAGTGCGCTTTGCTTGCATGTGTTGACGCTATTCCCGCCCCGCGCTCATCAGCCGCGCGCGAACGCAGGTGCAGGCCGCCGGCCCAAGCGCTGCGCATTGACTGAAATTGCCGATCGTGTGCCTTGAAGCCCTGACCTGTTTGATTGTCCACGCGGTACATGCGACCGACGCGTGCGGCTCGCCGCTGTCCGCCTTGCCAAGAGAGACTTCCGGATGACGACGATCTACGTAGGGAATCTCCCTTTCAATGCCACCGAACAGGATGTGAAGACCCTGTTTGAACGACACGGTAAAGTCGAATCGGTGAAACTGATCAACGATCGCGAGACCGGCAAACCGCGCGGTTTCGGCTTCGTCGACATGCCGCAGGCGGAGGCGCAGAGCGCGATCCAAGCCCTGAACGGCTTCCAGATGAACGGGCGGCCGCTGCGCGTGAATGAGGCGCAGGAACGCCCGCAACGCCCGCGCCAGGGCGGCGGGCCGTTCCGCCGCTGAAACTGCCTAGCGGGCCGCGGCCCGAAAAAGCCCCGCTTCCTGCGGGGTTTTTTTATGGTGCATATGAGGTAATGTGCAGGCGGGGGTTTTTCGAGAACGCACGATGCACGCGACGGTAGTAAGACTGGCCACCGCGGCGCTGCTCGGGGCGCTCGTGGCCGGCTGCACCGCCTACAGTTCGCGCCAGACCACGACCGACGAGCTGAGCGCGATTCTTGCGGGTCCGCAACGCACTGACGCGGAGCGGGCGCGCGATCGCTACCGCCACCCCAAAGAGACGCTGCTCTTCTTCGGCATCCGCCCGGAGATGCGCGTGCTCGAGGTGTGGCCCCCGCCCGGCTACTACACCGCGATCCTCGCCCCGCTCCTGCGCGAGCGCGGTAAGTACTACGCGGGCGTGTGGCCGGCGCAGCCCGATAACAAGTACCTCACGCGCGTGCTCGAGGAGTACCAGGGGCGACTTGCGGCCGGCCCCCAGTACTACGACCGCGTGTCGGTGGTTGCCTTCGCGTTCGATGCGAACCAGGGCGTGCCGCCAGGCTCACTCGACATGATCGTTACCTTCCGCAACATCCATAACTGGATGGCGCGCAATGAGGCCCCGGCGGCGTTCGCGGCGATGTATCGCGCGCTCAAGCCCGGGGGGATCCTCGGGGTCGTCGAACATCGCGGCAATCCGGCCCTGCCCCAGGATCCACTGGCGAAAAGCGGCTACGTCAACGAGGACTACGCGATCAAACTGATCGAGGCACAGGGTTTTCGCCTCGTCGCGAAGAGCGAGATCAACGCCAACCCCAAAGACACCAAGGACTATGAGCAGGGGGTGTGGACGCTTCCGCCGACCTATCGGCTCGGCGGTAAGGACCACGACAAGTACGAGGCCATCGGCGAGAGCGACCGCTTCACGCTGAAGTTCGTCAAGCCGAACAAATAACGCGCGGTGCGAGACCGCTACCACATCTCGCGCAGCCGCGTACCCACATCCACCGTGACGGTGCTGCTGCCGTCCTCGAGCGTATCGGCGCTCGCGGTACCTTTGAAGGTACCCGGCTCGAGTGTCTTCAACACCTTCTCCGTGAGGAAGCGGCTGCGCGCGCCGTAGACGTGGGCATCACCCTTGCGCGATTGCTGCGTGAGCGGGAATTTGAGCGGCACGACGAGGGCGAGATCGTTCTGGGCGCGGGTGAGCGCGACATACAGTAGCCGCCGCTCCTCCTCGATGAGCTCGGCCTTCGTGGTCGCAAACTCGGAGGGGAAGCTGCCGTCGACGACGTTCAGCACGTAGACGCTGTCCCACTCCATGCCTTTCGCCGAGTGGATCGTCGAGAGCACGAGATAGTCCTCATCGAGACGCGGGCGGCCGGCGTGATCGCTCGTAGCGTTCGGCGGATCGAGCGTGAGCTCGGTGAGGAAGCGCTCGCGTGAGGGGTACTGGCCGGAGAGAAGTTCGAGCTGCTCGAGATCCCCCTGACGGGTGCGGGAGCTCTCGTAAAGCCGCTCGAGGTACGGCTCGTACCACTCGCGCGCCATCTGCACCTGACCCGGCCAGGGGCGTTCGGGATCGGCAAGCGTGGCGAGCAGTTCGAGCAGCTGCATCCAGTCCATCTCCGAGGTCTCGGGGGGCTGACAGCTCACCAGGGATTCGAAGGAATGGCCGCTCTGCGCGAACGTCTCGAGCGCTTCGCGCGCGTGCACCGGTCCGACCCCCGGCAGCAGCTGCAGCGCGCGGAAGGCGGCGAGCGTGTTGCGCGGATTGTCCGCCCAGCGCAGCACCGCGAGCAGATCCTTGATGTGCGCGGCCTCGAGGAAGCGCAGGCCACCGTACTTGACGAAGGGTATCTGGCGCTTGGAGAGCTCGACTTCGAGGAGGTCGCTGTGGCTCGCGGCCCGAAAGAGCACGGCCTGGCGGCTGAGCGGCACGTTGGCCTCGCGCCGCCGCAGTACCTCGCTGCAGATGTACTCGGCCTGCACCTGTAGCTCGTCCACCGTCACGACCCGCGGCCGCATCCCCTGGCCACGGATCGAGAGGAGGTACTTGCGGTACTGGCGCGGTGCGCCTTCCATCACCGCGTTCGCAACATCGAGCACCTGCTGAGTCGAGCGGTAGTTCTGAGCGAGCGTCACGACCTCGGCCGGGGGGTTGAAGTGCTCGGGAAAGCCGAGGATGTTCTCGACCGCCGCGGCACGGAATGAGTAGATCGCCTGGCCGTCATCGCCGACCACGGCGAGTCCCGCGCCGTCGGGCTTGAGGGCGTAGAGAATCTCGGCCTGCAGGCGGTTGGTATCTTGGTATTCATCGACCAGCACGTGGTCGAAATGCGCGCCAATGTGCTGCGCGAGGCGCGCCTCGGACATCATGTGGTGCCAGTAGAGGAGCAGATCATCGTAGTCGAGTAGGTTCGCGTGCTGCTTCTGCTCGACGTACAGCCGATAGAGACGCTTGAGATCCTCCTCCCACTGCGCGCACCAGGGGTAGGTGGTGGCGAGGATCTCCTTCAGGTCGGTGCGGGTGTTGACGCGGTTCGAGTAGATCTGCAGGCAGGTTTCCTTGCGCGGGAAACGCTTCTGCTTCTCGGCGAAACCCAACTCCTCGCGCACGCTGTCCATGAGGTCTGCGGAGTCGCCGCGATCGATGACGCTGAACTGCGGATCGAGCCCGAGGTGCGCCGCGTAGTGGCGCAGCAGGCGGTTGCCGATCGAATGAAAGGTGCCCACCCAGGTGAGCCGCTGCGCGAGCTGCGCGGTGAGCCCGCCGAGGGTGTCATTGAGCGCTTTGCGGACGATCTCGTGCGCGCGGCGGCGCATCTCGAGGGCGGCCCGCCGCGTGAACGTCAACATCAGAATGCGCGCCGGGTCGACACCGTGGAGGACGAGGTGCGCGACGCGGTGCGCGAGCATCTCGGTCTTGCCGGTGCCGGCGCCGGCGACGATGAGGAGCGGTCCCGCGCGGAAACCCTTCGGCTCGAGCGCCTCGCCGTAGGTCACGGCCTTGCGCTGGGCGGCGTTGAGTTTATCGAGATGCGCCGTCGTGCTCATGGGAGTCGGGGGCCGACTATACCGTGCCCCCAAGGCCAACTGGCGAAAAAATGACCAGGTTTGTGAGGCGCCCCACTCCTTTGGGCGACCTGTGCGCTCAGGGAGTTACGATGCTCGGCATGAAACCCGACAGCCAGGTGCTCGAATTCAGCGGCCGTGTGATCCGTGTCACCACCGATGAGGTGCGTCTGCCGAACGGCCATCGCGCGCGGCTCGAAGTGGTGCATCACCCGGGGGGCGCCGCCACCGTCGCCCTCGATGAGAGGCGGCGCATTTGTCTGCTGCGCCAGTATCGCTACATCGCCGATGGCTGGCTGTGGGAGCTGCCCGCCGGCAAGCTCGAGCCGGATGAACCGCCGCGCGCGACCGCCGAACGCGAGCTCGCCGAGGAGGCAGGAGTGAGCGCGCGCTCCTGGCAAAGTCTCGGCACCGTGCTCTCCTCCCCGGGCGTTTTCAGCGAGCGACTGCACCTTTTCCTCGCGAGCGGCATCGCGCCCGCGGCCCCCGCGCACGAGCGCGCCGAGATCATCGAAGTTCATTGGGTGGCCCTCGATGAGGCCTGTACCTGGGCACTCGATGGCACGATCGCAGATTGTAAAACCGCCATCGGGCTGCTGCGGGCGCGCGCTGCGCTCGCCGGCCGAGTCGGCGACGTTCCGTGACGCCGGTCTCGGAAGCAACATCTGACCGACAGCTAGTCTCTCGCTCTGCGGGAACTGTAGTTGTTTTGCATAATCTTGTGAGCCGACGCGTATCCAAGACACCTGAGCAGCGCAAGGGCGCCGAGCGGCGTCGCGTCGGCGTCGTCGTCCATGACGATCGCGGCAATGGCATGCTCGAGTGGCACGATTCGCCCAACGACAGCGGCGAGCGCCCGGTGCTCGAGATCCTGGACGGGCCCCCGCCCGAGCTCGCACTGGTCGAAGAGCAGAACTGCGATCCCTACTCGAGCAGGGGGCAGGGCACTGGCGCAACCTCGATCAAAACCGACCTGCGCAAGCTCTCGGAGCACATCAAGAAGATGCGCGAGCTCGAGGCCCGCAAGCGCGAGGAAGAAAAAGACAAGTAGCCGAGCGGCCGCCGCACGCGGCGCGTCCCCTCAACTCGTCCGCTCGATATGCGCGCGTTTGCGCGCAGTTGTCAGCCGGTAGAACCTGCGCAGTTCCGCGAGCACCGCACGCTCCTCGCGCGCCCCGCGGCGACCCCCGCGCGTGGGAGCGAGCGCCTTCTCGAGCCGCCCGCAGAAGCGCTCCGCGTAGCGGCTCGCTTCGCGATAGAGCGCCGCCGCCTCGTCGCCGAGGCGCGGGTCGAGCCGCGTGCGCGCGAAGAGCACGCGGTGCAGCTCCTTCGGGAAGTGCGCCGGCAGCTGGCGCCGCAGCAGATAGTAGCTCGCGATGTACTTGTCGACCTCGGCCTGCATCTCGAGCTCGAGAAGTGAGACCGCTCGGTCGTGGTGCGCGTTCCAGGCGAGATAGAGGAAGTGACTCACCCCCTCGAGCGCGGTCCAGCAGTCGGCGACGTTGCCTTCGTGCAAGCGCACGAGCGGGTTCTCGCGCGCAAGGCGCGCCAGGAGCGCGGGGTCGAGGTAGAGCGCGAGCGCCACCTCCCCGCTTCCCGCCGCGGGCTGCTCGACGATCAGCTGCTCTTCGACCTGGGCGGGGCGCACGCCCTGCGGGAGGCGCGCCTGGTCGGTGACGAGGAACTCGTACACGTCGTGGCCGACGTGGACGTCGTAGATACCGCCGATGAGCTGCTGCAGCTGCGAGAGGAGCATGGCTCAGTGCGCGAACTGCGTGCCGCCCGCTTTGGTTGGGTTCACGCCGAGGCGTTTGAGGAGCGCATAGCAGCGCTCGCTCCCGGTCTTAAGCCAGATTTCATAGAGACGCAGGATGTCGCGGTCGGAGTGCGTGTAGGAGCCCTCGCTCACCTCATTCAGCGCGTCCACCATCGGCTGGAACTTGCGCGAGAGCTCGGCGAACACCGCCGCGAGCACCCGACCGTTGCCGCGCGCGGTAGCGGCGGCGAGCGTCCCGTAGGCGTTGCCGCCCATGGCGATGTGATAGTCGATGTCGATCAGCTTTGCGGCGAAGCCGCGGGCGAAAAATCCCGCGATGAAGAGCGATACATCGCCGAGGCGCTGCAGCAAGCGGTGCCGCTCGCTCGCGCCTGGGGCTTCGAGCGCGGCGGCGAGCATGGCGAAGAGTGGCGGCAGGCGCGCGCCCTCGGGGAGGTCCTCATAGAGCCGCTCCGAGCGCGCGAACAGCGTGAGCAGATTCACGACGTAGTGCTCGGTCTGATCCTCGACCGCAACACGCTGTTTCTGGAGTGCGCCGTGGAGCGTATCGCGGAAAAACTCGCGCAGATTGGCGACCGGCAACACACGGCTCGCGATCTGGCTCATCGTTCGCTCGCCTCCTCCTTAGTTATGTCCACAACGCTCCAGATAAGCAAAGGTTCACCCGAGGGCGGGGGGCAATTCCGTGATCCGCTGCGCTAATCGCCCGGCCGCGCTTCACACTCCGAGCATTTCCGCCAGCTGCGTTAAGTCCGTCACTGTGAGGTCCGCCGGCGCGAGCTCGGAGGGCCACTCACGTGCGCGCCGATTCACCCACGCGGTGGGCAGGGCGGCGCTGCGCGCCGCATCGACGTCAAGATGCGGATCGTCGCCGACATAGAGAATCGCCGCTGGCGCGAGCGCGAGCGAGTGCGAAAGCCGCGCAAAGCAGCGCGGATCGGGCTTGGCAGCCCCGATCTGCCGCGCATTGAGCGACACCGCGAACACCGACTCGAGACCGATGCGTGCGAGATCGGCGTTCCCGTTGCTGAGGGAGGCGAGCGCATAGCGCGCGCCGAGCCGCGTGAGCGCCGGGTGGACGTCGGCGAACACCGCGACCTCGTTGCGGGCGCTCAGGAACACCTCGAAGGCGCGCTCGGCGATGCGCTCGTCGTAGCCATGCTCGCGAGCGTGCGCAGCGAGCGCCGTGAGGCGCAGGTAGGTCACATCGTGGGCGTTGTGCGGCTCGGCGCGGGCGAGTTGGTCGCGCGCGCGGCGCATGTCCTCGCGCGAAACCTGCGCGGCAAGGCGCGGGGCATGCTCCGCCAACCAGGCGGCGAGGCGTTCCTCGGCGCGCGCGAGCACCGGCTCCACATCCCAGAGTGTATTATCGAGATCGAAAGCGATGGCGCGAACGTCGCTCAGCACGGCCCGCGAAGGTTAGCATCCCATGGCGCCGCTCACCCTCGTCATCGGCAACAAGAATTACTCCAGCTGGTCGCTGCGCGGGTGGTTCGCCATCAAGAAGCTCGGGCTCGCGTTCGAGGAGATCGTGATCCCGCTCGATATGCCGGAGACGCGTGCGCGGCTCGCGGAAGTCTCCCCGAGTGGCCGCGTGCCGGTGTTGCGTCAGGGCGAGCTCACCGTGTGGGATTCGCTCGCGATCTGCGAGTACCTCGGCGAGCTCACCGGGCGCGGCTGGCCCGAGTCGCCTGAGGCGCGCGCCGTGGCGCGTGCGGTGAGCGCCGAGATGCATTCGGGGTTTGTGAATCTGCGTGCGCAGTGGCCGATGAACGCGCGCGCGAGCGGACGGTATGCGGCGCTGACCCCCGCCGCGCAGGCGGAGGTTGCGCGCATCGAAGCGATTTGGACCGACTGCCGCCGCCGCTTCGGCACCAAGGGACCATGGCTCTTCGGCGAGTTCACGTTCGCCGATGCGATGTACGCCCCGGTGGTGCTGCGCTTCAATACCTACGGGGCGCGACTTTCCTCGGCCGCGGGTTCCTACGTGAGGGGCGTGCTCGAGGATAGCGCGCTCAAGGAATGGGTGGCGGCGGCGAAGCGCGAGCCCTGGACCATTGCGAGTGACGAGGCCGGCGTCTGAGGATGACGCCGCCCTCCCGAAAGAACACCAACAAGGCGGAGAACTCTGCCATGCGTGTGAAGTTGCGCCTGCTGAGCGGGCTCCTCTTGTGCATGCTCGGCGCGAACGCGCCCCTTGCGGAGGCCAATGGGGTCGCGTTCACGGTCGAGGATCTGGTCACCCTCAAGCGCGTCGGCGATCCGCAGCTTTCCGCCGATGGCCGCTGGCTCGTTTTCGTCGAGCGCGACACCGATCTCGAAGCCAACGAGGGCCGCACCGGGCTCTGGCTCATCGATCTCAAGGGACGTCATCGCGAGCCGCAGCGGCTGCTCAGGGACCCGAAGGCGAACGACCTGAGTCCGCGCTGGGCGCCCGACAGCCGCACGCTCTTTTTCCTCTCGAACCGCTCCGGGAGCTCACAGGTGTGGCGGGCGCGCCTCGGCGACACGGTCGCCGAGCGCGTCACGGACTATCCGCTCGACGTGCTTGCACTGAAGGTCTCACCCCGCGGAGATGCGCTCGCGCTCGCGCTGGCCGTGTTCCCCGACTGCGCGACGCTCGAGTGCACCAGGGAGCGACTCGATGCGCGCGTCAAGGACAAGGCCAAGGGGCGCAGCTACGAGCGGCTCTTTGTGCGTCACTGGGACAGCTGGAGCGACGGGACACGCAACCACCTCTTCAGCGCGCGGCTTCGGGAAGGCACGGCCCTCGCCCCGACCGATGTGTCGAGGGGCTTCGATGCCGATATCCCGAGCAAGCCCTTCGGCTCGGACGCCGATTACAGCTTCAGTCCCGACGGCAAGTCGCTCGTGTTCAGCGCGCGCCTCGCCGGGCGCACCGAACCCTGGTCCACGAACTTCGATCTCTTCGAGGTGCCCGCGGACGGCGGCGGGACTGCGCGCAATCTCACCGCCGGCAATCCCGCCAACGACACGCAACCGGTGTTTCTCGCCAACGGCGATCTCGCATGGCTCGCGCAGGATCGGCCCGGATTTGAATCCGATCGCTTTCACATCATGCTGCGCGATGCGGCCTCGGGGGCCGTGCGCTCGCTCACCGGTCAGTGGGACCGTTCAATCGCGCACCTCGCCGCCACACCCGATGGCAAGAGCCTGCTCGCAAGCTGTGATGAGCTTGGACAACGCTCGCTCTATGCGATCGATCCGCGTAGCGGGGCGCGGCGGCTCCTCGTCGGCAGCGGTCAGGTCACCGATTTCAACGGCGCACACGGCCTCGTGGTCTTCGCGCATGCAAGCCTCGGCGCTCCCGACGACCTCTACGCGCTGCCACTTGCGGGCGGCGGACAACCCGAGCGACTCACCGACGTCAACCGCGAGTTCCTCTCCGCGCGTTCGCTCAGTGACTTCGAGCAGTTCAGCTTCAGCGGCTGGAACGGAGAGACGGTCTACGGTTATCTCGTCAAGCCCTACGGCTTAGCCACCGGCAAGCGTTACCCGCTCGCGTTCGTCGTGCACGGCGGGCCCCAAGTCAGCATGGCTAACCTCTGGACCTACCGCTGGAATGCTCAAGCCTTCGCGGGCGGTGGCTACGCCGTCGTGATGATCGACTTTCACGGCTCACCGGGCTATGGCCAGGCGTTTACCGATTCGATCAGCCATGACTGGGGCGGAAAGCCGCTCGTCGATCTGCAGAAGGGCCTCGCCGCCGCGCTCGCGCGCTATCCCTGGATCGATGGCGAGCGAGCTTGCGCGCTCGGGGCCTCCTACGGTGGCTTCATGATGAATTGGATCGAGGGCCAGTGGCCCGAGCGCTTCCGCTGTATCGTGAATCACGACGGCATCTTCGATCAGCGCATGGAGTACTACACCACCGAGGAGCTTTGGTTCCCCGAGTGGGAGTTCGGCGGACCCGAGTACGAGAACCCCAAGGGCTACGCGCAGTTCAACCCCGTCGAGTTCGTTACGCGCTGGCGCACGCCGATGCTCGTGATTCACGGCGCCCTCGACTACCGCGTGCCCCTCAGCCAGGGCCTCGGCACCTTCAGCGCGCTGCAGCGCCGTGGCATCGAGAGCCGGATGCTCGTCTTCCCGGACGAGAATCACTGGGTGCTCAGGCCCGCCAACAGCATCCTCTGGTACCACACCGTGCTCGGCTGGCTCGATGCGCACCTGAAAAACTGACCCCGTGCGCAGCGCGCGCCCTCACTGCACCCGCTCGAAGCGGTAACCCCCGAGCGTGAGCGTGTCGGCGGTGAGCGCGATCGCCGGCGCATCGGCCGCGGCGCCGCTGCCCGCGCAGCTGCGGGTGTGCGAGCGGGCGATGTACTGCTCGCCCTGCTTGGTCCAAACGAGCACGCAGCTTGGCACGACGTCCTCCATGACGATTCCGGTGAAGACGTCGCGATTGAGCTGTCCGTCGCGCCAGCGCCGCGGCTCGACGAAGGTGTAGACGGTCGCAATCAGTCCGTGCTCCTCATCGAGCTTAAAGTTCATCAGGAGCTGACTCATGATGCGGCTCGGATCGGCGGCGGCCATCTCCTGAACATAGAACACGCCACGGCCGATCCGCGGCGCAAACACCTGCACAATGACGAGCGCGATCTTCTCCTGAGTCGTCTGAGGGGTGGCAGCCGGGGCGGCAGCGGGTGTGGCCGTGACATAGGCACCCGGGAACCAGCTGCCGAGATCGTGAAGCTCGGCCTGCTGGCGCTTCGCCTGATTGTTGCAGGCGCAAAGCAGGACCGCCGCCGCGGCGAGCGCCAGTGCGCCGGCACGCCGACCCCCGCGCTCAGCCATATGAGGCGCGCCACTGTGCGCGGTACTTGAGCCCGAGATCGACGAGCCGCTCGATGAGCGCCCTGTAGGGCACCCCGCTCGCGCGCGCGGATTCGGCGAAGTCCTCGGCGGCCTCGAGGTTGGGGTTAGCGTTGGCTTCGAGCACGTACACCTGTCCCTGCGGGGTCACACGGAAATCCATGCGAGCATAACCGGACATGCCGAGCGCGCGATAGACGCGTCGCGAGAGCCGGTCGAGCGCGGCGAGGATCGGGGGCGGCAGTTCGGTGGCGGCGTGAGTCGTGATGCCGTACTTCGCCTGATAGCGCTTGTCCCATTTCACCTTGCGCGTGGCGATGCCGGCGAGCGTATCGGGCATCGAGCCGAACACCATTTCCCACACCGGCAAGCGTGTGAGGCGCTCGTTGCCGATCACCCCAACGTACAGCTCGCGCCCCTCGATGTACTCCTCAACCAGCGCATCCGATTTCACCTGCTCGTGCACGAACTCGATGCGCTCCTTGAGTTTCGCCGCATCCTCGACCACCGACGCCTGCGCGATGCCGAGGGAGGCGTCCTCGACGGTCGACTTCACAAAGAGCGGAAAGCGCTGCTTGCGCGGCACGCGGATGTGGGCGCCGCGCCGGAAGACACTGAATTGCGGGGTCGCGATGCGGTGGAAGGCGAGCAGCTGCTTCGAGAGCGGTTTGTCGCGTGAGAGCAGGAGCCCGCGCGGGTTGCACCCGGTGTAGGGCTGGCGCATGAGCTCGAGGAAGGCGACCACGTGCTGATCGTAAGTGACGATGCCGTCAAACTCCTCGAGGAGATTGAAGACGACGTGCGGCTCCCAGTCCGCGATCGCAGTACGCAGTTCCGTGAGGCTGTCGAGGACCCCGAGGCAGCGGACCTCATGACCGAGCTTGCGCAGCGTCGTCGTGACATCGTATTCGGTGCGCCACTCTTCGATTTCTTTTTCGCTGTCGCCTTCGAGGCTCTCCGGCGGCACCAGACTC
>DASPTE010000161.1:0-19747 GCA_035623585.1 Steroidobacteraceae bacterium | reverse complement strand
CGCTGCAGGTAGTTCGCGATCGCCTCCTCTTCGGTGTCGACCGCGGCGAGACCGCGAGCCTCTCGTGTCGTCATAGTGTTCTAGACCTCGACGTGACCTTCGAACGATATCTCAGTGGGACCGCTCAGCCAGATGTGCTCTCCGGGACCCGCCCAGTTTACGCGCAACGCACCGCCACGCACGCCCACCCGCACCTCCGCGCCGAGCCGAGCGCGGCGGTACCCAACCGCCACGGCCGCGCAGGCGCCGGTGCCGCAGCTTCGGGTTTCACCGGCGCCGCGTTCGTAGACCCGCAGCCGTACCTCCTCGCGCGAGACGATCTCGAGAAACCCTACGTTAACGCGCCGCGGGAAGCGCGGATGACGTTCGATCTTAGGCCCGAGCGTGCCGACCGGCGCGCTCTCGACGTCCTCTACACCGAGCACCGCGTGCGGGTTACCGATCGAGACCGCCCCGATCTGCACCGTACGGCCATCGACCTCGAGGGCGTAGGCGTCGGCTTCGTGCGGGGCGCTGAAAGGCAGCGAGCGGGGATCGAAGTTGGGGACCCCCATGTCGACCGATACCTCGCCATCGCTCCCGATGCGGGCCTGCACGACTCCGGCGGGACTCTCGAGCGCGATCGCCCCATTGCGGGCGCGACCGCGGTGATGGAGTAGAGCGGCAATACAGCGCGCGCCGTTACCGCACTGCTCGACCTCATCACCGTCGGCGTTGAAGATGCGGTAGAAGACCTCGGTCCCCTCGCTCCTGGGGCGCGCGAGCGCGAGCGCCTGATCAAAGCCGATGCCGGTGCGGCGGTCGGCGAGGCGGCGCAGCGCCTCAGCGCTCAGAAGCTTTTCGTCGGCGGGAGCCTCGAAGACCACGAAGTCGTTGCCAACCCCGTGCATCTTCGTGAAGTCAACGCGCATTTCAGACAAGCATAACGCAAACACGCTACCGCAGGCCCGCCGCTCCGGCGGCGCGAGCCACTCGCCTCACGTCGCGGTCGATTGAGGGATCGCGCCGGCGCCGGCTGTTAGCGCAGCGCCGAACGCTCCTTGAAGATGCAGCGGTCCATGACCGTGAAGATGCCAGCCTGCACGGCGCGCTCGGCGGCCGCATTGTCGACGACGCCCTCCTGGAGCCACAGTGCCGGCATCTTGAGCCGAATGCAGTCATCGACGATGCCGGCGATGTGCTCGGGACGGCGGAACACATCGACGATATCGACACGCTCGTCCTGAGCGAGCACCTTGGGCAGCTGATCGAGGGATGCCACCGCGGCCTCACCGAGTATGGTCTCCACCGCAGGGCTAACGGGGACGATGCGATAGCCGAAGCGCTGCAGCGCGCGTCCGACGCGATGGCTTGGGCGCGTGGGATCGGGCGAGAGACCGACGATCGCGATGATGCGGGCCGCGCGCAGCAGGCGCGCGATTTCTTCCTGCGGGGGATTCACGAACATCGCAGCTCCATGGCCTTCGCCAGCGCAGACGTCTAGTCTAGTCCGTGATCAGCTCGCAGCCGCGGGCGGCGGCGAAGGTGCACGAGCTTGGGCCCGGACGAACATAGCGTACGCATTGAGCCGCACGGACGCACGCTGCGCGTGAGCCCGTTACAGCCGGTGCTCGAAGCCGCGCTCGCCGCTGGGCTCAATCTGCCGCACAGCTGCAAGTCCGGCCATTGTGGCTCGTGCCGCGCACGCTTGCTCTCGGGCGCGATCAGCTACCCCGGCCCGCAGCCGCTTGGCATCACGGCCGAGGAGGCCGAGACCGGGCACATCCTCCTTTGTCAGGCGCGCGCCGAGACGGATCTCGTCGTGCAGGCGCGGCTCATCGCCAACGTCGCGGCCGTAGAGATCAAGACGCTGCCATGCCGTATCGCGCGCCTCACGCCGCTCGCGCCCGATGTGATGCAGGTGTGGCTGCGGTTGCCGACGGTGGAGCGGCTGCAGTTTCAGGCCGGGCAATACCTCGACGTGCTGCTCGATGGGGGCCGGCGGCGCAGCTTCTCGATTGCGAGCCCCCCTCACGAGAGCGAACTCATTGAGCTGCACGTGCGGCGCGTAAGCGGCGGGGGCTTCACGGAACGTCTCTTCGGCGCCGCCACGGCGCCCCTCGGCGAGGGGGCGCTGCTTCGGATCGAGGGGCCGATCGGGCAGTTCAGTTATCGCCCGGGCAGCGCTCCGATCATCATGATCGGCGGCGGCACGGGCTTTGCGCCCCTTAAATCCATGCTGCGTCACGTGCTCGAGACGGGGATACGCAGGCCCGTGCATTTCTACTGGGGGGCGCGCGAAGCCCGCGATCTCTACGAGGAAGCCCTAGTGCTCGATTGGGTGCGCCGCTACCCCGAGCTCACCTTTACGGCGGTGCTCTCGGGTGCGACGGCTGCGCGGGCCGGACACCGCCGCCTTGGCCTCGTGCATGAAGCGGTGCTCGCCGATCATCGGGACCTCGCCGCATTCGAGGTGTATGCCGCGGGTCCTCCGGCGATGATCGAAGCGATACGGGCGAGTTTTCCGCGCCAGGGGCTGCCCGCAGAGCGCTTGTACTTCGATTCCTTCGATTACGCCCCGGATGACTCGCACCGGGGCGCACAGGTGTTGCCCGGCACCTGAGGGCAGCGACGACCGGGCTAGTGGCCCTGCCAGATCGCCATGATGTCGGGCGAGCCCTGGGCGCGTATGCCGTTGTTGTTCAGGATGCGCTCGGTAGAGTCGGCGAGTTCCGCGTGCGAGAACACGAGCGCCTCGCGTTCCGGCTGATCGAATTCAATCGTCACGTAATCGTCTTTCATATCGCGCAGGATCGTCACCAGGTGCTTGAGGCTCCGCACCTCCTGGCCGTTGATCCGTGCGACCGTGCCGCCCGCCGGGCTGTCATAACCCGTCGTCAGTTTGTCGGGAAAGAACGGCGAGGCGATGATGACGACTTCCTCGCGCTCCGGCGTTGGCGGCAAGCCGATCTGCTTGATGAGCGGTGACTGGAACATCCCGAGCATCGCGCGCGGACTCGCACCAAGCCCCGGTGCGTAAATCTGCAGGTGCTCGATGGCGGCGCGCGAGAACACCATCGGCCCGTAGATGAAATATTCCGGGTACGTGCCCGCGAGTTGTTTCACCATGTACGGCCGCTCGACGACGAGTGGCAGCTCGATATTGAGTGTCTTTGCGCCGCGCACGATCGTGAGCGGAACCGCGTTATTCTTGGCCGTAGTCTGTATGAGGTACTGGAACCTGACGCGCAGATCGTCCCCGAGCGTCACCATGCCCTGATCATCGATCTTGGTGTCACCGATGGCCGTGATCACGTCCCACTCCTTGAGCGGGTAGCTCGCATCGGTGCGATACGGCCGGTGCACGACGATGCCGTGCACGAATTTGTCGAGTCCGAGAAAGCGCCGCAGCGCGGGGTTTTCGAGCGTCTGCAGCTCATCGTACATGGACGGCTTGCCGTGATAGGTGTGACCGCCCGCGACCTGCGCGAGAAAAAGCGCGATCTCCTCGTTCGGAATGATGTAACCGATGTTGTTGCCGACCGTGCCGAAGGCGAGTCCGATCATCTTGTCGTCGGCGACCACCGGGCCGCCGCTGTTGCCGGGGTTGAGTGCGGCATCGATCTGGATGCGCAGCCCAGAGGAGCTGATGCCGTAGTCGACGAATTCGATCCTCGAGACGATGCCCTTGGTGATGGCGAGTGTGTCGCCCCCGGTGGGGAAGCCATACGCGTACACCGCGTCGGTGATCTTTGGGAGCGAGTTGGCGCGCGCGAGGGCGCGGTGCTCCTTGAAAAATGCCTCATCGTCCACCTTCAGCACCGCAAGGTCGATCGACGGGGCAATGGCGACCACGGAAGCGAGCAGCTTATCGCCAGCTCGGTTGGCCTGAATCTCGATCTGACTCGCGTAGAGGACGACGTGAGCCGCGGTGAGTATGCGATCGCCATCGATGATCGCCCCGCTTCCGGTCACCTCCGCCGGCGCCTGCTTGGTCCAGGGGCGCGCCGGGTCCGGCCGCAGCACTGTGGCAAACACTTTGACAACGCTGTTGCTCACGCGGTCGGTGGCGGATGCCGCAGTGGCGCCGCTTGCCGCCGGCGGCGGGGCGGCTGCCAGGACGCAGAGCTTGGCGAGGAGCGCAAGCGATGCGCAGAGGCGCACGATCGAGGTTGACTTTCGATGACTCATGCGCCGTCCATCGCTTTCAGACCGAGCGCGCCCACACGCGGCGCAACGGGCAAATTATCCCTGCGCTCCCCGGGGCCGACAAGCGAACGGCACCGTCTCGCGGCAGAGCGCGCGTGAGTCAGAGGCGGCGTGCCGAACGGTACGCGCCAGTGATGAGATAGACGCCGATCACGAGTGAGATGGCATCGTAGAAATAAAAGAGCTGCACGTAGTGCAGCTGATGCAGATAAAGGTCTGCGGCTGTGAGGGGCGCGAACCAGAATAGCAAGCCCTTGAGGAGGGTGATCCAGCCGATCACGGTGACGATGATCGTCTGCGCACCGCCCGACCAGATGTTGTGCGTCAGAACGAGCGCCAAGCCGGCGGCGACGGTGATGAACCCGAGCAGCATCAGCACCGGTTGATCGTGGAGCAGCGCGCTCACAGTCTCGACCGTGAGGTCGCGGTGTGCAGCCATGGAGAGGGCCGCGATGATGCAATAGAAACCGATGAGCTTACTCAGAAACCTGGTGCGCTCAGACATCGCTCTCACCTCGCATTGCTTGCGCCGCCGGGTGCTTCAGTCTCAAGCCGCCATCGGTCGAGGCCTTCAGAAGGTAAATCCGAAGCCGACGAACAACCCGCCGACGCCGATGTCGTAGAGAAAATCTGTCGTGGAATAGTCCTCGTGCAGATAGCGATAGCCGAATGACATACCGAACGTCTTCGAGAAATCGATGCCAACGCCCACGAGCCCCTGGTAGGAGAGCTTGCTTCCTCCTGTGCCGACATCGGCGTAAGCGCCAAGCCACCAGTCGTGCGGGAAGAGGACTTTGCCGCGCAGGCCGACGAAGCCGTCGGTCCAAGTGACGCTGTCGCTGCGTGCGGCGCCCGCCGGCAGGAGTGCACTCGGAAAGAGCGAGAGCTTGGCGTTGAGGTCGATGTAGCGGGCGCCGAGCAGCACATCGAGGAAAGCCTCCTGATTCTCGAGCGGGCGGACGGCGACAGCGAGTTCGAGCATCGTTTGCTTGAAATCCGCCTGCGCGGTGCCGAGGGCACCGTTCAGTATCGGCTTCGAGTCTGCCGAGAGATCGCCATAAAACCCATCGAAGATGATTCCCCACCGTCCCTTGCGTGCCTCGAACGCACCCATTGCCGCCATGTCGAGATGGGTCGCGAGAGACTGGAATGGCACATCGATGGATTCGTCCGGAAGCGTTTGGCCGATGCGTGTGCTGCCCTGCAACCCGATCGCCCAGAGGTAGGGCGTAATGATGAATTGCCAGCCTTCATCCTGAGGCGCCTGCTGCGCGGACGCAGCGCCCGCGGCGACAAGCAGCAACACTCCTCCGAGTGCACAGCGTGTCATCAGAGCGCCAAGCCGCCGTGAGGTCGGGCCCGTCGTTGGTCTTGGATCTTCTTTCATGAGCAGCCTTCCTTCCTGCCTGAGGTCCTTGGTGCGAAGCAGCCTGGTCAATTCAAGCTCGCTCCACCCGCTCCGGCGCCGCTTCATTTTTTGTCGAAAGCGCAGTGAGTCTCGCAGCGCCGACAGGTGACGGGAATCGCGGCAAATACCTAGCGGACTCGGAGCCTTCTTGGAGTTTCTGCCGAGCGCTGCCCGCGGCCGCATCCCGCCCCGGCCACGGGGCACGAAGCGGATTCTACCCGTGGCCTGCTATCCTTGCGCGGCCGTCATGAGGAGGGGTGCGTGACCCACGCGGCGATCAT
The DNA here is from genome assembly GCA_035623585.1 of Steroidobacteraceae bacterium. Taxonomy (GTDB): domain Bacteria; phylum Pseudomonadota; class Gammaproteobacteria; order Steroidobacterales; family Steroidobacteraceae; genus 13-2-20CM-66-19. Next base: position 13,870 of record DASPTE010000161.1, on the reverse strand, counting down.
CGGCTGGGGCAAGTGCCTGCCGCCGGCGGTTCTCAGCAACGGGGACCTCGCCACCATTCTCGACACGAACGATGAATGGATCGTGAGCCGCACCGGCATTCGTGAACGGCGCATCTCCCACGTCGATCTTGGCGAGCTCGCCTATGTGGCCGCCGCGCGGGCGCTCGCCGCTGCCGGGCTAGAAGGCAGCAGCATCGAGCTCATCGTCTTCGGCAGCTGCAGCTACGACGATCAGGTGCCGAACATGGCCTCCGGCATCCAGCTGCGCATCGGCGCCGAGTCCGCTGCAGCATTCGATATCAACACCGCGTGCACCAGTTTTCTCTATGGACTGTCCGCGGCCACCGGACTCATCCGCACCGGCGTCGTGCGCAACGCCCTCGTCATCGGCGCAGAGCTCATCTCACCCTTCATGGACTGGTCGGACCGCGACGTCGCCGTGCTCTTTGGGGATGGCGCGGCCGCGGTGGTGCTCGAGCGCACCGAGCGCACCGAAGGCGTGCTCGCCGAGAAGCTCGGCTGCTTCGGGGACGCGCGCGAAATCCTGCGGGTGCAGGGCATGGGCGGGCGCTACGCGAATCACGGCGTCCTCTATGGAGTGACGCGCTGGCAGTTCGAGGGGCAGGAGATCTTCAAGCGTGCCGTGCAGGGCATGAGCGGCGCCTGCGAAGAGGCCCTCGCCCGCGTCGGCGTGACGCCCGCGCAAGTCGATCTCGTCGTGCCGCACCAGGCCAACCTGCGCATCATCGAGGCGGTCGCCAAGCGCGCGCACGTCCCGATGGAGCGCGTCTACGTGAACATTCAGCGCTACGGCAACATGTCGGCGGCGACCGTGCCAGTCGCACTCTGCGAAGCCCTCGAGGAGGGGCGCGTGCGGGCAGGGGCGCTGTTGCTACTGCCCGGTTTTGGCGGCGGCCTGAGCTATTGCGCACATCTCGTGCGCTGGGGTACCCGTACGACGCCGCTTGGTACGAGCGACGTCGCGCTGCCACCCAATGAGCGCACGGCGCTCGAGCTCATCCGCGACTGCCTCAAGCGTAAAACCAACCCGGCGCCGCTCAATGCCGCCGAGCCCTTTGCGGGCACGTAGCCCTCAGCGCTTGGCGGCGCGCGCCGCCTTTTTCCTCTTCTTCGCGGGATCCTTCACGCGCAGCTTGCCGAACGACCCCATGTAGATCTTGCCGCGGCGGGTGCGGCGATCACCTTTACCCATAAGCTCCCCGAATTCGTATCACACTCAATGAAAAGGCCGGCCGAAAGTGCCGAGAAGGCACCGACGGCCGGCCCTTGGCAAGTTCCTCTTACCAGCGCCGCGGGGCGCCACCGCCGCGGTTGCCACCGCCGCCGCTACGCTCCTGGGCCTCATTGACGCGCAGCGGGCGTCCGCCGAGCTCCTTGCCGTTCAGATTCTGGATGGCGCGCGAGGCATCGGCGCGCGACATCTCCACGAAACCAAAGCCGCGCGGACGGCCGGTGTCGCGATCGGTGATGATGCTCACCGACTCGACAGTGCCGTGCTGCGAGAACAGCTCGCGCACTTCGGCGTCAGTAGCGGAAAACGGCAGGTTGCCAACATAGATCTTCGTCATGCACTCAAACTCCTGAGACAGAAATAACCGGCAGGAGTGCATCCGAGGATCTGCAACGGCACACGCACTGCCACCTGGTCGGGAACGATTCGGCTTTTCAGACTCGGAAGCCAACTCGCAAACGACGCGGGTGGCAGGCGGCAGGAAAGGGAAAGGTCACGAACCGGCGCGCACCATACCGCATGACGCGCCCGACGCACAAGCCGGAAGTCTGGCAACTGCGACATCTTGATCGGCCGGGGTATTTAGCGGCTCACACGCGCGATCGAAGCAGACGAAGATGGCCGCGACCGCGAGCGAGGCGAGGACTGCACTCAATGGACGGGAGAAGATAAACATGTCGCCCTCCGCAACCGCCCCGCTTGATGAGGCGATGGGGGCACTGTAGGCTTCGCGGGCGTTCTGAAAAACCAGCCAATGATGAATTTATTGTTTTGTTTTTCAGGACAATGACGTCATGGACCAGCTCATTTGCATGCGAAGCTTCATGCGGGTCGCCGATCTGCACTCCTTCAGCCGCGCGGCAGACGCACTCGGGCTGTCGCGGGCGGTCGTCAGCACCCATATCGCTGATCTCGAGCGGCATCTGCGCTGCCAGCTCCTGCACCGCACCACCCGGCGCGTGGGGCTCACGACCGACGGCGCCGAATATCTCGAGCGCTGCCGGCGCATCCTCGCCGAGATTGAAGCCGCGGACGAGGCGCTGCGCGGAACCCGGCTCGCCCCGCGCGGACGGCTGCGCGTGGACGTGCCGGTGTCCTTCGGCCGCTACCTCCTTACCCCGGCGCTGCCGCGTTTCCAGGCGCGTTACCCGGACCTGCAGCTCGAGGTGCAGTTCAACGACCGCGTCATCGATATCATCTCTGAGGAAATCGATGTCGTCGTGCGTGGCGGCCCGATCACCGAGCCGCACCTGATTGCGCGGCGGGTACTCACCACGCGCTCGATCAACTGCGCCTCTCCCGAATACCTGCGCGAGCATGGGATCCCAACGCACCCCGACGATTTGCGGCGGCACAAACTCATCGGCCACCTCCCCTCGAGCGGCAGCCGCCGCCCGCACAAGTGGCACTTCCAGCGCGGCGAGGTACGCAAGCAGCTCACGCTGCCCTTCAGCGTGGCGTTCAACTCGACCGATGCGCTCTTGATGGCGGCGATCCGCGGTGCGGGCATCCTGCAGATCATGGACCTCATGGTGGCCGAGTCGCTCGCCAACGGCCGCCTGAGCGCGGTGCTACAGGAGTGGACGGCCCCGGGCGCCGACGTCTCCGTGGTCTGTCGCAGCGGGATGCGCGATTCGCCCAAGATCCGCGTGTTCGCGGACTTCGCGAGCGAGCTACTGCTGCAGCACCGCCGTCGCGTGGACGCGCTGCTCGAACTGAGTCCCTAGCGCCCCGCCTACTCGAACCAGATCTCGATCTCGTAGCCGTCGGGATCGCGCACGAACGCGTAGGGGAGCCCGGGAGCGAATTCGCCGCGCGAGAGGAGAGTTCCGCCCGCCCCCTCTACCGCGAGTACCGCCGCGTCGATGTCCTCGGGCCGGGTGAGACGAAACCCAAAGTGGATGATGCCGCCCGCGGCACCCGCCTGCGCGGGGCGCTTCTCGAAGGCCAGGACGTCGTGCAGACCCGGGCCGAGCGCCTGCACGGAGTTCGCATCGCGGAAGTACTCGCGCACGCCGAACACCCGCCGATAGAACTCGAGCGCGCGATCGGGATCGGCGACCGCGAGCGCGATGTGGGTGAGGCCATGCGTTCTGATCACCGCGAACCCGCACTTTCAGGCGTCAGCGGTAGCGTGCAAGTGCCTTCTCGAGTCCCTTTGAGCCTGGCGAGAGTGTCTCGTACGCGAGGCTGTTGAGTGGGGCGTCGGGCGTGCCGTTGAGTTCGTGGAACTCATTCTGCGAGGGTTCGAGGTACAAAAGTCCGGTGAGGTACTCGCCGGCCTTGATGCGCTCCTGTATCTGCGCGAAGGCACTGATACGGTTCGTCGGATCGTAGGCGGTGTCGAGCTTGCGCAGCACGATGCGGCTGCCATCGTGCATCGTGACCGGTACCGTCTCGCCCGCCTTGTAGTCCACGGTGATCTCGCGCTCGAGCGGCACGAAATCCGCATGCACCGCCGGCTCGTAGTGCTCGCGCGTGTAGGCGTAGCTCTTGGTCGAGCCCTCATGATCGTTGAAGGTCACGCACGGGGAGAGCACATCGATGAGCGCAAAGCCCTGGTGCTTGAGCCCCGCCTGGATGAGGGGCACGAGCTGCTCCTTGTCGCCCGAGAAGCTGCGCGCTACGAACGTGGCGCCGAGCGTCATGGCGAGGAGCACCGGGTCGATTGGCGGCTGGAAGTTGGTCTCGCCTTTTTTTGCCTTCGTGCCGATGTCGGCGGAGGCCGAGAACTGCCCCTTGGTGAGCCCGTACACGCCGTTGTTCTCGATGATGTAGAGCATGTTGAGATTGCGGCGGATGGCATGGCAGAACTGCCCGAGGCCGATCGAGAGCGTATCGCCATCGCCCGACACGCCGACGTAGTAGAGCGTGCGGTTCGCGGCGTTGGCCCCCATGGCGATCGAGGGCATGCGGCCGTGCACGGAATTGAAGCCGTGGCCGCCGCTCACGAAGTAGGCGGTCGTCTTCGAGGAGCAGCCGATGCCCGAGAGCTTCACTACGTTCTGCGGCTCGAGCGCGAGCGCCCAGCTCGCTTCCACGATCGCCGCGGTGATGGAATCGTGGCCGCAGCCGGCGCACAGCGTCGAGAGCGCGCCCTCGTATTCGCGCCGCGTGAGCCCGAGTGCGTTCTTCGGGAGCGAGGGGTGCGCCACCTTCGGTTTGGCGATGAAGGTCATGAGGCTCTCCGGGATCCCTGCGCCTTAACCATGGGCCGCTCCTACCCCCCGGGCGCTGGCGTGCGGCTTAAGTTCCGCGAGTACGCCATCGACAATGAACGCGGAGGACACGGGGAGGCCGCTATAGTGCAAAAGCGAGCGCAGCTTCGCTTTGTCGACCGCCGTTTCGAGCGTCAGCAGTGCGCGCAGCTGCGCGTCGCGGTTCTGCTCGACCACGAACAGCAGCTCGTGCGCGGCCAGGAACCGCTCGACGTCCTCGCTGAATGGGAAGGAGCGCACGCGCATGTAATCGAGTGAAACACCGCGGGCCTTAAGGAGCGCGAGCGCCTCGCGGATCGCGCCATCACAGCTGCCGAGCGAGACGATGGCGGCGCGGCTCCCCGCGAGCGCCTCGATCTGCGCGCGCGGCACGAGCTTCTTCGCGGTCGCCCACTTCTTCTTCAGCCGATCGAGCACGGCCTGGTACTCGACCTCGTCCTCGGTGTAGGCGCCGTACTGGTTGTGTCCCGAGCCACGCGTGAAATACGCGGCCTTCGGATGCACGCCGGGTAAGGTGCGCGCGGTGATGCCATCGCCGTCCTTGTCGATGAAGCGGTAGAACTTCTCGAGCTTGAGGACTTCCTCCTTGCTGAGGACTTTGCCGCGATCAGGACGGTAGCTGTCCTCCCACTTGAGGTCGCGGCACATCCAGTCGTTCATGCCGATGTCGAGATCCGAAAGCACCAGCACCGGGGTCTGCAGCCGCTCGGCGAGATCAAAGGCCTGCACGGCCATGTAGAAGCACTCTTCGGGGTCGGCCGGGTACAGGCACACGTGGCGCGTATCGCCGTGCGCCGCGTAGGCGCACTCCATGAGATCGGCCTGCTGGGTGCGGGTCGGCATGCCGGTCGAGGGACCGACGCGCTGGATGTCGAAGATCACCGTCGGCACTTCCGCGTAGTAGGCGAGACCGAGGAACTCGTTCATGAGGGAAATGCCCGGCCCCGAGGTCGCGGTGAACGCGCGCGCGCCGTTCCACATGGCACCGATCACGATGCCGACGGCGGCGAGTTCATCCTCGGCCTGGATGAAGGCAAAGTTCTTGCGTCCGCTCGCCGGATCGACGCGCATGCGGTCGGCGAACATCTTGAAAGCGTCCATGAGGGAGGTCGAAGGGGTGATCGGGTACCAGGCGGCGACCGTGGCGCCCGCGAACACGCAGCCCAAGGCCGCGGCGGTGTTGCCATCGATCATGATGTGCCCCTGCGTCGCCTGCAGCTTCTCGACATGCAGCGGCAGCGGGCAGCTGAAGTGCTCGCGCGCGTAGTCATAGCCGAGCTGAATCGCCCGCATGTTGCTCTCGACGAGTTGCGGCTTCTTCGCATAGGTCTCGGCGAGGAGCTCCCGGATGCGCTCGAGATCGAGGTCCAAAAGCGCGGCCAGCACGCCCGCGTAGCAGATGTTCTTCATCAGAATGCGGGTGCGCACGCCGGCAAAGTTCTCGTTGCAAAGCTGTGCAAGCGGCACGCCGATCACGGTGATGTCCTCGCGCTTGAGGAGCGCCGGACGCGGCCAGGTGGAGTCGTAGATGAGATAGCCACCGGGGGCGACTTCCTTCATGTCGCGCGCGTAGGTCTCGGCGTTCATCGCGACCATGATCTCGACCTGCCCGGAGCGGGCGACGTGGCCCTCGCGCGAAATGCGGATTTCGTACCAGGTGGGCAGTCCCTGGATGTTGGAGGGGAAGAAGTTCTTGCCCATCACCGGGATGCCGCTGCGGAAGATCGACTTCATGAGCAGCGTGTTGGCACTCGCCGAACCGGTGCCGTTCACCGTGGCGATCTTGATCGTAAAGTCATTGACGCGCGTCGGGTTCACTTCGGGCATGGGGGTTTTGCTTCCGCGTGGTATCGGCTCGCGCGCCCCGGGGGGTCGTGCGCGCTGGCCCTTCAGGCAATCTTTGGTGTCTTGGCCTCGAGTTCAAGTACTTCGTCGGCGGCCTGCGGCCAGTGCAGGTCGGATTTCTGCATGTCCCAGGCGGCCGTCGGGCAGCGCTCCGCGCATAGCCCGCAGTGCACGCACAGGTCCTCGTCCTTCACCATCACCCGGCCGGTCTGCGGCAGTGGCGCCGAGACATACAACGGCTGCGCGAGATTTTTCGCCGGCGCTTTGAGCCGGCCGCGCAGCTCCGTTTCCGCGCCGTTGTGCGTGATCGTGAGGCAGTCGACGGGACAGATGTCGAGGCAGGCGTCGCACTCGATGCACAGCTTCGCGCTGAACACCGTCTGCATGTCGCAATTGAGGCAGCGCTGCACCTCCTCCTCCGCCTGCTGCGCAGTGAAGCCGAGCTCGACCTCGATGTTGAGCTTCTTGAAGCGCTCCTTGAGCGAGACATGCGGCATCAGGCGCCGTTCGATCGGGGTGTAATCGTTCTTGTAGCTCCACTCGTGCATGCCCATCTTGCGGCTTTGCAGATTCATGCCAGGAGGCAGCCGCTCGCTCACGCTCTCGCCCTGGCAGTGACGGTGAATCGAGATCGCCGCCTGATGGCCGTGCTCGACCGCCCAGATGATATTTTTCGGTCCGAAGGCGGCGTCGCCGCCGAAGAACACCCCGGGACGCGTCGACTGGAAGGTGCGCGCATCGACCCGCGGCACGTCGTACTTGTCGAATTCGATGCCAAGATCCCGCTCGATCCAGGGGAAGGCGTTCTCCTGCCCGATCGCGAGGATCACATCGTCCGCGGGCAGAAACTCCTCGCCGACGATGCGCTCGGCGCTGATGCGCCCCTCGGCGTCCAAGTCGTACTCCATCTTGTCGAAGCGCATGCCAGTGAGCCTGCCGTTCTCGACGACAAACGCCTTGGGCGAGCGGTTGACGACGATCTGCACGCTCTCTTCCTCCGCGTCCTCGAGTTCCCACTCGGACGCCTTGAAGAAGCCGCGCGGCTTGCGCGCCATGACGCGCACGCTCTGAGCGCCAAGCCGCAGGCTCGTGCGGCAGCAGTCCATCGCCGTATTGCCGACGCCGATGATGAGGACGCGCTTACCCACCTTGTCGATGTGCCCGAACGCGACCGACTCGAGCCAGGCGATCCCGATATGGATGTTGGCCGCTCCCGCTTCCCGCCCGGGGAGCTTCAGCTCCTTGCCGCGTGGCGCGCCCGAACCGACGAACACGGCATCGAAGCCGCCCGAGCCGAGGAGCGCGCGCATGCTGTGCACGGGCGAGTTGAGCTTGAGCTCCACCCCCATGCCCGTAATCATCGCGATCTCCTCATCGAGTACCGCGTGCGGCAGGCGGAACGAGGGGATGTTGGTGCGCATGAGCCCGCCGGGTTCCCCGTACTGCTCGAAGATCGTCACCGAATAACCAAGCGGCATCAGGTCGTTCGCGACCGTGAGCGAGGCGCAGCCCGCGCCGATGCAGGCGATGCGTTTGCCGTTCTTGAGCTTCGGGATCTTCGGCAGACGATCCGCGACATCCTCGCGATGGTCGGCGGCGACACGCTTGAGGCGGCAGATCGCCACCGGTTTCTGCTCGATGCGGCCACGCCGGCAGGCGGGCTCGCAGGGGCGATCGCAGACGCGTCCCAGAATGCCGGGGAAGACGTTTGAGTGCCGGTTCACCATGTAGGCATCGGTGAAGCGGCCCTGCGCGATCAGGCGTATGTATTCAGGAACGTCGGTGTGAGCCGGACAGGCCCACTGGCAGTCCACAACTCGATGGTAATAATCGGGATGCGAGGTATCGGTCGGTTCCATTCAATGCTCGGCCCCTCGCGCCGAGCCCTCGTGGCGGTCAAAATTGAGGAGCGTGAGTATAGAGGCGCGCCGCGGATTGTCATCGTGCCTAATGAGATGCAATGCGCAGGCTCGACCCTAGGCGGAGGCATATTGCACCGCAGCAATTCCGCCGTCCAGCGCCCCCTTCTCCTTATACTCCGCCGCAGCTTATGTCCGAGCCCATTCCCACCGAGATCCGCCTGCGCAAGAGCTCACGAGTGCTCGAGGTGAGCTTCGCGGACGGCAGCCGCTTCGAGCTGCCGTTCGAATATCTGCGCGTGCACTCACCCTCCGCGGAGGTCAAGGGACACGGGCCGGGGCAGGAGGTGCTGGTGCTCGGCAAGGAAAACGTCGGCATCGCTGCGGTCGAGCCCGTTGGCCAGTACGCCGTGAAGCTTGTGTTCGACGACGGACACGATACCGGTCTCTACACGTGGAAATACCTGCACGAACTTGGCCGCGAGCAGCGCGAGAGGTGGGCGCGCTATCTCGAGCGCAAAGCGCAAGCCCGCGGGCTCAAAGACACGCGCGCCTGAGGAGGCCGCCCGGCCTGAAAGAGAACGGGCCGGACAGCTTCACTGCCCGGCCCGCTCGCTGCAAGACCCCCATCGACGGCGGCGATTCTGCGCATTGCCCTTAAGAAAAAGCAACAGTGATTGTGCCGACGGGAGCGCCACTCGATCGTCTAGAATGCGGACCACTTTCGCCCGGCGCACTTACAATTCAATGACCGACGAGCGCTCCACGGACTTCGGCTTCGAACGAGTTGCGCCCGCGGAGAAGACACGCCGCGTGCGCGGCGTGTTCGATTCGGTCGCCGACAGCTACGATCTGATGAACGATCTGATGTCGGCGGGCACGCACCGCCTGTGGAAACGTTTCACGCTCGCGCTCGCGAACCTGCGCCCGGGGCAGCGGGCGCTCGATGTCGCCGGCGGCACGGGCGATCTCGCCGCAGGACTCGCCCGGCAGGTGGGCGCGGGCGGTCTCGTCGTCCTCACCGACATCAACGCAGCCATGCTCGCGCGCGGCCGCGATCGCCTCCTCAATGCCGGCTTCACGAGCAACATCGCCTACGTACAGGCTAACGCCGAGCGGCTGCCCTTTGCGGACTCAGTCTTCGACTGCATCACGATCGGCTTTGGGCTCCGCAACGTCACGGACAAGAGCGCAGCGCTACGCGCCATGCACCGCGCGCTCAAGCCCGGCGGGCAGCTGCTCGTGCTCGAGTTCTCGCGCCCCAACGTTCCGGGTCTGCGAGGACTCTACGACGCCTACTCCTTGCGCGTCCTGCCGCTCCTCGGCAGGGTGGTGGCGGGCGATGCGGCGAGCTATCGCTACCTCGCGGAGTCGATCCGCATGCATCCGGACCAGGAGACGCTCCTCGCGCTGATGCGGGAGGCGGGACTCGAAGGCTGCCGCTATCACAATCTCGCCGGCGGCATAGTCGCGGTGCACCGCGGTTACAAGTACTGAAGCGCGCTCGCGCGGTACGGGGCCCCCTAAGAGCATGCTGAGCATCACGATTGAGAAGATTCTGAACCGCGGCCTGCCGCGCTCCCCGCGCGCGCGCGCACTATGCGCGGAGCTCAGCGGCAAGAGCCTCGCGATCGAGGTGCGCGACATCACGCGGCTGCGCGTGACCTCCACCGGCCCGACGCTCGCGGTCTCGCGCGACGATGCCCCGGCCGATGCGACGCTTGAGGGCGGGCCGCTCGCACTCCTCGCGCTCGAGGGCGCAGAGGCGCAAACCGTCATACAGCGGGGCGAGGTCACGATTCGCGGCGATACCGAGCTTGCGGAAAAGTTCCGCGAGCTCGGCCGGCTCCTGCGCCCGGACTTTGAAGAGGAGCTCGCGATCCTGATCGGCGATGTGCCCGCGCACGAGTTCGCGCGCCTGGCGCGCGGCGCACTCGCCTTAGGCCAAAGAGCCGCCGGCACGACACTGCGCAATCTGGCCGAGTACTTCGGCCACGAAACCCTCGATCTCGTCTCGCGCAACGAGGGCGAGCAGTTCCTGCGCGGGGTGGATGCGGTGCGCGAGGGAGTCGACCGGCTCGCGGCACGGCTCGAGCTCATCGAGCGGCGGCGCGGCGCATCGTGAGCGGATCGTCCGCGCCGTGAAGCTGCGCGTTCTCGTGCGGCTCATCGAGATCCAGCGCGTGCTGCTGCGGCACCGCCTCGACGACTATCTGCGCGCGACCCATCTCTACCGCCCGCTGTTGCTGCTCTTCTTCCTGTCCCCGGCCGTCTGGTTCGAGCGGGCCCGCCGCGCGAGCCGTGCCGAGCGCTTGCGCCTCGCACTCGAGGAGCTCGGGCCGATCTTCGTGAAGTTCGGGCAGGCGGTCTCAACACGCCGCGATCTACTCCCGACCGATATTGCCGATGAGCTTGCGAAGCTCCAGGACCGCGTCCCGCCCTTTCCCGGCGCGATCGCGCGTGAGTCGATCGAGCGGGCCTACCGCCGCCCGGTGAGCGAGACCTTTGCCGAGTTCGATGAGACGCCCCTCGCCGCTGCCTCGATCGCCCAGGTACACGCGGCGCGCCTTCCTGGCGGCCGCGAGGTAGTGGTCAAAGTCCTGCGACCGGGCATGCGCGAGGTGATCGAGCGCGATCTCGAGGTGCTGTACGCGCTCGCCGATCTCGCCGAGCGCTACTGGAGCGAGGCCCGGCGGCTGCGGCCGCGCGAGCTGGTCGCCGAATATGAGAAAACGGTCCTCGATGAGCTCGATCTCATGCGCGAGGCGGCCAACGCCTCGCAGCTCAAGCGCAATTTTGCCGGCACGGATCTGCTCTACGTCCCGGAGGTGTTCTGGGACTACTGCCATACCGACGTCATGGTGATGGAACGCATCCACGGCGTGCCGATCTCAGACCTTGCGCGCCTCAAGGCCGCGGGCACCAACATCAGGCAGCTTGCCGAGAATGGCGTGCGGATCTTTTTCACGCAGGTGTTCCATCACAACTTCTTTCATGCGGACATGCACCCGGGGAACATTTTCGTCCTCGTCGATGACCCACAGCGCCCGCGCTATGCGGCGGTCGACTTTGGCATCGTCGGCACGCTCGATCCGCGCGACCGGCTGTACCTCGCCGAGAACTTCCTCGCGGTATTCGAGCGCGACTATCGGCGCGTCGCGCAGCTGCACCTGCAGTCGGGCTGGGTGCCTGCTGGCGCACGCATCGAGGAGATGGAATCCGCCGTGCGCACCGTGCTCGAGCCGATCTTCGATCGGCCGCTCAAAGACATCTCCTTCGGGCGGATCCTCCTGCGGCTCTTCGAGATCTCGCGGCGTTTCAACGTGCAGATCCAGCCGCAGCTGCTGCTGCTGCAGAAGACGCTCCTCAACGTCGAGGGGCTCGGGCGCGAGCTCTACCCCGAGCTCGATATCTGGAGCACCGCGAGCCCTATCCTGCGCGAGTGGATGCGCGAGCGCACGAGCGTACGGAGCCTGCTGCGGAGTCTGCGCGCTCATGCGCCCGAGCTTCTCGAGGCGGCGCGCGCATTTCCCGCGCTCGTGCGCGAGTGGGCAGAGCGCGAGCAGCACGCGGCGACCGTAGCTGCCGCTCCTTCGGCTGAGCTGAGCGAATTGCGCGCGGAGCTGCGCGCGGCCGAAAGTCGCCGCGATGCGCTCACGCTCGGCCTTGCCGCCGGCCTCGGCGGGATCCTCTGGCTCGCTCTCCTTCTCAACCGCGGCCCCACCTGGCCGGGCTGGGGACTCCTCGCTCTTGGCGCGGCGCTCTGCGTCTACGCACTGAGGCGCTGAAGCCGTGCAACGCTCGCTCACCGAGGGCTCCATTCCCATCGGGCTGATCCGGTTTGCCCTGCCGATCCTCTTCGCTAACGTATTGCAGTCGCTAAACGGCTCGGTGAATTCCGTCTGGGTCGGGCGCTTTCTCGGTGAGGCGGCGCTCACCGCGACCTCGAACGCCAACACCGTGATGTTCCTCCTCATCGGCGCCGCCTTCGGCGTGGCGATCGCTGCGACCATCATGATCGGCCAGGAGATCGGCGCTAACAACATCAAGGAGACCAAGCGCGTCGTCGGCACGAGCGCCACTTTTTTTGCGGCCATCTCGGTGGCCATGGCGATCGCGGGGCTGCTTCTTTCACGCCCGCTGCTCAAGGCCATGAGTACACCGCCCGACTCACTCGAGCTGGCGGTGACCTACATGCGGGTCATTTTTCTCGCGCTTCCCTGCCTTTACATGTATGCCTTCGTCATGGCCGTGCTGCGCGGAGCCGGGGATTCGAAGACGCCCTTCTACTTCATGCTGCTCTCGGTCGCCATCGACATCGCGCTCAACCCGGTCCTGATCTTCGGCTTTGGACCGATTCCGCGTCTTGGCATTGCGGGCTCCGCGCTCGCGACCTTCATCGCACAGGCGGTGAGTCTCACCGCACTCATCCGCCATCTCTACCGTCGCCGCCATATGCTTTGCCTGCACAAGGACGAGCTGCAGCTTCTCAAGCCCGATTGGGCGCTGGTCGGCATCCTGCTGAAAAAGGGGATCCCCATGAGCACGCAGATGCTCGTGCTCTCGCTCGCGGGCGTGCTCATGATCACGCTCGTCAACCGCTTCGGCGTCGATACCACGGCGGCCTTCGGCGCGGGGATTCAGCTCTGGAATTACATCCAGATGCCCGCCTTTGCGGTCGGCATGGCGCTCTCCGCGATGACGGCGCAGAACGTTGGCGCCCGCAAGTGGCACCGCGTCACCCGCATCGCGCGGGTCGGTGTGCTCTACAGCGTGCTTCTCACCGGCACGATCGTGCTCGCGATCGAACTCCTCAACCGGCAGGTGTTCGGACTTTTCCTGCCGATGGGCTCGAATGCGCTCGCCATCGCCTCGCACATGAACCGCATCGTGACGGGATCCTTCATCTTTTTCGGCATTTCGGTCGCGCTCTTCGGCGTGGTGCGCGCCACAGGCGCGGTGATGGCCCCGCTCATCATCCTCACGATCTCGCTCCTGGTCGTGCGCTTTCCCATGGCAGAGCTGTTCCTCGATCGCCTTCAGGTCGACGCCATCTGGTGGAGCTTCCCGATCTCTTCCGCGCTCTCCTCGCTCCTGGCGTTCCTTTATTACCGCTACGGGGGGTGGCGCAGCGCCCACATGATGAGCGTGGCGCCGAGCTGAGGGTTTCGCTGCCTCCCGCCTAGTGCGAATTCGTCGCACCCCGCCGGGCGGCGCACAATGGCGGTGGTTACGACATCCGGAGTCTCCCGATGCAGATGCGCACACTCGGCCGCAACGGCCCCAGCGTTTCCGCCCTTGGCCTCGGCTGCATGGGGATGAGCGATTTCTACGGGCCGCGCAACGATGCAGAATCGATCACGACGCTGCAGCAGGCGCTCGAGCGCGGCGTCACCTTCTTCGATACCGCGGACGCCTACGGCCCCTACACCAACGAGGAACTCCTCGGGCGCGCGTTCAAGGGGCGCTGGGACAGGATCTTCATCGCCACGAAGTTCGGCTTCGTGCGTGACCCCGGGAATCCCACGGCCCGCGTGATCGATGGCCGGCCCGCGCGCGTGCGCGAGGCCTGCCAGGCGAGTCTGAAGCGCCTCGGCATCGAGCGGATCGATCTCTACTATCTGCACCGCGTTGATCCCCAGGTGCCGATCGAGGAAACCGTAGGTGCCATGGCGGAGCTCGTGCGCGCGGGCCAG
>DASPTE010000062.1:0-6053 GCA_035623585.1 Steroidobacteraceae bacterium | reverse complement strand
AGACGGATCGGTCGGCTGGGGTAGGGAGTCGCTCCCGTCTGCGCGAGCGCGCCCGGTGCGAGCACGGTCGCGACCGCGCACGCGAGCGCGGCTAACAGCCTTCGTTCAGTCATCGAGCGCACCGGTGCGCACGTCGACGTTATCGATGAGGCGAGTCGATCCGAGCGTGGCCGCGCCGAGCACGATCAGGAGGTTGGGATGGTCGTAACCCTCGGGATGCGGAATGCGCAGCGCCAGCCCGTGACGAATGGCGATGTAATCGACTCTCCAACCGTTTCGCGCGAGCTCCGCGCGGGCCTGCGCTTCGAGATTCGCATAGTCGTTGCGCCCGCTAGCGATCTCATCGGCGACCCAGCGCAGCGTCCGATACAGGCGCGGTGCTTCGATACGCTCCTCGGGTGAGAGATAACTGTTGCGCGAGGCGAGCGCGAGCCCATCCTCAGCGCGCACCGTTTCGGCGGGAACGATGCGGATCGGCAGGTTGAACTGCTGCACCATGCCGCGCACGAGCTTGAGCTGCTGCCGGTCTTTCTTGCCGAACACCGCGATGTCGGGATGAACGAGGTTGAAGAGCTTGAGCACGACTGTGCACACACCGTGAAAGAAGCCGGCGCGAAATGCCCCCTCCAGTTCTTCGGCGAGCGGTGGCGGAATCACGCGATAGACCTGCGGAGTCGGGTACATTTCCTGCTCCCGCGGCGCGAACAGGATATCGACCCGCTCGCGCTCGAGCCCGATGCAGTCAGCCTCGAAGGTGCGGGGATAGCGGTCGAAGTCCTCGTTGGGGCCGAACTGCAGGCGGTTGACGAAGATGCTCGCCACCACCGCATCGCCGTGCTCGCGCGCGATGCGCATGAGCTGCAGGTGACCCTGGTGCAGGTTCCCCATCGTCGGAACGAATGCGACCCTGCCCGCGTCTTTGAGCCGGCTGTGCAGCTCGGCTGCGGTCGTGACGATCTGCATGCTCGTACTTCTCCCCGCAGGTTCGATCCGGCGTCTGCCGCGCACGAGTCGCGGCCGGGCCCGCTCTAAACGCAGTGCTCCGGTGCCGGGAAGCTGCCGTCCTTCACCGCCCTGACATAGGCGGCGACCGCGCCCTCGATGCTCTCGCTCCCGGTCATGAAGTTGCGCACGAACCGCGCCGGCTTGCCCGGGTAGATGCCGAGCATATCGTACAGGACGAGCACCTGTCCGCTGCAGCCCGGCCCGGCTCCGATTCCGATGGTCGGTACGGCTTGCGAGCGCGTGATGTCGCTCGCCAGCGCCGCGGGAACCATCTCCAGCACGAGGAGCTCGATTCCCGCGGAGCCCAGGGCATGTGCGTCCTCGCGCATTGCCTGCGCCGACGCATCGGTCCTGCCCTGCGCCTTGTAGCCGCCGAGCCGATGCACGGACTGCGGCTGCAGGCCCAGATGGCCGCACACCGGGATGCTGCGCGCGACGAGAAACTCGACCGTCGGCGCGAGCCATGCACCCCCCTCGACCTTGACCATCTGCGCGCCCGCCGCCATCAGGCGGGCAGCATTCTCGTAGGCCTGCTCGGGGCTCGCTTGATACGTGCCGAAGGACATGTCGGCGATCACCAACGCCGAGCGCGCGCTCGCCGCCACGCAGCGCGTGTGATAGATCACCTCCTCGAGCGTGACCGGCAGCGTCGAGTTGTATCCGCCGATCACCATGCCGAGCGAGTCGCCGATGAGCAGTGCATCGACCCCGGCGCGTTCGAGCAGTACCGCGAAGCTCGCGTCATAGCAGGTGAGCATAGCGATCTTCTCGCCGGCGCGCGCCATCGCGGCGAGCCCGGGCACCGTCCTGCGTGCGCTTGCGCCGCTCATTGCGTACCGAGGTTGAAGAACTCGCGCCGGCCGCGCATTCCGTCGATGCGCGACAGCAGCAGCCGGAAGTGATCGGCGTCGGCAACGAAGTTCAGCCGCTCGCTGTTGACGATCAGCAGCGGCGCTTCCTCGTAGCGGTAGAAGTATCGCGCGTACGCGTCGGCGATGCGAGCGAGGTAGTGCTCGCTGATCGAGCGCTCGTAGTCGGCGCCGCGGCGGTGCACCCGCTCGACCAGCGTCGCTAGCGGAGCCTGCAGGTAGATCACCAGGTCGGGAGTGGCCGCCTGCGGCTTCAGATGCGAGTAGACCTTCTCGTACAGGGCGTATTCGTCGTCGTTCAGGTTGAGGCGCGCGAACAGCGGGTCCTTGTCGAGGAGAAAATCGGCCACGGTCCTGCGCCCGAACAAATCGAGCTGGGCCAGCCCGCGCACCTGGTCCGCGCGCTGGAACAGGAAGTTGAGCTGCGTGGGTAGCGCGAAGCGCGGCATGTCCGCGTAGAAGCGGGCGAGGAACGGATTGTCCTCGGGGGCCTCAAGCAGCGCGTCGGCGTGCAGATGCTGCGCGAGCTGCCGCGCGAGGCTCGTCTTGCCGGCGCCGATCGGCCCGTCGACCACGATGTAACGGCATCTCTCGAGCTCCATCGCAGCCGAGTTTAGCAGCTGGAGCCGTGCGCTCGCGCGCGCAGGGGCGTCAACGCCAGGCGTGAGTACGCGTCCGCACTACTCGCTGCCCTCGCGTGCGGCGCAGCCACTGTTTTGCGCTGCCGCGCCCGGGAATGCGTGCGGCGGGGGCGATCTCCAGCAGGGGCTTCAGCACGAAGGCGCGCTCATGCATGCGCGGATGGGGCAAGGTGAGTTCGCGCAAGTGCGAGCGCCGGCGCCCGAACAGGAGCATATCAAGGTCGAGCGTGCGCGGGGCGTTGCGCTCATCGGCACGGTGGCGACGCCGTCCGTGCCGCCGCTCGATGGCGCGCAGACGCGCGAGCAGCGGCCCCGGGCCGAGGCTGGTTCTCAACGCCGCTGCAGCGTTGACGTAATCCGGCTGCGGTTGAGCGCAGCCAAGCGGTGCGGTCAGGCAGTTACGGGACAAGGCGAGCAGGCGCGTGCGCGGAAGCCGCGCGAGCTCGGTCGCCGCGCGGGCGAGATGCCGACGCGGGTGCCCCAGATTGCTGCCGAGGCCGACGTAGACGAGTGTTGCCACAGCGCTCAATGCTCGGTGTCGGGCGGCGTGCCCGGGCCGTCGCCCGGCAGCGCCGCGGGCTTCCTGTGGCGCCGGCGCGCGCGCTTTCGCTTGCTCGACGGCTCGTCGCTGCGCAGCATGCTCGAGCGCTCTTCCGGACCGGCATGCTGGAAACGCTCCCACCAGTCGGCGAGCTCGAGAGCGATCTCGCCGCTTTGCGCGCGCAGCCTGAGGAAATCGTACGCCGCTCGGAAGCGGGGATGCTCGAGCAGGCGGAAGGGACGCTGGCCCGCGCGCTGCTCGAAGCGGGGCTGCAGCGCCCAGGTCTCCTTGATCGCGGCCTCGAAGCGCCGTGGAATGGCGAGCCGCTCGGCCTGCTGTTCGAGCACCCGGTCCATCGCTGCAAACAGCGCTGGAATGGGGCGCTGGCCGGACGCTTTGGCGGCGCTCCAGCTGGCGAGTACCTCGTGCCACAGCAGCGTGGCGAAGAGAAAGGCCGGCGACACCGCCTTGCCTGCACCGACCCGCTCATCGGTGTTGCCGAGCGCGAGCTCTATGAAGCGCTGTCCGAGCGGCTGCTCGAGGATGACGTCGAGCAACGGAAGCATTCCGTGGTGCAGCCCGTGCCGGCGCAGACTCCTGAGCGACTCGACGGCGTGTCCGGAGAGCAACAGCTTCTCCATCTCATCGAAGACGCGCGCGGGAGGTACGTTCTGAATCAATGGCGCGAGACGGGTGATCGGAGCGGCCGTTTTCGTCTCGATCGTAAGCCCCAGCTTGGCCGCGAGGCGGGCGGCACGCAGCATGCGCACGGGATCCTCGCGGTAGCGGGTGACCGGATCGCCGATCAGCCTGAGGCGGCGCGCTTGCACGTCGGCTACACCTCCGACATAGTCCCAGACACTCTCGGTGGACGGATCGAAGTACATCGCATTCATCGTGAAATCGCGTCGAACCGCATCTTCCGCTTGCGTACCGAACACGTTGTCAGACAGAAGCCGACCGTGCTCGTCCGCGGCATCCTCCCCGGTCTGCTTGGCACGGAACGTCGACACCTCTACCGTCTCTGGCCCCGCCAGCACGTGCACGAGCCGGAAGCGACGGCCGATGATGAACGCGCGGCGGAACAGCGGCTTGATCTGCTCGGGTGTCGCGTCGGTCACCACGTCGAAATCCTTGGGCGTCATCCCGAGCATCAGATCGCGGACAGCACCGCCGACGATAAAGGCCTTGAAGCCGGCCTGCTGCAGCTTGCGCGTGACCTCCAGCGCGCCGCGGGAGAGCTGGGTGCGCCTAATCGGCTGCGACTCGGGGCCGTGGATGCGCGCCTCGGCGTTCGCTCGGCCGGGGATCAGGCGCGCGAACAGGCGCCGTATCATGAAGCGAATTCCGTCGCGCCGCGATTCAGCTGCATTCGATCGCGCACTTTACGGGATGCCGGGCACGAGATGCCATTCTACGCAGTCGCGCCCCGAGACGCACCGTCGGGGGGGCGCGCGTGGCGTGATCGGCGGGAATCCGGGATAATTGATATTCAGCTGTAATCTGCCGTTCCCCCTGAGGAGTACCCGCTCATGCCCGCGTATCAGCACGTCACCGTTCCGAGCGGTGGCCGCAAGATAACAGTCAACAAGGACTTCAGCCTCGTCGTTCCCGATCAGCCGATCATCCCCTATATCGAGGGTGACGGGACCGGCATCGACATCACCCCGGTCATGCTCCGCGTCGTCGATGCGGCGGTCGCCAAGGCATACGGTGGCAGACGCAAGATCCATTGGATGGAAATCTATGCCGGAGAGAAATCAACGAAGGTATACGGCGCCGACGTGTGGCTGCCGGAAGAGACGATGTCGATCCTCAAGGAGTACGTGGTCTCGATCAAGGGGCCGCTCACCACTCCGGTGGGCGGCGGTATCCGCAGCCTCAACGTTGCCCTCCGCCAAGAGCTCGACCTCTACGTATGCCTGCGCCCCGTGCGCTGGTTCGCCGGCGTGCCGAGCCCGGTCAAGGCGCCGGAAAAGGTCGATATGGTGATCTTCCGCGAGAACTCGGAGGATATCTATGCCGGCATCGAATGGCCCGCCGGCTCCGACGGGGCGAAGAAGCTCACCGAGTTTCTGGTCAAGGAGATGGGAGTCAAGAAGATCCGTTTCCCGGCGACTTCCGGGATCGGGGTGAAGCCGGTGTCGAGCGAAGGCACCGAGCGGCTCGTGCGCAAAGCGATCCAGTACGCGATCGCGAACGACCGCAGGTCCGTAACCCTGGTGCACAAGGGCAACATCATGAAATTCACCGAGGGCGCCTTCCGCGACTGGGGGTACGCTCTCGCCCAGAAGGAGTTCGGCGCGCAGCCGATCGACGGCGGTCCTTGGTGCAAATTCAAGAACCCGAGGACGAGCCGCGACATCGTCATCAAGGACGTGATCGCCGATGCCTTCCTGCAGCAGATCCTGCTGCGGCCCGATGAGTACGATGTCATCGCGACCCTGAATCTCAATGGCGACTACATATCGGATGCGCTGGCTGCCGAGGTCGGCGGCATCGGCATCGCGCCAGGCGCCAACATGTCCGATTCGGTTGCGATGTTCGAGGCCACCCACGGCACTGCACCCAAGTACGCCGGCAAGGACTACGTCAATCCCGGCTCCGAGATCCTCTCGGCGGAGATGATGCTGGTGCATATGGGCTGGAAAGAAGCGGCCCAGCTGATCGTGAAGAGCCTGGAGAAGGCCATCTCCGACAAAGTTGTGACCTACGACTTTGCGCGCCTCATGCCTGGCGCGACGCAGGTTTCCTCCTCCGGCTTCGGTAAGGCGATGATCGAAAGGATGTAGCGCACTGCAGCCGCAGCCGAACCAGCGCTTCGCCCTCGCGCAAGGCGCAGGGCGCCAGGCGGGCGGTGCGCACTGCTTGGGTGCGGCGCGAAGACAGAAAACCCGCCGAACGGCGGGTTTTCGTTGCTGGTGCGCCGCCCGCGTCGCAGGCGAGGGCGTAAGCTCAAGCTGCCTGGATGTTCGCAGCCTGCTTTCCCTTGGGGCC
>DASPTE010000101.1:0-10927 GCA_035623585.1 Steroidobacteraceae bacterium | reverse complement strand
CGCGACCGAAGCGCGTCTCATGAGCCTGATAGAGGGCATCGAGTTTATCACCGTCGACAAGCGCTCGAGTCTCCTCGCGCAGCGCGCGCGCCTGCGCGAGCGGCACTTCGATGTGTTGCTGCACATGCAGATTTCGCTGCGGGCGAGCCTCATTGCGCAGAGCGTGCGCGCCGACACGAAGCTCGGTTTCGACTTCGCGCGCGCCCGCGAGCTGCAGTGGCTCTTCACCAACGCGCGCATCGCCCCCCGTCGCCGCGAACACGTGCTCGACAGCTTCTTCGGCTTCCCCGACGCTCTCGGCATCAACGAGCGGCTGCTGCGCTGGGATCTGCCGCTCGCGAGCAGCGCGCGCGCTTACGCCGAGCGGCTCATTCCCGACGCCCGGCCGACGCTCGTCATCAGTCCGTGCTCGAGCCACATCCGGCGCAACTGGCGCGCCGAGCGTTATGCAGCGCTCGCCGAACACGCCGCCGAGCGCCACGGCATGCGCGTGATCCTCGCCGGGGGCCCAAGCGAGCTCGAACGGCGGATGGGAGCAGAAATCGAACGCGCCGCGCGCGCCCCGCTCGTGAATCAGATTGGCAAGGACACACTGCCCGAACTCCTCGCACTGCTCGCGCGCGCCCGCGTGCTCGTGAGCCCCGACTCGGGACCGGTGCACATGGCGACCATGGTGGGAACGCCGGTGATCGGGCTCTATGCCGCCACGAACCCCGCTCGCAGCGGCCCCTATCTCTCGGGCCGCTGGTGCGTCGATGCCTATCCGGAAGCGGCGCGCACTTTCCGGGGTTGCGAGCCGGGCGAGTTGCCCTGGACGCACAAGATCGAGGAACCAGGGGTCATGGACCTGATAAGCGTGGCCCAGGTCACGGCGAAACTCGACGAGCTGCTCGCATCGCGCTGAGGCACGCGCAGTGGTGCCGACGGCCCGGGGCATCTTTGCCGGGGAGTGTTGCTAAGATGTCCGCGGCCCGACCCGACATACACCACTTCAAGCCGCGGTCATGAAAGACATCCTGGTCCCGATCTCCCCCGGCGAACTGCTCGATAAGATCACGATCCTGCGGATCAAGGTGGCGCGCATCGAGGACGCGCCAAAGCTCGCGAACATCAAACTCGAGCTCTCGCTGCTGGAGGCGACCTGGCACGAATCCGGCGCCGCCCGCCACGAGATCGCCGCAGACGAGCGCGCGCTCGGCGCCGTGAACGAACGTCTCTGGGACATCGAAGACCTCATTCGCGACAAGGAGGCCAAGCAGATCTTCGATCGCGAGTTCATCGAGCTGGCGCGCGCGGTCTATCACTGCAACGACGAACGCGCCGCGCTCAAGAAACGCATCAACCTCGCGCTTGGCTCACGGATCGTCGAGGAGAAGTCCTACAAGCCCTACCGCTGAGCCAGGGCGCCAGCGCGACTCACTGCTGCAGCGTGTACTCCGCGCCGCAATAAGGGCACTTCGCCCAACCGGTCGCCTCGATCGGCAGGTACACGCGCGGATGCGAGTTCCAGAGATACATCTGCGGCATCGGGCAGCAAAGCGGCAGGTCGTCCGTGCCGATGTCGTATTGATTCTGGGCGTTCGCTTCGATGAGCGGCTTGGCGGTCGCCACCATGGGGGACTTGTCCGATCCTGGCAGTGAGGGGACGCGATTATACCTGTGCGTCCCCCTCGGCAGCGCTCATCGTCGCGTTCCAGAGCGCGATCACCTTGGCGCGGGTGGCCTGGAACTCTGCCGAGGGCACGAGCGGCTCTTCGCCATCGAGCGAGAGGTGGTGGATGCGGGCGCGGTAGCCGCGATAGGCCTCGGTGAGCACGTCCACGCTCTGCTGCGGCACGAGATTCGCGGAGGCCACGGATTCCAACTGGCGGATGGTGTCCGAGAAGATCGCGACCGGCGGGTACTCCCGTGCCCAGCGCAGGGCCCAGTACTGGGCGAGAAACTCGATGTCGGCGATGCCCCCCGGGTCCTGCTTGATGTCGAAGCGCTGCGCGTTGCCCTGGGCGAGCTCTTTGCGCATGCGCTCGCGCATGGCACGCACCTCCTCGCGCAGGCGCTCGCGGCGCACGTGCTCGGCGAGCACCTCAAGCCGCAGCGTTTCGAAGCGCGCGCGCAGTTCGGGCGCGCCCGCCACGGCGCGCGCGTGCAAAAGCGCCTGGTGCTCCCAGGTCCACGCTTCCCGCCGCTGGTACTCGGCGAACGCCTCGATGTTGGTGACGAGCAGCCCTCCTTTGCCGCTTGGGCGCAGCCGCATGTCCACCTCATAAAGCCGTCCGGCCGCCGAATGCATGGTGAGCAGGTGCACGATGCGTTGCGCGAGCCGCACGAAGAACAGCTGGTTGTCGATCGGACGGGCGCTGTCGGTTTCCTGGCGCTCGCCGCTCGAGTCGTGCAGAAACACCAGATCGAGATCCGAGGCGTACCCGAGCTCGATGCCGCCGAGTTTGCCGTAGCCGACCGCGCAGATGCGCACCGCGCGTCGCTGCGGCCCCTCGCCGCAGGAGGGCACGCCAAATTGCGCGGTGATCTGCTGCCAGCCAAGCTCGATGGCGCGCTCGACGATGAGCTCGGCGATGTCGGTGAGGCGATCGCTCACCTGCATGAGCGGCAACACGTGGGTGAGATCGGCCACCGCCACGCGAAAGAGGGCCGCGCGCTGAAACTGCCGCAACGCCTCGACCTGCAGCTCGGGATCGTCCTCGTGCAGCTGCTCCATGCGCGCGGCGAGTTCGAGCGCGAACCCCGCGCGCGTCGGCGGTTGTGACAGCAGCCGCTCGTCGATGAGCTCATCGAGGAGGAGCGGATGCGCGGCGATCTGCGCGGCGAGAAACTCCCCGTGCTGGCAAAGACCGACGAGCCGTGCGCGCGCGGTGGCGTTCTCACGCAAGAGTGCGAAGTACGCCGAACGCTGGCCGATCGCCTCAAGCACCGCGAGCACGCGGCGCAACACCGGAAGCTGGGCACCGGCGCGTGCCACATCGTCGAGAAGCACCGGGAGGAGCGCCTGCAGCCGCTGACGCCCGGGTTCATCGAGCCGGCGCACGAGCGAGGAGGCACGCAGCTCGAGAAGCAACCGCGCGGCTTCCGCACTCTCCGCGAAACCCGCCCGCGCGAGCGCCTCCGCAAGCGCCGCGGTCTCCGCCTGAGTGTCCCAGAACCTCCCCAGATCGATGCGCACTGCGGCGCGATCGGTTTCATCCCCTCCAAAGATGACGAGGTGGAAGTGGTGAACGACACGGGCGCGCTGCGCTTCAAGGTCGCGAAGGAGCGCCCCCCAGTCGGGCGCCCCCATCGCGTGCGCGATGCGCTCGCGCACGAGCCCCTCCCGGGGCAGGCGGTGGGTCTGTGCATCGGCAAGCATCTGCAGGCGGTTTTCGAGCCGCCGCAGGTAAATGTAGGCGGCGCGCAGTTCCTGCGCGGCCCCGGGAGGCAGAAGGCGCGTTTCGCCGAGGCGCTCGAGCGCGGCAAAAAGCGACGGGGTCTGCAGATGCCGATCGCGGCCCCCGCGCGTGAGCTGCAGCGCCTGCACGATGAACTCGATCTCGCGGATCCCTCCCGGGCCGAGTTTGACGTTATCGGCGAGTTCGCGCCGTTCGACCTCGCGCTCGATGAGCGCCTTCATCTCCCGCAGGCTCTCGAACACGCCGTAATCGAGGTAGCGGCGGTACACGAAGGGTCGCACCGCGGATGCGTTGATCTCCCCGTAGCGCTCCGGGCTCGTCACCGGCCGCGCCTTGATATACGCGTAGCGCTCCCAGTCGCGCCCGTGACGTGGCAGATAGTCCTCGAAGGACGCGAAGCTCGCGGCCAGGGGACCCGAGTCTCCGAAGGGCCGCAGCCGCAAGTCGACGCGCAGCACGAAGCCGTCCGCGGTCGGGGTCTCGAGCAACCTCACGAGCCCCTGGCCGAGCCTCGTGAAGAACTCCTCGTTGGCAATCGGGCGCG
The DNA here is from genome assembly GCA_035623585.1 of Steroidobacteraceae bacterium. Lineage (GTDB taxonomy): Bacteria > Pseudomonadota > Gammaproteobacteria > Steroidobacterales > Steroidobacteraceae > 13-2-20CM-66-19. The sequence goes on along the minus strand of DASPTE010000101.1, from coordinate 6,982 downwards.
CCCCGCGTGTTTCGCCCTGCTCGGGAAAGAGCAGCACGAGATCGACGTCCGAGGAGAAGTTCAGTTCGCCACCCCCGAGTTTTCCCATGGCGACGACGATGAGCGGCTGCAGCGCCCCGCTGGCGGAGACCGGCTCGCCATAGCGGGCAACGAGCCCGCGGCGCGCGTGCGCGAGCGCGACGGCGATCGCCGCGTCGGCGAAGGCCGTGAGATCGGCGAAGGTCTCGCTGAGCTCGGCCCACCCGGCGAGATCGCGCCAGGCAATGCGGGTGAATTCGCGCCGTCGCCAGCGGCGCAATTCCCGCAGCGCGAGCGCCTCCGCGGCGGCGGGATCGTGCGGCAGCAGCGGCGCCCGCGCGGTGAATTCCTCCGGCGCAAGGCGCCGCTCAAGATCACCGCTCCTGATCAACTCGGCGAGGAGGCCGGGCTCGCTGCGCAGCGACTGCGCGAGGAAATCGCTGCCGGCCAGCACCGTTCGGAGCGATTGCGCGATCGCGCGCGGTGCCTGCTCGAGCGCCGCGCGAGTTGTGGGGTCGGCGTTGAGCGCTTCGAGCGAGCGCTCGACGAGAGCAGTGAGCTCGGCGCTGAGCGCGAGGCCCGGCGTCAATCCCAGACGTTGCCCCCCAGATCGTGAAAGGCAGAGGAAGCGAGGCGGCTCAGGCCCTTGAAGTGCGAGTCGGCAGCGTACACTTGCGCGCCCTCCGATACGTTGAGCGCACCAGCATCGCCTTCGATGAGGCTATTGTCGATATGCACGTTGGCAGCGCGGGCCGAGACGCCGACTCCATTCGCACTGATGTGACTGTTGGTGATGTGGATCTCGCAGCCATCCTCGGCGCTGATTGCATCGCCGTCGAAGTCGAGGTTGCGGTTGTCGATATGCAGGAGCCGCACGCCCTGGCAGACGATCGGATCGTGACGCCGCTCGATGGCCGCACTCGTCACGCTGCCCGTGTCCCGCATCCTTCCGCGCGGACCTTCGCTGGGAGGTGAGGCCTTGATACTGTAGCCAGGGCCCGATTCGATGACACGGCCACTCTCCGCGCTCGCTGGCCGCGGCGCGAGTGCGGAGGCGAGCGGCGTGGCGGGTTCGGTCGGTGTGGTGGCGGCGGGCTCGGGCGGGGCGACGGCGGGCGCTGTGGCCGCGAGCGCCGGGGTTGCGGCGGCGGGGCTCGGGGCGACCGCGGCGGCGGGCTTTGGCGCTGTGGCGGCCGGCGGCCGCGCGGGCGCGCCGACCAGCTGGTCCGCGCGCACCATGCGCAACTCGCCCGTGTCCTTCAGACGCACGGTGAAGGTGCGGCTTTGTTGGTCGGCGGCGACGACTTCGAGATCGCTGTTGCGCTCGAGCGCCTTGCGCGCCCAACTCATCTCATCCTGCCCGCTCTGGCCGCAGGCGCTGATCCCAAGAAGCGTGGCGCAGGCTGCGCCCGCCAGGGGGCCGTAGCGTAGTGTTCTCATGGTTGTGACCCTCCTGGGGAATGACGATAAACCCGCAGGAGTGTCCGGGGGAAGTGGCTCACCGGTGCGTCAGTAGGGCGCGCCGGGTGCCACATACCGCACACCCGCGCGCCAGTCGGCGTTCCCGCGACACAAAAAAACAGGCCCCCAACGGGGGCCTGCGAGTAATGCGCGGAATAGGGGGTCTTGTTCCGCGTCTTTGAGGGTCACGCCCGATATGAACCGGGCGTGTACCCCTAACCGTTATGTTGAATCGTATAGGTTGCTGATTTCGGAATCGATACCTCTTTAGAGGGGTATTACATGTCCATTCCGCCCATGCCGCCCGGGGGGCCGCCATGGCTGTGCTCTTCCTCCTTGGGCGCCTCAGCCACCATCACCTCGGTGGTGAGCAGCAACCCCGCCACGGAAGCCGCGTTCTGCAGCGCCAGGCGTGTCACCTTGGTCGGATCGAGAATGCCCGCCTCGAGCATGTCGCCGAAGTCGCCCTTCGCCGCGTCGTAGCCGAAGGCTGACTTGCCTTCCTTCACGCGGTTGAGCACCACGGCGGCATCTTCGCCGGCGTTCTCGACGATCTGCCGCAGCGGCTCCTCGATCGAGCGGGAGAGAATGCGCACGCCGACCGTCTGATCCTCGTTGGCCACCTCGAGCTTATCGAGCGCTTTCTGCGCGCGGATGAGCGCGACACCACCACCCGGCACCACGCCCTCTTCGACCGCGGCGCGCGTTGCATGCAGCGCGTCCTCGACGCGTGCCTTCTTCTCCTTCATCTCGACCTCGGTGGCCGCCCCGACCTTGACCAGGGCGACGCCGCCCGAGAGCTTTGCGACACGCTCCTGCAGCTTCTCCTTGTCGTAATCGGAGGTGGCTTCCTCGATCTGCTGACGGATCGACTCGATGCGCGCCTTGATGTCGGCGGGCTTGCCGGCTCCATCGATGATCGTGGTGTTCTCCTTCTCGACGACGATTTTCTTCGCCTCGCCGAGGTCATTGAGCGTCGCCTTCTCGAGCGAGAGCCCTACCTCGTCGGAGATCACCGTGCCACCGGTGAGCGTCGCGATGTCCTGCAGCATGGCCTTGCGGCGATCGCCGAAGCCCGGGGCCTTGACGGACGCTACTTTGAGGATGCCGCGGATGTTGTTGACCACGAGTGTCGCGAGCGCTTCGCCCTCGACGTCTTCCGCGATCACAAGGAGGGGCCGGCCGGCTTTGGCGACCCCTTCGAGCAGCGGCAGGAGTTCGCGGATGTTGGAAATCTTCTTGTCGACCAGCAAGATCACCGGCTTGTCGAGCTCGGCGGTCTGGTTCTGCTGGTTGTTGATGAAGTACGGCGAGAGATAGCCGCGGTCGAACTGCATGCCCTCGACCACCTCGAGCTCGTTCTCGAGTCCCGAGCCCTCTTCCACCGTGATGACCCCTTCCTTGCCGACCTTCTCCATCGCCTCGGCGATGGTCTTGCCGATCGACTCGTCGAGATTCGCCGAGATCGTGCCGACCTGTGCGATCGCCTTCGAGTCCTTACAGGGCTTGGAGAGCTTCTTGAGCTCATCGACCGCGACGGTGACGGCCTTGTCGATGCCGCGCTTGATATCCATCGGGTTGCGGCCCGAGGCGACGGCCTTGAGGCCCTCGCGAATGATCGCTTGCGCGAGCACGGTAGCGGTTGTGGTGCCGTCACCGGCTTCATCGGAGGTGTTGGACGCGACTTCTTTCACCATCTGCGCGCCCATGTTTTCGAACTTGTCCTTGAGCTCGATTTCCTTCGCCACCGAAACGCCGTCCTTGGTGACGGTCGGGGCGCCGAAGCTCTTCTCGAGGACTGCGTTGCGGCCCTTGGGGCCGAGTGTCGCCTTGACGGCGTTGGCGAGGACGTTCACGCCCTTGAACATTCTTTGGCGTGCGTCATCGCTAAAACGGACTTCTTTCGCTGGCATTGTCGTGATCCTCTGCTTACTTGCCTTCAATCACGGCCATGACGTCTTCTTCGCGCATGACCACGAGATCTTCACCGTCGACCTTGACCTCAGTCCCGCTGTACTTGCCGAACAGGATCTTGTCGCCGACTTTCACATCGAGTGGCCGAACCTGGCCGTCTTCCAAAATCTTTCCCTTGCCAACCGCCACGATCTTTCCCTGGACCGGCTTCTCTGCCGCGGTGTCGGGAATCACGATGCCACCGGGGGAGGTACGCTCCTCTTCCAGGCGCTTCACGATCACGCGGTCATGAAGAGGACGAATCTTCATGGTGAACGCTCCTTAACACATTGATGAATGGATGAATTTATCGCCCGGGGGCTGTTAGCACTCCCCCCGCGCGGCTGCTAATGATAGGGAGCCGGCCCCGGAATTCAAGTCGCCCGGGGCGGTTTTTTGCGATCATCGCCGGTCTTGTAGCGAGCTGGGACCCGTTGCTGCGGGATGAACGGCAGTTCCTGCCGTTCGTCCAACCCTTCAGCTATAAGACGCCCCGGGGGCCTCGGACAGCCCACACACGGCAACCGCTCATGCTTGGATCAATGCGACATATTCCGACCGTGCTTCTGCTTGGGGCCTTGCTGCAGCAGGCGAGCGCGCAGCCAGCCTCATCGCCGCCCGATGCGCAAACGGGGCCACGCGGCATCGACGCCGTATTGGCGGCCGCGAAGAAGAGTGAGGCGGATTTTCTGCCCCCCGATCAGGCGTTCCACTTCGCGGCACTGGCCGAGGGGACCGACCGCGTACGGCTGCGCTGGCAGATCGCCGACGGCTATTACCTTTATCGGGCGCGTTTCAAGATCGCGACCTCGAGCGCCAACGCGCAGCTTGCGCCCGCCGAGTTTCCGCCCGGCGAGATCAAGGACGACGAGTACTTTGGCAAGCAGGAGATCTATCACCATGAGGTGAGCGCCACGGTGCCAGTCGCACGCGCCCGCGGCGGCACTTTCGAGCTGCCGCTCGATGTGACCTATCAGGGCTGCGCGGAAGCGGGCCTCTGCTACCCACCCATTACGAAGTCCGTGACCGTCACGCTCGCGGGCGCCGCAGCGGCCGTTAATGCGCCGACCGGCGCCTCCGGTTCCGCGACGACGAGCAGCACGAGCGCGAGCGCGGGAAGCGAGCAGGACTACTTCGCCTCGCTCATCCGCGGCGGCAATCCGCTCGCAATGCTCGGCTGGTTCTATCTCGCGGGCCTCGCGCTCGCCTTCACCCCTTGCGTGCTGCCGATGGTGCCCATCCTCTCGGGGATCATTGCGGGTGGCGCGCGCAAGGTGACGCCCGCGCGCGGCCTCGCGCTCTCGGTGGCGTACGTGCTCGGCATGGCGCTCACCTACACGCTCGCAGGGATCGCCGCCGCCGCCGCCGGACAGCAGGTGCAAGCCATCTTCCAGCAGTGGTGGGTGATCGCGCTCTTCGCGGCACTCTTCGTGGCACTTGCGTTGTCGATGCTCGGACTCTTCACGTTGCAGATGCCGGTCGCCATTCAGACGCGCCTCGCCGGGTTGAGCAACCGCCAGTCCGCGGGCAGCTTTGGCGGCGTCGCGGCGATGGGGATGCTCTCGGCGCTCATCGTTACGACCTGCGTGGGGCCCGCACTCGTCGGGGCGCTGCTCGTCATCAGCCAGACCGGGCAAGTCGTGCGCGGAGGGGCGGCGCTCTTCGCGATGAGCATCGGGATGGGCACGCCGCTGCTCCTGGTGGGCGCTTCGGCCGGCAAGCTCCTGCCGCGAGCGGGCCCATGGATGGATCTCGTCAAGAAGCTCTTTGGCGTGATGATGCTCGCGGTGGCGGCTTGGATGCTCGCGCGCATCGTGCCCGAGCGGTTCGCGCTTTTGCTGTGGGCGGTGCCGGCGCTCGTTCTGGCCTGGCTCCTTTGGTCGCAGACGCGCGCGGGCTCGGTGGCGTCCTTCGCGCTGCGGGCGCTCGGGCTCGCCGCAGGCCTCTACGGCGTAGCGCTCGCGGCGGGCTCGGCGCTCGGAGGCACAGATCCACTCGCACCTTTTCCGGCGCTTGCCGCGAAGAGCGAGGCGCTGCCTTTCCGCCAGATCAGATCCGTCGCCGACCTCGATCGGGAAGTGGCCGACGCGAAGGCACACAACGCGAGCGTGCTCGTCGATTTCTCCGCTGCCTGGTGCACCTCGTGCAAGGAGATGGAGCACTACACGTTCACCGACCCGCGGGTGCACGCAGCGCTCGCGGGCACGGTGCTCTTGCGCGCCGACGTGACCAACAACGACGCGGACGATCAGGCGCTTCTCAAGCGCTTCGGAATTTTCGGACCGCCGACGATCGCCTTCTACGGGCCGGACGGGGAGGAGCGGCCGCACTATCGCGTCGTCGGCTACATGAAGGCGGATGAATTCGCGGCACGCGCCCAAGTGGCGCTGCACAGTTCTTCGTGAGGTTCGCCCGCGCCTCGGGCTGGCTCTTCGCCGGCGTGCTGCTCCTTTCGGCGGTCGGCGGGTTTCTCCTCTACCGGCTTTCTGCCCCAAAGCCGACGCTCTATGCCGAGCACACCGGTGTCCCCGCGCCCACCGCCCCTGCCGCGGAGCCTGCGGAGGGTGCCGAATCCCCCGCCATCGCCCGCAAGATCCCCGAGAGGCTCCCCGCCATCACCCTTCCGGGCCTTGATGGCGCGCCGGTGAGCCTCTCGCGCTGGAGGGGCCGGTCGCTCCTGGTGAATTTCTGGGCACCCTGGTGCGAACCCTGCCGTCGTGAGATGCCTCTCCTTCAGAGGATCAGGCGCGAACGTGCCAAAGATGGCTTCGAAATTGTCGGCATCGCGATTGATCCTCAGAGTTCTGTGCGAAAGTACGTCACGGATCACGGCATCGACTACCCGATTCTCGTGGGAGATAAGGGTGGGCTCGAGGCCGCGACTGCTTTCGGCCTCGAGCCCGTGCTGCCCTTTAGCGTGTTCGCGGACCGCAAGGGCGAGATCGTCACGGTCAAGGTCGGGGAGCTCCACCAGGACGAGACGAACCTGATCCTCGACCGCCTACATGACCTTGATACGGGCCGGCTCACCCTCCCCCTCGCCCGGCAGGCGATTGCAGAGGGCACGCGAGGGCTTGGGGGCGAGCGCCCGGAGCCTGCGGAAGGAATCCCTCACTAGGCGCCAATTCCTGCGAGATCCTCGCAAATCACTACAAGAAGTACCCCAATGGCAGCGAATTAGGGTACATTCGCGTCGCTTTGTGCTCCCCGCGGCTCGGATAACAAATCACTCCGGCGATGTCCCGAGTACTGCTACTCAATGGTCCGAACCTCAATCTCCTCGGCACGCGGGAACCGGCGATCTACGGGAGCGATACGCTCGAGTCCATCGAAAAGCGCTGCGCAGCGCTCGCGCGTGAGCTCGGGCACGAACTCCTCGCCTTCCAAAGCAACGCCGAGCACGAGCTCATTGCCCGCATACACCGCGCCCCGGGTGAGGGCTGCGCGTTCATGATCTTCAATCCGGGTGGCTTCACCCACACCAGCATCGCGCTGCGCGATGCCATTCTCGCGACCGGGCTCCCGTTCATCGAGGTGCACCTCTCGAACC
>DASPTE010000085.1:0-13691 GCA_035623585.1 Steroidobacteraceae bacterium | reverse complement strand
CATGCGCGGCATAGTGATGTCCATCGTGACCACGTCCGGGTCGGTTTTCTTGAAGATCTCGAGTGCCTCGATCCCATTCCCCGCGGTGCCGACGAGCTTCAAGTCCTCGAACTGCTGCGAGCGCTCGATGCGCCGACGAATAAGGTTGGAATCGTCGACGATCAGGAGTTTCAGGATCCGCCTGGCTCCAGCCTGGCCGTTACTCTTCATGTGCATGCACTCTCAGAAACAATCTAGGCGACTGCCGTGCTGACCGCTTCCGCGGCCGGGAGGATGATCTTGAAGCGGGTGTATTTGCCCGGATGCGTGGTGACGCCGATCTTGCCGCCGAGCCCGTAGACGCTGCGCGCCACGACGTCCATGCCGACGCCGCGGCCCGCATCCATCGAGACTTGCTCCTGGGTCGAGAACCCGGGGCGGAAGATGAGCGCCATGGCGCCGCGGGTATCCATCGCGGCCGCTTCCTCGGGAGTGATGAGCCGCCGGCGCACCGCGGCCGCCTTGAGCGTCTCGGGTGCAATCCCGGCGCCGTCGTCCTCGAACACGAGCTCGTAGCCCTCGCCCGCCTTGCGGAAATCGACCCGCACGACCCCGACGTCGTCCTTGGTCTGCACGCGCCGCACGTCGGGGGGCTCGATACCGTGCACGGCGGCGTTGCGCAGCATCTGGATGAGGCAGTCCTTGATGGTCGCCTGATAGGAGGGGGGTACCTGGGAGAGGCCCTCGAGTTTGAGACGGAAGCGCTTGGCGTGATCCGCCGCGAGACGCTCGGCCATCGCCTGCAACGCCGGCGCGAGATCCTCGACCGCCGAGCGGTTGTGTGCGGACTCGGCCGCCGCGCTCGCGGCCATCCTGGCCGCCTCGGGAGCCGGCATGTGAACGGTCGCGGCCGATGCGACCATCGCAGCGCCCGAGGTGGTCATCTTGAGTGCCGAGATGCGCGAGGCCATCTCGCGCACGCCGCGCAGGTGCGCCAGCAACTCATCGAGCTTGAGCACTATTGGCAGGAAGTCGTTGCCCGAGAGCTCGGGTTTCTTGCGCAGCTCGCTCACCATGTCCTCGAGCGCATGCACGCGGCTCGCGACGCTCTTGAGGTTGAGCGCCATGGCTTCGCCCTTGAGCGCGTGCAGCTCGCGGAAGAGCCCGGTGAGTTTCTTGCGGAACTCGACGTCGGTGCGCGCGGGCTCCCTGAGAATCGTGTTGACGAGCTTGAGTCCGGTCTCGGCGGTGTCGATGAACGAGATCAGCTGCACGGGATCGACGTGCAGGAGCGAGAGCACCATGTCGAGCTGTGCGTTGGCGTTGTCCTGCGATTCCTGCAGTTCCTTCGCGAGCAGCACGCTCGAGGTGATGTCGGTAACCGCGCAGAGGACGTGCTTGATTCCCTTCGCTCCCATGACGCGGTGAAAGTCGAACTGCAGGAAGCGCGTCTCTTTGCCGCCATGGCCGTTGTCCATGGTGATCTCGAGCTGACCGAGGGGGTTGATGCTCTTGATCAGGTTCTCGTGCGCGCGCTCGCCCCACAGGAGCTTGATGTACTTGGTCGCGGTCGTGAGGGTCGCGGCCGACACCAGGTCCTTGAGCAGTTCCTCGAAGCTCAGCCCGGCAAAATCCTCGCGGCTGAACATGTGCACGAGTGCATCCGACCACACCGAACCGATGCGGTAGTTGGAATCGAGCAGGAAGAAGCCCTCCTGCACGGTCTTCAGGATATCGCGCGTCTGCTCCTGGGCATCGCGTGCGGCGCGTTCGTGCCGCGAGCGCGAGATCTGGAAGTAGCCGGCGAACAGCGCGAGCACGAGTGCCGCGAGTACGCCCCCGAGGAGCAGCGTCCGCAGGTTCGCGGCGGCATCGGAGGAGGCACGCTGCAGCGTCGCGGCGAGGGTGGCGAGCTGCGCCTGCAGTGTCGCGGCATTGTCCGCGGCAAAGAGCTGCGCGCGCTTGACGTCGACGTAGAACTTGCGGCCCTCGTTCGAGAGGACACTGCCTCCCTTGTCCGAGTCCAGGTAGGGCTGGGCGTTGAAGGTGAGCACCGGATCGAGCACCGGGGTGTATTCGTGCCAGAGCCGCAGCGCCCGTCCGAGCTGCGGCCAGTCGGCGCTGTCGCTCGCGCCGAGGTTCTTCAGGTCCTGGTCGAAGCGGCGCACCGTGCCCTGCAGGTCCGCGAGCCCCTGGCCGGCATACGCGCGCACCTCGAGTCGATCGCGCAGCGTGTTCAGCTGGCGGGAGATCTCGGCGGGGTAGTTCTGCAGCGTGCTCGAGGTCTGCAGCGCGACGATGTCGGCGCGCAGCTGCGTCGCGAGGCGCACGCCCACGAAGAGCACGAGGCCCATCAGTAGCGCAAGTGCGGCACCGATGCTGACCGTGATCAGCTGGCCGCCCCGCCCTGTTCCTGCTTGAGCCATCCCGGGAATCTCCTTTGCTACTTCGGCAGTTCGAAACGCACTTGGGCTTTCACCGGCACCTCGACCGCCGTGCCATTGACCAGCATCGGCTCATAGCGCCAGTTCTTCACCGCACTCATCGCGGCCTGGTCAAAGGTTCCCTCGGGCGTCGAGTTGATGACTTTGATGTCGCGCGTCTCGCCCTTGGTGTCGACGGTGAAGGAGAGCAGCACGCTGCCGCTTTGGTGCTTGCTGAGCGCGCCGTCCGGATACGCGGGCGGCGGCCTCTTGATCGGTTTGAGGCTCGAGGCGAGTGTCGCGGGATCGAGCGGGGGCGCGCGCGGCGCGAGCGGTGGCGCAGACACGGCGCGCGCCGCGGACGGCTCGCTTGCGGCCTTCGGGCGCACTTCGGCGATCTCGCGCTCGAGAGCTGCGGCATCGGTTGAGCTCATCCCGAGCGCGCGCGCCTCTTTGAGCCAGCGTTCGGCTTCGGCGCTGTTCTTGGTGCGCACCGCCTCGCGGGCGTTGTGCACGTAGGCTGCGATGAGTTCCTGAGTGGCGCGTTGCGCGTCGGCGCTGTTGGGAGCGACCGTTTGGAGGGCCTGCAGGTAGCTGCGGGCGCTGTCGTTCGCCTCGGTGAGTCTGCCGGAGCGGATGCGCTCCTCGACGAGTGTCGCGAGGCGCCCCGACTTCGTGTCCTTCTGGCGTCGGCTGATCTCGGTGCGCCACTTGGCGAGCTGTTCGGAGTTGATCAGACCCGACTCTTCGGCTTGGCGCACGAATGCGCTCGCGCGCTCGAGGGCGCCGTCGGCGAGTGCTTTGCCCACGACCGCGGCATAGAACTGCTGCGCCATGGCGAGCGCGCGCGGATCGCCCGCGGGTGCCGCGGCTCTGAAGTTCGCAAGGTTCTGCGCGGCCTCGTCGTAGCCCTTCGCGCTCATCGCTTCGCCGAAACGCCCGGCGAAGACCCCCGCGACGCGCTGCAGGCCATCGCGCGCTTCGGCGCTCGAGGGATCCGCCGCGGCCGCCGAGCGGTAGTACACGAGCGCGTTGTCGCCCGGGGGCTCGGCGAAGCGGCGTTCGCGGATCGCGAGACGTGCCTTCTCGAGGAGTTCATCGACCTTACCCTTGATGAGGGTGGTTTCGGCGGTCGGCGCCGGGATCGGCGCAAGATCAGCCGCGCTTTCCCCGCCCGTGCCGCGCACGGCATTAATCAGGAACCAAAGCACGCCACCGAGGGCGAGCGCGCCGACGGCGGCGGCGACGAGCAGCGTCCTCTTCTTGTTGCCCGCGAACAGATTCGCGATCGCACCGTTGGGCGAGAGCAGTGTGGGCGAGTCGGGAGAAGGTTCGGGCGCTGAGGGCGCGAGCGACGACACCGACGCGAGTGTCGTCGGCAGCGGTGCCGGTGCAGACGTTGCCACCCGCACGACCGCTGCCGGTTTCGGGGGCGGGGGCGGCGGGGCGGCAACCAGCGAGGCAGTCTTCGGCTTCGGTGCGGCGGCAGCCGCGCTTGCGGTGGCGCGGTTCGCTTCGGCGACGGCGACCGCGCCATCAAACGCTGCCTGCGTCGCGCCCGCATCGATCGGGAAGGACAACACGGCGAACGCACGGCTCCCGCGCAGTGCCTCGCCGAACCTTTCTTCGACGACGCTGTTGGCGAATACCAGCACGACGGTGTTCGGCGCCTTGGTGTTGAGCGTCTCGAGCGCCGCGGGCATGTTCCCGACACATCGGGCGTCGATCGCAAGGAGCTGCGTGCCCTTGATGGCGGCCATTCCCTCGAGCGCCGCACCGACTGAGCTGACCGGATGCAGTGCGGCTCGACCGCCGATGACCGGGCCGAGCTCGAGGATAAAATCGTCGCGGGTGGTGATTACGGTGACGTCCGCGGCGGGCGACGTGCCAGCGGCCGCGCTTGGCGCGGCTTCCGGAGTGCGCGATGCCGAGGGTGCACTGGCCAAGTGGCGTTTCTCCAGCAATCTCAGTCAGGCGGCCGGGCGGTTCTCCGTGGGCTGGAACGAAGCGCCGCAACCCGAGGACTGCGCTCTTGAGCGCGGAGAACCCCGTGGTCGCAGGATATGTAGCCAAGCGGGCAGCGCAGTGCGTCAGTTCACATTAACGAGGGGGGTGCAGAAAGCACTCAGCAAACTCTGAAGCACTGCTCGCTTTTGCTTGTACTCTCGCGCGCTTGCGCTGTGACAGCGCCCCGCCCGCGCGCGCGCCGGAACGGCTTGCGCAGCGCGCGCCCCGGTTCGCCATGGTGCAGCGTCATCTGCGCTCGCAGCATGCGGCGCGCGCGGATTTTCCACGCTGCGCGCGCCGCGCACAGCCCATGATGTAAACGAAGGTTCGCTCTGCGCCCCGCCCTGGTGCGTGCACCACTCGGGTGCAGCCACCGAGCGCTTTGCAATCAGACACTTAAGAGCCGCTCGTGCCCTGCGCTCCAAATCTTCGGCCAATACTTAAGATCACAGTGGCGCTCGCGGCCGCGTGAGTGAACAATCCGCGCCTGTGACCGTCTTAACGTAATGAGTGCGTCAGGACAAGAAGGCCGTCACTCATTGTGTGAGGCGTTGGGACTAACGTTTTTGTCAGGCGAAGCTGGCATCGCCCCGCATCGCCCGGAGGGTAAAAGACCCATGAGCTCGATGGGAGGGAAGGACGATGCGACCGCTCGCTGCTGAGCAGAGTTCTGGCGGCAAGACCGCTGATTTCATCGACACGCTGAGCTCCTTCAGCCGCCTGCACCGCGCGCAGCGCTGGGAAGGTACGTTCGGCGATTACCTCGCAACCATTCTGCCCGCCAACCCCGCGGCACTCGCCCGCACCAGCCACGAGTACATCTGGGACATGTTGCGCTGGCACGGCCGTGCCGCGCAGCCCGACGCTCCCGAGAGCACTCGCGCGCGCGAGCTCTTCAAGCGCGAACTCTTCGGCATCGATGAGCCGCTCTCGCGCGTCGTCGATTACTTCAAGGCCGCGGCCGCGGGCTCCGATGTCGGGCGGCGGCTGCTGCTGCTCCTCGGGCCGCCCTCGGGCGGCAAATCCACGCTCGCGATCCTGCTCAAGCGCGGGCTCGAGGAGTACAGCCGCACCGACGAGGGCGCGCTCTACGCGATCCGCGGCTCGCCCCTGCGCGAGAATCCGCTCAATCTCATTCCGACGAGCCTGCGTGCCGAGTTTCGTGATCGCTACGGCGTCAACGTCCAGGGCGAGCTCTCGCCTTGGGCGCGCGATTTCGTCGAGCGCGAGTTCGAGGGTGACTTCGTGCGCGTGCCGGTCGAGCGGGTGTTCCTCGCCGAAGCCTCGCGCGTCGGCATCGGTACCTACGCGCCCCACGATCCGACCACCGCCGACATCGCCGACCTTGTCGGTTCGGTCGATCTCGCCAAGGTGGCGCAGATCGGCGATGAGGGCGACCCGCGTGCCTGGTCCTGGTCGGGAGCGGTGTATGCCGCGAGCCGCGGCGTGCTCGAGATGATCGAGATTCTCAAGGTCAAGCGCGAGTTCCTGTACCTCCTGCTCACGCTCACGCAGGAGAAGAACGTCAAGGTGTCGCGCTTCCCGCTCATCCACCTCGATGAGACGATTCTCGCGCACACCAATCTCGCCGAATTCCACAAGTTCCTCCAGGAGAAGGAGAACGAGGCGCTGCTCGATCGCATGGTGATCATCAAGATCCCCTATGCGCTTTCCTATCGCGATGAGGCGCGCATCTACCAGAAGCTCGTCTCAGGTGCGCCCGCCTTCCGCAACGTGCATCTCGATCCGCACGTGCTCAATCTCGCCGCAGTGTTCGGCATCCTCACGCGTCTTGCGAAGCCCGAGCGCGAGGGGCTCGATCTGCCGAAGAAGCTACGCCTGTACGCGGGCGAGGCAGTCGAGGGGGTCGCGGAGACGGAAGCCGCGCGGCTGCACGCCGAGACGCCCGAGGAGGGCATGACGGGAGTGAGCCCGCGCTTTGTGATCAACGCGATATCCAACGCCATCACCCGCGGCAACACGCACAGCCTCACCAGCATGGAGCTCCTGCTCGCGCTGAAAGACGGCATCGAGAGCGATGCGCGCATGGACATCAAGCAGAAAAAGGCCTGGATCGATCACCTCGTCACCGCGCGCAAGGAGTTCTACAACCGCTGGGTGAAGGAGGATGTGCATCGGGCAATGTTCGCCTCCTTCGAGGAAGAGGCGCAGCAGCTGCTCGAGAAGTATCTCGACGAGGTCGAAGCCTCGCTCGATCACCGCCAGGTCACCGACCCGATCACCGGCGAGAGCCGCGCGGCGGATGAGCGCTTCCTGCGCTCGGTGGAGGAAAAGATCAAGGTGTCGGACTCGGGCAAGCTCTCGTTCCGTCAGGAGGTCGTGCGCAAGGCGATGGTGGCCTTCAAGGCGGGCGAGAAATTCAAGCTCGCAAGCCACGCGCGCATGCGCGAGGCGATCGAGCAGTATCTGTTCGAGGAGCGGCGCGATGTGCTGCGGCTCGTCACTTCGACCGCACGCCCCGACGAGGATGCGCGTCAGAAGATCTCCGTCGTGCAGCAGCGCCTCGTCAACGAATACGGCTATGACGAACACAGCGCCAAGGAGGCGCTGAGTTACGTCACTACGCTCCTCGCCCAGGAGTAGCGGGCCGCCCGCAAAAGGAGTACCAGTAAGCCATGGGTGATGCGGGCGGCGGGCGCGGCGAAGCATCGGGCGCGGCGAAGTGGTACGAGCTGTTCTCACGCGGCGCGCGCGACTGGCTGCGTCACGACGAAAAAGTGCGCGAAGCAGTGCGCGCCAATCTCCCCGAGATCATCGCGGGCGGCGAGGTCATCAACGACGGCGCGCGCACCGTGCGCGTGCCCGTGCGCATGCTCGAGCACTATCACTTCCGGCTGCGCCGCCCCGAGGAGAGCCAGGGTGCCGGCCAGGGCAAGGCGAAACCGGGCGATGTGTTCTCCGATCCGACCAAGGAGCAGGGGCCGGGGGAGAAAGGCGCGGGCGGGCGCGATGAGGGCGAGGTGCAGCTGCTGCTCGAGTTCAAGGTCGACGACATCGTGGATTGGCTCTGGGAGGAGATGCAGCTGCCGAATCTGAAGGCGCGCGCCGGCCCCTCCGATGAGACCGACTGGACGCGTGAGGGCTGGGACCGCCGCGGCGCGCGCTCGCGGCTCGATCGGCGCAGAAGTTTCAAGGAGCTCGTCAAGCGGCGCGGCGCGCCCGGGGCGACCCCGACCTTCACCGACGAGGATCTGCGTTTTCGCCAGCTCGCAAGACGCCGGCAGCCCGCCGTGCACGCGGTGGTGTTCTTCATGCTCGATGTCTCGGGCAGCATGTCCGATCGCGATCGCAAGCTCGCGAAGACTTTCTTCTTCTGGGTCGTGCAGGGGCTGCGCCGCGAGTACCGCTCACTGGAGACGGTGTTCGTCGCGCACACGACCGAGGCCTGGGAATTCAACGAACCGGATTTCTTCCAGGTGACGGGCACCGGCGGCACGGTGGCGTCCACGGGACTCGCGAAGGTGCGCGAGATCATGGATGCGCGCTACAACCCCGGCCGCTCCAACATCTATCTTTTCTACGCGTCCGACGGCGACAACTCGGTGAGCGATGCGGCGGAGGCGCGCGGTGCGCTCACCGCGATTGCCGCCGACACCTGCTACACGGGCTACGTCGAGGTCTCATCGGGTCTCTCGCGCCAGCTCGCCACCGAGACCGGCAAGCTCTTCGCGGAGCTCGCCGCCGCGGGCTACGCCGCGGGCAGCTATGCGCTCAACGATTTCGATGACGTCTGGGGCGCCGTGCGGCACTTCTTCACCGCCGAGCACGAGGCCGCCGCGAATCCTCCTGCCCCCGGCACACCATGAGCGAAGACTGGCAAAGCTACGTGCGGCGCATCGAGGAGCTCGCCGCCCGCTCGGGTCTTAGCTTTCATGCGGTCGACTTCGAGGCGGTCCCCGACAGCTTCATGACGGAGATCGCCGTCTATGGGCTCCCGGTGCGCATGCCGCACTGGTCGTTCGGCGTGCGTTACATCTATCAGCTGATCCAACGTCACATGGGACACTCGCGCCTCTTCGAGGTGGTGTTTCCCGGCAATCCGGGCCACGCCTACCTCGCCGCGAGCAACGGTCTCGCCGAAAACATTCTCGTGACCGCACACGTGCTCGGTCACGCCGATTTCTCGCGCAACAACCTGCTCTTTCGCCGCTGCCAGGAGCAGGTGAGCGAGCGCATCGTCGAGCACGCCGCGAACCACGCACGCCAGATCCAGCGGGCGATCGAGAGCTACGGCGCGCAGCGCGTGGAGGCGGTGCTCGATGCCGCGCTCGCCCTCGAGCAGCACGTCGACATCGACCAGCCGCTGCGGCGCACGCGCTACCCCGAGTACCTCGACGATTCGAAGTCCATCGTCGACGATACCTTCCGCCGCCGTTTCGCGGCGCTCGAGCCGGCAACCGGGGGCGCCGTGACGGTGGAGGCGAAAAAGCGCGCCCCGATTCCCCCGCACGCCGAGCGCGATCTGCTTTGGTTCGTTGCCAACTACGCCCCGGAGATGGAGAGCTGGGAGCGCGACATCTTCCTCGCGGTGCGCGAGGAATCGTTCTATTTCTACCCGGTGTTCGCGACCCAGATCATGAACGAGGGCTGGGCGTCCTACTGGCACGCGCGGCTGCTGCGCGAGGCGGACTTCATTCCGCAACAGGCCTACGTCGATGCCATCAAGTGCCACTCGGATGTCGTGCGGCCGATCGCCGCCGAAAAGCAGGTGGCGCTCTCGGTCAACCCGTATCACCTCGGGTTCGCGATGTGGGAGAAGATCGTCGAGCGCGACGGGCTCGCCAAGGCGCGCAAGATCATGGAGCAGGACGACGACTTCGGTTTCGTGCGCAACCACCTGACGCGCGAGCTGGCGCAGGAACTCGGGCTCTTCCGTTACAGCGCACGCAGCGACGGGCAGATCAAAGTGCTCGATACAGACCTCACCGCGCTGCATGAGGTGCTGCTCGCGCCGAAATACAATTTCGGCGCACCGACCGTCACCGCCGCACACGTGCGCAACGACGGCACGCTCGAACTCACCCACGACAGCACGGTCGATGGCCGCGGACTCGACCTCGAGCGTAGCCGCAAGGTACTCGACTATCTGCAGCGCGTGTGGCGACGCCCGCTCGTGCTCACGACCGTGAATCAGGCCGGCTCGGCGCTCGAGCTCACCGCGCCCTAGGTGTCACTCGCGCGCGCCGCCCGTGGGCGGTTTGGCGGCGGGTTCAGGACCCTCGTCCTCCCAGTCCTCCTCGGCGTTCGAGGTGACGATGGCGACCGGATCACTCGCCGGAAAGCTCGCCTCGAGCGCCTCATCGAGCTGGCGCTGAATCTTGCGCGCACGGCGCGCCGCGCGTGCCGCATCAGCATCGCTTCTCGGGTCGCTCATCCTTCGGTCTCCATGGCGCCAGGGCCTTTGCCGTTCATCCGCAGCGCTCATGGTACCCCGAGTAGCCGCGGGCGGGCCCATCGGAGTAGGCTTTTGTCCGACCGGTGGCACTCATGCGGCGCCGGTACCCACCGCAAGAGAGAAGAGCCGCACCATGGCCTATACGACTTCGGACATCCGCAACATCGCCATCGTCGGCCAGGCGGGCGCCGGCAAGACCTCACTCGTTGAGGCGCTGCTTGCACAGGCGGGTGCAATCCGCAGCCGCGGGAGCCTGCAGCGCGGCACCACGGTGTGCGATTTCGACCCGCAGGAAAAGCGCCTGCAGCACTCGCTCGACACCGCGATCTGTGGCTTCGACGCCGACGGCGTGCACATCAACCTGATCGACACCCCGGGGTTTGCGGATTTTCTCGGCAAGGCGCTTTCGGTGCTCGAGGCGGTGGAGGCGGTGGCGGTGGTCATCAATGGCGCCGGCGGCGTCGATACGCACACGCTGCGCCTGATGGAGTTCGCCCGCGAACGCGAGCTCTGCCGCCTCGTGATCATCAACAAGATCGACAGTCCCGATGCGCACTGCGAAGAGGTGCTGCGGCAGCTGCGCGAGGCGGTGGGTCCGGAGTGTCTGCCCCTCAATCTTCCCGCAGGCGGCGGCGATGCCGTCGTCGATTGCTTCTTCCAGCCGCACGGGCGCGCGGCAGACTTCTCCTCGGTGGAGGCCGCCCACACGCAGATCATCGACCAGGTGGTCGAGCTCGATGAGAAGCTCATGGCGCTCTACCTCGAGCAGGGCGAGGAACTCTCGCCCGAGCAGCTGCACGACCCCTTCGAGCAAGCGCTGCGCGAGGGGCATCTGGTGCCGGTGTGCTTTGCCTCGGCGGAGAGTGGGGCCGGGGTCGCGGAACTGTTGACGGTGTTCGAGCGGCTCATGCCCAATCCGACCGAAGGCAATCCGCCGCCCTTCGTCAAGGGCAGTGGCGAGAGCGCCGAGCGCGTGCCGGTGAGTGCCGATCCGGCGAAGCACGTGATCGCGCACGTTTTCAAAGTCAGCATCGACCCGTACGTCGGCAAGCTCGGGGTGCTGCGCGTGCATCAGGGCACGGTGCGCCAGGGAAGTCAGCTCTTTGTGGGCGATGCCCGCAAGCCGATCAAGATCGCGCACCTCTTTCGGCTCCTCGGCAAGGAAACCACCGAGGTGACGAGCGCGATCCCGGGCGACATCTGTGCGATCGCCAAGGTCGATGAGCTGCATCTCGATGCGGTGCTGCACGACTCGCACGATGAGGATCAGTATCACCTCAAGCCCGTTTCCTATCCGCCGCCGATGCTCGGCATCGCCATCGAGCCCGAGCGGCGCGGCGACGAGCAGCGTCTCGCCGACACGCTCCACAAGCTCACCGCGGAAGACCCCTGCGTGCGCATCGAGCATCACGCTGCGCTCAATGAAACCGTGCTCTACGGCATGGGGGAGTTTCATCTGCGGGTACTGCAGGAGCGCATGGTCGAACGCTACGGCGTGCACGTGAAGACCCATCCGCCGAGCATCCCCTACCGCGAGACCATCACGCGGGCCGCCGAGGGACATTGCCGCCACAAGAAGCAGACGGGGGGCGCCGGGCAGTTCGGCGAGGTGTACCTGCGGGTCGAGGCGCTCGGGCGCGGGGCGGGGTTCGAATTCGTCGACGATGTGGTCGGTGGGGCGATCCCCGGACAGTACATCCCGGCGGTGGAAAAAGGCGTGCGCCAGGTGCTCGCCGAGGGCGCGCTCGCCGGTTTTCCGATCCAGGACGTGCGCGTCACGGTGACCGACGGCAAACACCACCCGGTCGACTCGAAGGAAGTGGCGTTCGTCTCCGCCGGCCGCAAGGCCTTTCTCGATGCGCTGCAGAAGGCCACCCCGATCGTGCTCGAGCCGATCATGCGGCTCGAGATCACCGCCCCGGCGACCGCCATCGGCGATATCACGGGCGACCTCGCGACGAAGCGCGCGCGCATCAACGGCAACAGCTCGCTCCCGGGACAGCGGGCGACGGTGATGGCGTTCGTGCCGCTCGCGGAAGTTTCCGAATATCAGTCGCGCCTCAAGGCGCTCACGGGCGGGGAGGGTGCCTACACGATGGCGCTCTCACACTACGACCCAGTGCCCCCGCGCAAGCAACAGGAACTGGCCCAGGCCTGGAAGCCGCGCTCCGAAGAGGAGTGAGAGCTCACGCGCCGGCCGGCGCGCCGTGTGACGCACGTCTTGCGATAACACTCGCGCACTTCATCTCAGGCGAGGCCTGCGTAGACTCTTAGGACCCGAGCGGAGGGTCCTCTCAGGTGAAGCGGGCTCTAATGTGCTTTCTTATCGTGAGCGCGCTCGCGGGGATGCTTGCGCGCGGCGTCCCCGAGCCTTGCTCCGGGAACGGGGACAAGGAGCTGCAGGGCAAGGCGAGTTCATTCGCGCCGCGCCCAAACTCAAAGAAGCATGCCTACGGCGCGCCCGTTCAGAAGCCGATCCTCTCGCATCGCGCAAAACACAAGCCGGCGAGCGCAGGCACCGCCACGCATTCAGAGCGCGCGCCCTCCCGCTAGGGGGTTGGTTTCTTCCAGGTCACCGTGTCGCCTGTGTGCAGGCCTAGTTTTGCCACTTCGCCCCCTTTGAGTTCGACCACCGCTGCTACCGGCTCGTCCGAACTCAGCGTTGCGAGCGAGAGCGGATGCGCGCGTTCAATGATCTTTGCGATGTGGCCGTCGGGGCGTACGAAGAGCATGTCGAGCTCGATATAGGTGTTCTTCATCCACATGGTCTCGACGCGCGGCGGGGTGAGCGGAAAGAGCATGCCCTTGTTCTCCGGCAGGTCGCTCACGAACATGAGCCCCTGTTCGGCGCGCGGCTCGGTATCAGCGACCCAGACATCGAAGAGGAAGCGCTGGGTACCATGTTGGGGATCGCGATGGATGACCGTGAGCTCGGTGCGCGGGAAAGTCCGCAACTCAAGCGGTGCAGGCGCTTCCTGAGCACAGGCCGCCGGAGCGAGGAGCGTGAGCATCGCACCGGCGAGTGCGGCCATGCGGGAGGTTCGTCGGAGTGTGAGCGCTCGGGTTGGCACGGTTTCCCCTAGGACTTCGGCGGTGCCGCGCTCTCGGGCGCCGCGTCCTCAAAGAGCGCCTGACCGGCGAAATCAAACCGCTGTACGAGGATGCGCGCATCGCCCCCAAGCGCGCTCGCGGGGGATGTACAGAATCCGCGGCCAATGATGCGGTAGCTGCGCTTGGGGCCGCCGAGGGCGCCGAGCCGCTCCTGGTGCAGCTCGTCCACGGTGCAGCGATCCTCGCCGCGCGTTGCGAAGAGCCGCTCTTCGCCTTCGAAGAAGACGGTGAGATTGGTGGGCAGGTGTTGGCCCGCGCGGCCCTCGCGCACCGCGTCGACGCCAAACACCATGCGCAGCCGCCGCCCGCCGCCGCGCTCGGGCCCGGCAAAGCTCAAGCGCAGCCCGCTGCCATCCGCGCGCGGGCCGCCCGCGCACTCCATCTCGGCGTTGTGCCAGTCGATATCAAGGTTCAGTGCACCGCGGATCCGCGCACGCAGATAACCCTCGCCCCCCGGGAGGCAGCCACCGCCGTGCGCTGCCCGAGTGGTAGCCGGCTCCGGATCAGCGTCCCCCGCGCGCGGCAGGGCCGCAGCGAAGAGAGCGAGCACGCCGAGGGCGAGGGGCGCGTTGAGGTGCATCGGAGCGCGAGTGTACCTGCGCGGTGCGCCGCGTTGCGCCCCTCAGGCGCCCGGTTCGACGAGCAGCGCCTTGGCGAGGAGTGCGTGGCGGGCTGCGAGCCAGCGCGCCGCATGCATCACGATTGTCAAGAACACGATGCCGGCGATCATCTCGGCAAGTGCGCCCGCGAGAGTG